>JAWVWY010000017.1:0-29421 GCA_033723495.1 Alcanivorax sp. | reverse complement strand
TTGCCCCCCTTTTTGTGTGGCCCCACAAACCGGGGGGGCCCCCCCACCCCGTTTGGGTGTTTTTTTTGTCGGGTCGGCCGCCCCCCGCCGGCCGGCCGACGCGTTAACGACAGCCAAAAACCTCATGGCCCCCACCCACGCCATTAAGGAACCGACATGCTAAAAGAGAGCTACCCCTACTACCTGGCCAACGAGGCGGTCTTCGCCAACCAGGATCTGGACGTCACCGACAAATACAGCGGCGACGTGGCGACCCGCGTGGCCATGGCCGATGCCGCTACCATCGATAAAGCCATCGACGCCGCCGACAAGGCCGCCGGTGCCATGGCCAAACTGGCCCCCTATGAGCGCCAGGCGATTCTTTATCATTGCGTGAAGCGCTTTGAGGAGCGCTTTGACGAGCTGGCCGAGGCCCTGTGCATCGAGGCCGGCAAGCCGATCAAGGACGCCCGGGGCGAAGTGACCCGCCTGATCGACACCTTCCGGGTGGCCGCCGAGGAAGCGGTGCGCATCGACGGCGAGATTCCCAACCTGGAAATCTCCGCCCGTGCCAAGGGCTACCGCGGCATGGTCAAGCGCGTGCCGATCGGCCCCTGCTCCTTTATCTCGCCGTTCAACTTTCCGCTCAACCTGGCCGCCCACAAGGTCGCCCCGGCCATCGCCGCCGGCTGCCCCTTTGTGCTCAAACCGGCCAGCCGCACCCCCATCGGCGCCATCATCATCGGTGAGGTACTGGCGGAAACCGACCTGCCGAAAGGGGCCTTCTCGATCCTGCCCTGCCACCGCGAAGGCGCCGACCTGTTTACCACCGACGAGCGCTTCAAGCTGCTCAGCTTCACCGGCAGCCCGGACGTGGGCTGGGACCTGAAGGCCCGCGCCGGCAAGAAACCGGTGATCCTGGAACTTGGTGGCAACGCCGCCGTGGTGGTGGACGAAGACGCAGACCTCAACGATGCGGTGGAGCGCATTGTCTTTGGCGCTTTCTACCAGTCCGGTCAGAGCTGCATCGGCGTACAGCGCATCATGATCCACGACAAGGTCTACGATGAGCTGAAAACCCGACTGGCGGAAAAAACCGCCTCCCTGAAAATGGGCGATCCGAAAGACGAAGACACCTTTATCGGCCCGGTGATTTCCGAAGGCGAGGCAACACGCCTGGAAACCTGGATCAACGAAGCGGTGGATGCCGGTGCCACCCTGCTGGTAGGCGGCAAGCGCGACGGCGCCATGCTGCAGGCCACACTGCTGGAAGACGCGCCGGCCGGCACCAACATCGTCGAAGAAGAAGCCTTTGGCCCGGTGGCGGTGATCAGCCGCTTCAGCGATTTCGATGCGGCGCTGCAAGCCATCAACGACTCCAAGTTCGGCCTGCAGGCGGGCATTTTCACCCGTGACCTGTACAAGGCCCAGAAGGCCTGGGACGAGCTGGAAGTGGGTGGCGTGGTCATCGGTGACGTCACCAGCTGGCGGGTGGACAACATGCCCTATGGCGGCGTCAAGGATTCCGGCCTGGGCCGCGAGGGCATCCGCTGGGCGATTGCCGACATGACCGAGGAGCGCCTACTGGTGATCCGCACCCCCCAGTAACCCTTCATGCACATGGGGTCGCGCCAGCCGGCATGCCGCTGGCCCGCCCCCCTCCCCCGCTGTTTTAATACTTAAAAGCAATTACACCCCATACTGTTAATAACCGGACATTATTACGTAATCGCTTTGTAACAACGCCCCGCCAGTTTGAAAACAAATCGTTAAATCACTTTTAATTCAATTTTTTTTTATAGATTTTAAGCATTGACAACGATAATAATGGAAGTGAGGAATGCGTGTATTTGCTTGCTCAAAAAGGGAATGCGTGTCATTTAATACAAGGGGATTGTGATCATGAAAAAACAAATTCAGCTGGCCGGGCTCGGGATTATCTCGGCGGCCGTCGCCATCAACGCCAACGCGGCGGTCACCAACACCATGACCAACATCGTGACACTCGCTGACGCCTGCGACGTGGTCGCCATTGGTACCGACTTCGGCGTTCTCTCTGCCCCTATTCCCGCCGCCGGCGTTAACAACGTCATCACCGCCAATACCGCCGCGGGCAATGCCATTACCGGCAATACCGCCCACCCCAATGCCGGTGCCGATGGTGGCGCCGGCAATGATGATGCGCTGACGCTGACCACTCCGATCGCCGCATTGAACACCGCGCTCGCCGCCATCCTCGACCCGATCACGTCACAGGCACTGACGGTGCCGGGGGTTTATGTGGCCTGTACCACCCCCCCTGCCACCATCACCCTGGACGGCCCGAGAATGACCGGGGGCGCCGCCACGTTCTCCACCACCACCACTACGGCCACGGCTGGCCCGGTGGTGACCAGCGTGATGGATGGCGTTGGTGGCGGTGCCGTGGCAACCACCAACCAGGTGAACTACCAGCTCGATTTCACCGAGACCGTGGTTAACCAGGATGTGCTGGGGCTGGTTACGCTCTTCACCGGGGTATTTACCTCCATCGGCAGCATTCCCGGAGACCAGACCGGCAATACGGTGGTCGCTGGCAACTATACGGATGTCCTGACCGCCACCGTAGAATTCTGAGGGGGTCAGGATGCAAGATGCCAGCATCAGGCTACGCCTGACGCCTTGTCTTTGGCTGTTCAGTTTACTGTCAGCCTGGCTACTGACCGCTAATGCCCAGGCCGGCAATCTGCATATTACCCCCCTGCGTCTGAATCTGGACGAGAATACCCAGACCACACAGCTCAGCATTGAAAATCAGAGCCTGCAGCCGGTAACCCTGCAGGCCTCGATCATGCGCTGGCGGCAGCAGGGGGATCAGGATCTATTGCAGCCGAGCAACGACATTTTTGTCTCTCCGCCGATCCTGAGGCTCTCGCCGGGCGGCCACCAGGTATTGCGGCTCAAATACATGGGTAACATGCCGGCCCGCCGGGAAATTGCCTATCGTCTTTACTTGCAGGACACCGCCGCCCGGGCGAACCGTAACGGCGGCGCCAACATGGCGATCCGCATCGGCCTGCCCGTGTTCGTCAGCCCCAGTACCAGCCACGCCGAACCCAAAGTGCAAACCCGCTATCAGAACGGCACCTGGCGAGTCCTTGTCAGCAATACGGGTAACGCCCATTTTCGCGTCATCGGTATCGACGCCTTCGGTGCCAACGCCGATCGCAACAAACTGAAGAAAGACGATGTGCTGGGGCAGTCTACGCAGGCCATCCACGGCTTCCCCTATGTCTTTCCGGACCAGACCCGAGAATGGCACCTTAAAGCGCCAGCCAATGCTCAGCTTCGCATTCGCACCGATGTTTATGGCCGTCACCAACAGGGTTTTGATCGAAGGGGCATGGCATGGCTGGGAGAGCCAGAAAACAACAAAACACCCTGATGCTGCCACGGCTGGCCCTGCTTGCTGTTTTTCTCATGGCCGGTCATCCACAAGCGCATGCGGCCCCACGGGTTTCAAGCGCAGACTGCCACAACGACATGTCGGCCAGGCCACAACAGGTCAAAACCGGCAACAGCCAGGACGACGGCAGTTACTACCAGCAACGTCTGCTGAAATGGGTCATCAATGGCCAGGATGCCGGGGAATATTTTACCCTGCGCGGGCACTGCGGTGAGGTGCTGGTGCTGCCCCAGGATAGCCGCGCGGTGAGGCTATGCGGGCTGAAAAATACACCAACGCAAGCCATAGACCATAATCGCTACCAGCGACTCGACAATCAGCCGGGCATCCAGGTCAGTATTGATGAGTCCACCCAAACGCTGAACCTGCACGCCAGCGCAAGCAACTTTTGCCCCACCCTTATCGATATGTCGGCGCAACGGCCAAGAGCGCGACTGGGCCCGGAGCAACGCGCAGGCGGCTTTGTGAATTACAATTTCACTGCCAGCCGCACCGGCAACAGCGACTCCGCCTACAACGGTTATCTGGGGTTGGGCGTGTTTGGTGACAAGGGTGTGCTGCAGAGCCAGTATTCCGGCTTTGTCTATGGCAATCAATCGACCACACATCGCATTGCCACGTTCTGGAAATTCGATAATCCGGACGAAACCACCACCTTCCGTGTTGGTGATGCCTTTGCCGGGCGCACTCCGTGGCGCACCGGCACCGCACTGGCCGGCGTACAGATTACCCGCAACTATGCAACGCGCCCGGAGCTGGTAACCGGCCCGGTGGTGGATTTTCAGGCCCTGGCTGACACCCAGGCGCAGTTATTACTTGCCCAGCGCGGGCTTGATCAACCACAGGTCATCGGCAATGCCTATTTTGGCAGCGGCTACCAGGTCCCTCCCGGCCCGGTGGAGGTGATCAATCAGCCGCTGTTCAGCAACACGGTGCAGACCCTGACCGTGCGCGAAGCCGATGGGAAAATCAGCACCCTGGAGATTCCCTCGTATTTCACGGTGGGCCAGCTGCGTCAGGGCTACGATGATTTCGAAATCGCCGCAGGCCTGCAACGACAGGGCTTCAGCAATAACTACCAGCAGCTGGCTTCACTGTTTAGCTACCGGCGAGGCATGAGCCGCTGGCTGACATTGGGGGTGGGCGCCGCTGCCGCCTCGCAGGAGCACATCAATGGCGGCATCTTTGCCCAATCCACCCTCCCCCGCATTGGCGCGCTGCAAACCCACCTTGCCACCTCGAAGCGATTGCCGGGTGACAATCAGCCATGGGCCGCAGCCGCCACCCTCAGCAACCAGTACAAGGGCTACAGCTATGCCTTGTCCTATGAGCAGCAGGAAAACGGCTTCACGCCGTCACTGAACACCACCCCGCTCGACAGTAACGGTTTTCGTCAGTGGGTCGGCAGCATCGCCAGCCAGGCCTGGAGAGGCACCAGTGTGCGCCTGGGCTTTCAACACCGGAATCCGGAAAATGCGCCCCTGCGCACCGCAATCACCGCCGGCGTCTATTTTCATTATGGCCCCTATCTGCGATTTCGCCTGTCCCATACCGAACAGATCAAACCCAACCGGGATGGTCTGACCCTGGCTTCCATCGAGATGCCGCTGTCCTCCAGGCCAAGAAGCCGCGGCAGCCTCGAGGCCAGTCTGCCGAGAGGCAAGGATGCGGTGGTGGATGCCAAGCTCAGGGTGTTGGGCAAGGCCGGCTACCCCAGCATTCAGGTAAGACACCGGTTACAGGGCGGCGATCTGACCGCAGTCTCGGCATCCGTGGAGCGCCCCGCCTACGGCGCCTTTGCCTCAGCCGTGGATGCCGCCGGGGTGCGCAGCTATCGGGCAGGCGTGGCCGGTGGGGTTGTCATGACACGAGGCACCATCAAGCCCACCCGTTTCGCCAGCGGCGGCTTCGCTTTGGTCGACCTGGGGCCACAACTGGCGGGCGTGCGAATCAATGGCATCCCCACCGACAGCAACGGCCGTTCCTTGCTGGTCGGCTTGCCGGCCTTCCAGGAAACCGAGCTGCATATCAACCAGCAGGACCTTCCCTACAACACCACCCTGGGCAACCAGAAACTGATCGCCGCGCCAAAAGATTTGTCGCTGGTGCGCGTCACCCCCGACTTCACCGTCTATCGTGATGCCCTGGTACCTGTTGTCGTTGCCGAGCCGCAAGGCGGCACCCGGCCATTGTCCACCGCGGCCGTGGTTACCGATCTCGACGCCCCCGATGCCGAGCCGTTCCCGGTGGGCTTTGATGGCCTGGTCTATGTGAAAACCGCCAGAAAAACGGTAACACTGGTTATCAGCGAAGACGCCACGACCCTGTGTCAATTGACGGTCACCATTCCGCCAACCGATGAACGTACTCCGCAGCTGCCCCCAGTTACCTGCGAACCGACGCCATGACGAGGCCTATCAGCATGTTGAGATTATTGGCTTACTTGTTGGTCCTGATCGCCAGTGCGCTGCCGTTATCCGCCGTTGCCGGCTCCTGTTCCATTCTCACCGCAGACGGCAGCACCCTGATTGATTTTGCTACCGTCTCCTCGCTGCGGACCACACCCGCAGACGGGCAGGGGCAGATCAGCTTCAGCTGTACGCCGGACGTGCTGACCCCCACCACGCCGGTCTCTTACCAGGTAAAAATCGGTAGCGGCAATTCCGGGACCTTCACGCCCAGGCAGTTGATGCACAGTTCCGGCGCCACGCTCAACTACAACCTGTATACCGATTCCGCGCGCACACAGATTTTTGGCGATGGCACCGCGGGTACCGCCACCGTTTCGGGCAATTGTCTGCTGGCCTGTGTCCCCGTGGTGGTCTACGGCAGGATCCCGATCAATCAATGGGGGCCGCCGGGGGACTATCAGGATACCGTCACGGTTACCCTGGAATTCAATTAGGGGCGGACGGTTTTGCTAATGGCAGCACCTCAGGAGTAATTATGCAGGCTTGGTTCCGGCTGTTTGCGCTGACCATACTGATGGCACCCGCCAGTGTGATGGCGCAGGTTCACACTCCCCGACAGGAGCCCCTCTCCTACTGGTATATGGGGGGAGAAATCGGGCGCTATATCATTGAGAAAGAGCAACGCAGAACACAGGGTATTGATAATTTCTGGCGCCCGGCGTTTCAGGCCGGGCGCCGCTTCAATAAACGCGTCTCCGCACAGCTCGCATATGGTCAGACGGAAATTACCGCTAGCGATAATCAGACGGTCATCAAGCACTCACAGATCCTGCTTGAGGGGCGGCTGCACTGGAATGACATTACCTTTCTTGGCACCCACCCCTATCTGGGGCTGGGTTACGCCCGCCACAAACTCCGCCAGACGCAAAGCACCGCCAATTCCGTTCAGGAAGACATGGGGGTCATGGAGGTCGGCGTACAACGACTGCTGGGCCGCAATCTGATGCTCGATATCGGTTATCGTCAACTGCTGGAAATCAGCAATCACTATGTCGATAACACCCCCTTCATTGCCCTGAATTATCGCTTTGCCCAGGTACTACCGAAAAAAACCATGCCCGCACCCCACGTCGAACCCCAACAGGAACTATGGATCGACAGCGACGGCGATGGCGTGCAGGACAAACAGGACGATTGCCCGAATACTCCCCGAGGCGCCAGGGTGGATACCCATGGCTGCCCGATCATGCTGACTGAACCGGTGAAGATCACGCTGCATATCGGCTTTGCCTTCAACAGCAGCCAGGTGCCGCCTCGTTATCTGCCTGACATCAAGAAAATCGCCACGGTGCTGGCCGAATACCCGGACAGTATCCTGCAACTGGTGGGACATACCGACAATGTCGGCCGGGCCCCATACAACCTCAAACTGTCGCAAAGCCGGGCCTATGCGGTCAGAACAGCCTTGGTAACAACCTTCCATATCAAGCCGGCGCGCATCCATACCAGCGGCATGGGTGAAAGCCAGCCGATAGCAGACAACAACACGGAAAAAGGCCGGGCCCTGAACCGCCGCGTGGAAGCCACCATCGAAGCCTCCCGGGAAATCATGGAACAGAAATGAGCCCAATTCTGCGCGCAACACAAGCGCACCGGGAGAGGCCCGGCATTGCGCTGGCCATCGCCATCGGGGCCCCCTAAACTGCGGTTGCCTGCCCCTGCCAGCAAACAGGGGCAGCGGCCCGAGCCATCAGGCCCGGGCCCTGCTAGCTGTCAGGGAAAGACACCATGAACATTGCAAAACTGCTGATCGCCGCCCAGCTTCTGCTACCGACCCCCGGCAGTGCAGAGCTGTATCGCTGGGTGGACGATCAGGGCAAAACCCACTTTTCTGACCGGCCCGTGGAACACGCCAAGTCGGTTCAGGTCCCGAAAACCAACAGTTTTAACGGCCACGCGGCCAACAAGGCCAACACCCGGGCCAGTGAACATCTTCGCAAGGGGTTACCCAGGCGCCACCCCCAGAACCACTACACCCCACCCTCTACCCATATCCCCAAGGGCCCTACCAACAAGGAAATCGAGCGCCGTATCGCAGACTGCAAACGCCGTCGCAACCTGGTTGGCTGCAACGAAAAGCGCGCCCGCCGCGAATATGCGGACGAACAATACCGCAAAAGCGGTTACGGAAAGTGGCAACAAATGGATATTCGGTCACGCCAGAACGGCCACTGATCCCGGAGCCTCACCACGTTCTTGACTGCCCGCGCCCGGGAGATTCACAGAACATTCACGGCCTTCGCCCCGAAGCAGGCAGGAACCGCGCAATGCCTCGCCCCAAGGCACCATGATTTAAAATAATTTTACCGAATTAAGCCCATTTTCTGATAAATAAACGGGCTATTATCATGATATAAATCACGCCATATATGTGAATCAAGTCACAAAATAAAAGCACCTTCTCTAAGATGGAGCATGTCCAATGAACGCTTTCAAGAAACGGGTTGTGACCGGCGCCCTGTTACTCGGTGCCCCGCTGGCCAGCCAGGCTGCCACGGTAACCAATACTTTCCAGGTGCTGCTCAACCTGCAGGCCTCCTGCACGGTCACCAACCCGCAAAATCTGGATTTCGGCAATGCCACCGAAGCCCAGGTGGTGGCAGGCAGTGTTGCTGAAGCCACCGGCTCATTCGACGTGACCTGCTCCAATGGTACGTCGTACGACATCGGTCTTAACAACGGCCTCAACAGCGCCAATGCCCCGGCCGGGAATCGCGCCATGACCAGCGCCAGCGGCAATGGCACCTATGTGGGCTACAGCCTGTATCAGACCTCCGGCACCTCAACCCCATGGGGTGATATTGGCTCCGGCACGGAAAGAACCTCACTGACCGGCACGGGTTCGGCACAAAGTTACACGGTCTATGGCAGCGTACCGGCCCAGACCCCCACCATTGCGGCCACCGACACGATCACCGGTGCCGGCGTGCAACTGAGCGATACCGTTACGGTGACCGTTAGTTTTTGATCCTTCCTGGTAAGCCGTACGCCCCTGAACCGGGTGCGTACTGGCAGATTTCCTGACGATGGATACCAAGGGGGAAGGATGCCTGACTGGCGCCAGTGGGTGTTGTCACTGTGGCTGTTGTTGCTCGGTTTTCCGATGCTGTGCTGGGCGCAAGATAGCGCCACAACGACAGCCGATAGCCATTCGCTGGTCTCCCTGAATGACGCTCTGAGCCAGGCCGATCTGGCCCGTCTTCGTGCCCAGGCTGTCGGTGGCCGGGCCTCTTCTTATCTGGTTTACCCGGCCCTGACGATTAATGGTGTGCCAAGCAGTTACAGCTTGCCGACCCGGGTCCATAACGGCTATCTGTCGGTGGATACCGAGGCGCTCCGCCATGCCGGTGTGCGGGTACCGGCTCGCTATGACCGTTGGGAACCCCTTGCCGCCCTGGGTATTACCGGCCATTACGACAATGGCGCCCAGCAGCTGTCCCTGACCGTGCCGGCGGCCTGGTTACCTCGCCAGCAACTGCACAACAGCTCCGCCCGCACGGAAACACCGGTACAACAGGGTTTTGGCGCCCTGCTCAACTACAATATCTACAGCACCCGAATGGAAAACGGCAACACCTCCACGGCGGCCAGCCACGAAGCAAGGCTGTTCAGTGATGTGGGCGCGTTCAGTTCCAGCGGGGTATTCCGCTGGAGCAACCATCAACCGGACTATGATGGCCAGTATGTGCGTCTGGACAGCTACTGGCGTTATACCGATGCACGCCTGATGCAGACTTACGTGCTCGGCGACACCATCAGCAAAAGCCTGGCCTGGACGCCATCAGTGCGAATGGCGGGCCTACAGATTTCCCGCAACTTTGCTTCCCGTCCGGACCTGATCACCTTCCCCACCCCGCAGATCAATGGCTCAGCCACGCTGCCTTCTGCCCTGGATATTTTTGTCAATGGCCTGCGCATGGGCAGACAGCAGATTCAACCCGGGCCCTTTGTCATGGATACCGCGCCGCGCCTGACCGGCTTTGGTGAAGTACAGGTGGTCACCACCGATACTCTGGGACGGCAAAGTGCCCAAAATGTGCCCTTTTATGTTTCTCCCAAGCTCCTGCGCGAGGGGCTGTGGGACTATTCCGCCACCGTTGGCACGCCACGCTATCATTACGGCTACCGCTCTACCGACTACGCCAGCCGCCCGGTGGCTACCGGTGTGGTCCGCTACGGCATGACTGACAGCCTGACACTGGAAGGCACCGGCAATGCCAGTGAGTCGCTGACGAACGGCGGGCTGGGCGTGGTCTTCAAACCCGGCTTGCTGGGGGTCTCGAATCTGGCCGTCGCCCAAGGCAAGGACCGCAATAATCAGGGTACCCAGTGGGTAGTGGGCCACGAGTTCCACAGCCGGTATTATGGCTTCAGCACCCAGTACACCCACCGCACCAAAGGCTACCGGGACCTGAGCAACAGCATCGATAACCTGCCCGGCTTCCAGAGCAGCCTGCAGGTTAACGGCAGCGTCAATCTCGACCATCATGGCAACATCAGCAGCAGTTACTTGCGTACCAGGCAATTCAACGGCAGTGACAATGAATTCCTGGTGCTGGCCTATCGTTGCAATCTCTGGCGCCAGCTATCCGCCAGCTTCAGTGTCAATCAGAACCTGAATCAGGGTGATGACCGCACCTGGCAGGCCACTTTCAGCTATTACTTCGACCGGCCGGGTAAACGCGGTCTGCATGCCAGTGCCCAGCTTTCCTATGACGAGCAAAACCGCAACACGTCGAGCCTTTTCACCCTGAGTGAAGCCACCGAAAAATTCTGGGATCTCGGCTGGGATCTGGCCTACAGCCCGGAAGCTGACGGCATTCGCCAGGCATCGGCCACCTGGTGGACGCCCTATGCCCGCGCCCAGGCCGGTGTCTTCGGCAATCGTGGCAACAGTAATGCCTTTGCCAATGTGAACGGCTCCCTGGTCACCAACTACCAGGACGTGTTTGCCGCCAATCGCATCAACAACAGCTATGCCATTGTCGATACCGGGGGCTTTGCCAAGGTGCCAGTGCGCAGGTCCAACCGTCTGATCGGCTACAGCAACCGCCACGGCAAACTGCTGATAGCGGATCTGGTGCCCTATGTGGACAACAAACTATCCATTGATGTGACTGACCTGCCCGTGGACGCTCAGCTGGAACAAAAGACCCTCAATATCAAACCGGCGGAGCTTACCGGCGTGACGGCTCGCTTCCCCATTCACCAGAGCTTCAGCGCCGTTGCCACCATCAAGACCAAAACAGGGCAGCCGATTGCCGCAGGCAGCCAGGTGTCACAGGCCGACAAAGGTGCCACCGTGGCCGGTTTTGATGGTGAAGTGTTTTTGCAGGATCTTGACAGCGGCCACAACACACTGGATGTACAGCAGGGTAACCACCATTGCCATGTCGACTTCGACTTCAAACCACAATCGGGCACGCTTCCCCGCATCGGGCCCTTCGTCTGTGAACCGGACAATCAGCAGGGAGATCAACACCATGAACACCATTAAACAGTCCTTGCTGCTGTTGCTGATGGCACTTTGCGCCACAGCCAACGCCGGCCAACTCACTGTTGCCCCACTCGGGCTGACCTTGCAACCGAACCAGGACAACGCCACCCTGACGCTCACCAACGGGGCCGGCAACAGCAGTTATTACCAGATCCAGTTGTTTGCCTGGAGTCAGCGGGATGGCAAACGGCAACTGCGCCAGCAGCAACAACTGGTGGTCAGCCCGCCGGTGACCCTGATTCCGGCCAACGCTACCCAGACCATCCGCATCGTCCGTCAGGCGGCCATCCCTACCCAGGCAGAGCAAAGCTATCGCCTGATCATCAGCGAAATTCCGGAGCGCAATAGGGAGAAAGTGCCCAACCGGGTACAGATGCTGCTGCGTTTATCGGTGCCTATCTTTGTGGGCAGCGACCAGCAACAACCGCAATTAAGCGCCCGCATACACGACCACCAGTTAATGATCAAAAACCTTGGCAACAAGCATGCCCGTCTGGTGCGCTTGGCGGTGGTCGACAGCCGCAACAAGGAACATGTGCTCAAGCGCGGCCTGGCCGGGTATGTGCTCCCGGCCAGCGCGATGTTCTGGGACCTGCCAGCCTACCTGAATGCATCGAAAATCCACTTTGTCTCCTTTACCCTTGAGGGTGAAAATACGTCCCTGACACTCGAGACCGACAGCCAATGAAAGTCGCCCTGCTGGTCAGCATCTGCCTCGCCATCGCGGCCCCGCTGCAGGCACTGCATGCGGCACCCACCTGCGCCGTGACCGGCAGCCCGGTGCTTGATTTCGGTACAGTCAATCCCTCAGCCGGCGGCAACATCACCTCCATGGTGACACTGAACTGGACCTGCAGCCGCACCACCAATGACCGCTCACGCAACAATACCCTGTGCATCTATCTGGCCAGTGACAATACCGGCAGCATGCAACCCAGATATCTGCAACCCGTCAATGGTCAGCCCCCGAATCTGCCCTTTAATGTCTATGACGCGCCGACCTATACCAATGTGGTGGGCCAGCCAGGCGGCCCGGTCACCAATGGTATAGAGGTGAACGTTGATCTTAACCCTCCCACATCCACTACCTCCGGTACGGTCACGCTCTACGGTATGATCCCCACACCACTCCCGGCCAATACCCAGTCCGGACTACACCAGGCGATAATGGCCAACTCATACGTGGGCGTTCTTACCGGCGGTTTCAATCAGAGTTGTGATTCTGTCACCCCGTTAATTACCAGCAGCTACACGCTCACCGCCCAGGCCACTATCAACTACCAGTGTGATGTCAGTGCCTCCGACCTGGATTTCGGGACTCAGCCGGCCCCACTGCGCAATGATGTTGACGCCATGTCCACCGTCACCGTCCACTGTACCGATACCACGCCCTTTGACGTGGGGCTCGACAATGGCACACACGGCAGCCGCAACATGGCCAACGGCGCCAACCTGCTGCATTACGATCTCTACCAGGACAACGGCAGGAATATCGTCTGGGGCAACAGTAGCGGCAGCCGTGTGACCGGGGTTGGCCTGGGGCTTGGCACCGCCGTCGACCTGCCGGTCTATGGCCGGGTATTCAGTAACCAGTCCGCCCCGGCTGGCCTCTATACCGACACCATTACCGTGGATGTGAATTTCTAATCTTCCGTCAGGAAGATGCGGACCGGCCGGCTCGGCAACAACAGCGGATTGCTGGTGTTGACCATCGTCAGATAATCACCTGACCGACCCTGTTACACTGGCAAAGGTTGCCGGGGCAAGGGTCTGCACATGCACAACCTGCTGACACTGACAGTCGTGTTGCTTGGTACCGCGGTAGCGGCGGTGGTGCTGTTCCGGCGTTTACAGCTGCCGCCGCTACTGGCCTATCTGCTGGCCGGCCTGGCCGCCGGCCCGTTCGGCTTTGGCTGGGTCAGCAACACGGACGGGATTCAGCATCTGGCGGAATTCGGCATCGTTTTTCTGCTGTTCACCCTGGGACTGGAATTTTCCATTCCACGATTGTTGACCCTGCGCCGAGTGGTATTCGGGGCCGGCTCCCTGCAGGTGTTGCTGACCGGATTGATGGTGTTTGCCATCATGCGGTTACTGGGCTTCTCCATCACCATGGCTGTCATCACTGGCGGCGCCCTGGCGGTGTCTTCCACCGCCATCGTGATTCGCGATCTGATCGGACGCGGCGCCCTGAATACCGGCTATGGACGAGCCGCTACCGGCATCCTGCTGTTTCAGGACCTGGCCGCCATTGTCATGCTGGTGATGCTGCCGGTGCTGACCCTGGATGACGGCATGCCGGCCTTTTATCTGGCCGGGATGACGCTGCTGAAAGCATTACTGCTGTTTGCCGGCATCTTCGTGGTCGGCAAGTGGATACTGCCCCGGCTGCTGGAAGAAACCGGCCGCACCCGCTCCGACGAAGTCTTCGTGATGACCGCCCTGCTGCTGGCGCTGGTGGCCGCCTGGGTCACCCATATGCTGGGGCTATCCATGGCGCTGGGCGCCTTCCTGGCCGGCATGATGCTCGGTGAAAGCCATTTCCGCCACCAGATCGAGGCCGACCTGCGCCCCTTCCGGGACCTGCTACTGGGGCTGTTTTTCATCAGTGTCGGCATGCTGGTAAACCCCAGCCTGTTCGTCAGCCAGTGGCACTGGATCATTCTCGCCGCCCTGGCGCTGATGTTGTTCAAGGCCTTGCTGGTGTTTGTGCTGCTGAGGCTGCTGGGCGAGCCCGCCGACGGCGCCTTGCGCAGTGGTCTGATGGTCAGTCAGGGGGGCGAATTCGGCTTCGTGCTGGTGGCCCTGGCGGTATCCCACTCGCTGATCAACCCGGGCAATGCCGGGCTGCTGGTATCCATCACGGTGCTGACCATGGCGATTACCCCGGCGCTGCTGGAAGCCAGTGCCAGTCTCAGCCGCCGCCTGTTACGCCCCTGGCAACAGGTTCCCGAAACCCCGCCGCTGGATAGCGCCGTGCAACAACATGTCATTCTCTGCGGCTATGGCCGGGTCGGTCAGAATTTGATGCGTTATCTGAACCGGTTCCACTATCCGGCGGTGGCGGTGGACATGGATCTGGTGCGAATCCGCGAGGCCAGTGCCGCCGGAGAACGGATTCTGTTCGGCGACGCCAGCCGCAAGGACATTCTGGAACGGGCCGGCATTCAGCGTGCCAGCTTGCTGGTGGTCACCTTTGACGACGCCGTGTTGGCTGAACGTATTATCCACACCGTACAGGACCTGAACCCGGCGATACGGGTACTGGTACGTACCCGGGACGATACTCACCTGGATGAGCTGGTGCAGGCCGGTGCTGCCGAAGTTGTGCCGGAGGTACTGGAAGCCTCGCTGATGCTGGTGGCCCAGGCGCTGATGATGCTGGGGGTGCCGTTCGGGCGGGTACTGGCCATGCTGCGTCAGAGCCGCCGCGAGCGCTACAAGCTGCTGCGCGGTTATTACCATGGTGAATCCCTGCCCAGCCAGGACCGGGCCGGCAATCCCTACCGGCTGTTGCATGCGGTGGCACTGGGCAATCAGGCCCGCGCCATCGACAGAACCCTGGACGAATGTCACTTGCGGGATGTAGAAGTGCGCGCCATCCGCCGCGCGGACAGCACTCTCGACAGCCCTCCCCCCTCACTGCAACTGCAACGCGATGACACTGTGATTCTTTACGGCACTCTGGAGGCGGTGGAAGCGGCGGAAGCGAGATTGCTGGGAGGCTAGGCCTGCACGCAGGCCCAAAGCCGTGCCGGCAAGCCGGCACGGCACAGGTTATGTCAACGGTTACTTCAGGCGCATCAGGACCTTGAGATCCGACGGCACCTTGCCCTCCGGCAAATAGCCGAGGGTGTCGGGCTGATGGCGCAGGGTATTGATCATGTCGGACACCCCGCCCACCTGCCGGGGTGGCACACCCCGGCCGGTAAAGATCATGCGCGCCCAGAAGGTCTTTACCTGGGAAGCACTCTTGCCGACCGCCTGCTGGTAAAAACGATCCCGCAGGGCGCTGTTATCCGGCAGATCCAGTGCCAGCACTTTCTGTTCACCCAGGTGCTGACTGCCGCGCAAATACAGCTGCCGCAATTGGCTCTGCTTGACCTGTGACAGGGCGGAATGTGGCGAGGTCACGATCACAATCGCGGCGATGGCATTCCACGGCAGCGCCAGGGCCATCAGTACCATCAGAAACTTGCAAATTCGCATTGATCAGCCCCCCTAAAATGCCGCATCGACAGTGAGTCGATAAACCATCGGATCATCCCGGTTGATACCGCCGGGTAACCTCAAGACATTGCTGAACAGGCCATTGGTGCGAATACCGTCGCCGTTGAAGTCATAGTAGCGTTGCACCTCGGCTTTCACGTCCACCCCGGGAGCCAGCTCGTGACGCACGCCAAACGTCCAGCTCTTGCTGCGTACCATGTTGGCTGCGGCAAAAGACTGAGCGTAGGGACCGCCCTGGGCCGCTTCGTTGACGCCGCGGGAATTGGCTTCACCCCAGGTCACATGGGGCATCCACTTGCCGAAGCGGTAGCCAACACTGACATAACCGCCCCACTTGGTGGGGAACCAGCCATCCATGTCCAGCTGGGTGCGTTCCGCCATCATCACCAGGGAACCATTGTCATACTGAACGCCAACGCTGCTGATGGAGGTACCGGCCTTGTCCAGAGTGACGCTGGGATCAATGGCATCAAGATCCAGCGAGACATCCGCCTGGCTGTAGCTCAGCCAGGTGCTGAGGTCCTGCCAGGTGGACGTCAGGTTGATGCCGCCCATCTGCGAGACCTTGTAGGTCACCGGCACCGGCAGCGAATAGCTGGGTACATTCATGGCTGCGCCGTACACATTCAGCCGCTGGGCAATGGGACCGGTGGAGAAATTCCATGTCAGGTCCATGCCATCCATGGTGTCAAAGGGGACCACGTCATAGGTCTGATCAGGCAGTGCCGCCCAGTGGTAGGCATAGCCCACATTGTCGTACTGGGAATGCATGAAGAATGGCAGCACCATGCGGCCGCCGCGCACATGCAATGACGGCGTCAGGGCATAATCCAGGTACGCCCACTGGGCCTTCACACTATAGTCGTCACGACCCCGTGCCAGCAGCTGCACCACCGCCTTGGTCCGGTCATTGATGGTGGCGTTGAACTGCAGCCCGGCCCGGGACAGCTCGTTATGGGAAACCTGGTCTGTGGTACGGTCAAGGTAGGTGACCGGATTACCGTTCACGTCGTTCTGATGAACATTGTGGCGGGTCATGCCGTAGGTAATAAAACCGTTGACGCTGATCCGGTCTGACCAGTCGTGTCGCTGTTCCAGTTGCTGCTGCAGATCGTCGAGCCGATGCTCAAGGGACTGCAGTGACGTGGCGGAAGTCTGCTCCGCCCGGCCTAACGGTGCCAGCAACAGCACCGCCGCCGCCATAACCACCTTGCGGGTCGTTGTCATTGTCATCCTCAACCATTGTTATTGTGATGCGGGCTGGCGACCCCGCCCTTCCACGGAGACAGCCCGAGGGGCCACTTTGGGCAAACCCTCATCAAGTTGCAGTGCCAGCCGTCATCGCGCCACCACCGCCGGTCGGCAAACCGCCGTCAAGTCGTTGATTCTGGTACTAAAGAGCAAGAAAACGGCGAAAAAACAGGCGGCCGCGTCTTGCCGCCACGGGGATGCCTGAATCGCCAATCGGGTCTGACCGCGCAATCCCCCCGGCGCTGAAGCCAACCAGAAGTGCACATATGTTAACTTTTTTCTTGCATTCCCCGCCCTGACTCAATTATGTTTGTGAACAACCATTCACAAAAGAGGCTTCACCATGGCGTTCATGTCCGCCCACGACAAGCCCGGTAGTGAGCCCCCGGAGGTTCGCAACTGGCAACCTCTGGACGATTTTGCCGCCGGCAAACAACCCGATAGTGGCCTCAAGGCCTGGCTGTCGATCATTGAAGGCTGTATCCGTGCCATTGAGCGTACCGCCTGGCAGGGTCGCGGTATTGCCGACCAGGCCGTCAATGCCTGCCGTGCGGTGGGGCGAGGCGCCAATGCCGTCAATGTGGAAATGCAACTGCTGGCCGACGAAGCCCGCCGCTGGCCCGCGCGCCTCAAACGGCTGGCCAAAACCGGCTGGATGCTGACCAAGGTGGTCACCAGTTACCGCCTGTGGGGCACCAAGTCCGCCTTCCTGCCAAGCGGCATGCGTGAAAGGTCACTGGCAAACCTGCATCAGCGCAACGCCCGTCGTTTCCGGGAAACGTCGCTGGAACAGGGCGGCGCCTTCCTGAAAATCGGCCAGTTGCTGTCCAGCCGCCCCGACCTGTTACCCCAGGCCTGGGTGGAGGAACTGTCGATACTGCAGGATCAGGCGACCCCGGAGCCGTTCAGCGCCATCCGCCAGGTGCTGGAAGAGGAGTTCCGCCAGCCGCTGGATACCCTGTTCGCGGAATTCGACCCCGAGCCGCTGGCGTCCGCCAGTATCGGCCAGGTCCACTGGGCCCGTCTCCATGATGGCCGCCAGGTGGCAGTCAAGGTACAACGGCCAGGCCTGGACGAGGTGGTAGAGCTGGATATGGCACTGCTGAAAGTGTTCATGGACTGCGTCAAATCCGCCCTGCCGCCGATGGACGTGGATACCATCGTCAACGAAATTCAGCGCAGCGTCCGCGAGGAACTGGATTACTGTCGCGAAGCCAACGCCATGCAACGCATCGGTCGCCAGCTGCAAGCGGTGGAAGGGGTTCGGGTACCCCGGCTGATTCGCAGTCTCAGCCGTCGTCGGGTACTGACCAGCGAATTCATTCACGGCAACAAGCTCACCGACGTGCTGGAACATAGCCGTGACCAGGAGCCGGCCCAGCTGGACAGCCTGCTGACCCGGCTGCTGGATACCTGGTTCACCCAGGTGCTGCATGGCGGCCTGTTCCATGCCGACCCGCACCCGGGCAATATCCTGGTCGATCACGACGGCAACCTGGTACTGCTGGATTTCGGCTGTTGCCAAACCCTTACCGATGACGCCCGCCACGGCTACTTCCGGGTACTGCAGGCCTGTGTGGTAAAAGATCACCACGTCATCGCCGAGACCCTCAACCAGATGGGCTTCATCACCCGCAGCGGCAATCCACAGACCCTGCTGGCATTCGTATCGGCGGTGCTCGACCAGGTACTGGAGGCCATCGTCAATCCGCATCTGCAGCAGGGCTGGCCCAGCGCCGAGCAAATGATGCAGCAAGTCACCACCCTGCTGACGCGGCTGGAGCACGACCCGGTGGAAAAGATGCCCGGCGACTTCATCATGCTGGCGCGGGTGTTCGGCACCCTGGGCGGCCTGTTCCTGCACTACCAACCTCGGCTAGACGTGGCATCCCTGATGCTCGGCTACCTGACCCGGCCGCTGGATACACCGCAAGCGGCCTGATATTCCCCGCCCCGGCCATCGCCGGGGCTTTTTAATTCCGATAAATATCCCTACAAACGTGTAACAGTCGTGACAAGAACGCTACAGCCGCCCTCCCCCTTAGCTTGCCAGAATCATAAAACAAAACGAACGTACCAATAATATCGGGGAAGACCATGGGATCACTGATGAGGGCAGGATCCGCCATACTGATCGCCGCCAGCCTGGCATTACTGCCAGGCTGCGGCGGTGGCGGCAACAGCCATAGCAGCGACAATAGCAACACCACCACCAATACCGCGCAAGCGGGTAACAACGGCTCCGGCGGGGGCAACAACAAAACCACCAGAGATGGCCGGCTGTTTCATATCGACCCCGGCCCCAATGCTACCGAAGACATGATCAACGCCATGATCCAGCTGCGCCCCGGCGATGTGCTGGAATTTGCCTGTGGCTACTTCAACCTGAATCAGAGCCTGCTGATACAGGCCACCGAGGACGTCAGCATCCGCGGTTGCGGCAAGGACAAGACGGTGCTGTCTTTCCGTGACAGCACCAATGTCACCGGGCTGGAAGCCATCAACGTGCGTGGCATCACCGTCTCCGACCTGACTATCCTCGATTCCCCCGGTGATGCCTTCAAACTCAAGGGGGTGAAATGGGGCACCCTGCGCAATGTGCGCGCCATGTGGTCCGGCGGCGGCGGCACCATTACCGCCGACAATTATCCCAAGCGCCTGCAAGTCCAGTGTACCGCTCCCCCCATGAACAAGGGCGACCCGACTCCGGACTATGTGCCCAGCTCTGCCAGCGGCCGTTACGGCATCTACCCGGTGGAATCGGAGAACATCCTGGTGGAAAACAGCGAATCGGTGGGCGCCTCCGACGCCGGCATCTATGTGGGCCAGACCAACACCGCCATCATTCGTAACAGCCGCGCCATCTATAATGTCATGGGGTTCGAGATCGAGAACGTGCGCGGCGGCGAGTACGACAGCAACGTCTCCGAATGCAACACCGGCGGTTTCCTGATCTATGACCTGGAAAACATTACCCAGTACGGCGATACCTCGGTGATGCTCAACAACCAGGCACGCAACAACAACACCTACAACTTTGCCCACAGCGGCCTGGTATCCCTGGTGCCACGGGGCACCGGTTTTATTACCCTCGGCTACGACAATATCGAGGTCTACAACAACCGCTTCGAGGACCACAGCACCGCCGCCGTCATCTATGTCAGCTACGAGCTGATCGACGGCAAGGGCAACACCGCCGACAAGAAGCTCGACCCCTATACCGAAGGGCTGCACATCCACAATAACGTGATGAAGCATTCCGGTTACTCGCTGCCGCCACCGGATCTGCAGCGTACTCTCAACGGCGACATCGACACCCTGCTGCCGACCCTGATCGGTCTCAAGAGCTTGCCCACCCTCAATGACCCACAGGAGATTCTCACCAGCCTGCAAAACCTGCAGAACCTGGGCAAGGGCGCGCACATCATCTGGGATGGTCTGCGCGATGACCTGGATGCGGACTGCCCCTACCCGCTGGACGCCAACGGCCAGCCGGTGCCGGCGGATGCCAATGGCAAGCCGCTGCACACCGACGAGGACCCCAACCCGGCCTGTCATTACAACGCCTATAAATTCGATGCCAACGGCAACCGCATCCTGCCGCAGTGGGGCTCCTGCTTCCATGACAACCAGCTGTCCAGCGACAGCGCGCCGTACCTGAACTTCCACGGCACCGATGGTCTGGAGCTGATCATGGCCCTGGCCGACCAGGATCTGTCCATCCTCAGCGCCGATGGCCTCAGTAATCTCATCAGCGGCACACTGAATTTTCCCTCGGATACCCATCTGTCAGACCACGACTGCCAGGCCCGTTTCGGCAAGGTGCTGGCCCCGCTACCGCGGGTCACCATCCCGCCCTTCGAGCGCAGCGGCGAGATCGATCCGGCCCCCTCCCAGGAAGAAGTGGAGCGTCTCTGTAACGCCAAGGTGGGCCCCGGCCAGATCAACCGTCGTGCCCTGCAGGTCAACTGCCCGCGCCTGGAGCAGTACAACCTGTTTGCCGACCCGCATGATCCTCGCAGTATGCCCCACGAAGGCGGGCAGCCGTTCGTGCTCAATACCAAGCTGTTCTCCGACTACGCCACCAAGTACCGGGTGATGTTCATCCCGCCGGGTACCAAGGCGCTCTACCGCGACGGCCAGGATGGCAACAACCTGAATGGCACGCTCAGCTTTCCGCAAGGCACCGTGATCGCCAAGACCTTTGCCTTCACCGACGAAAGCAACAACAGCGAACAGCTGGTGGAAACGCGCCTGTTGATCAAGCGCCTGAGCAAGAGCGGAAAACCCCTGTGGGAGGGGCTGCCCTATGTCTGGAAAACCGACGCAGAGGGGAAACCGGAAGCCGTCTACCAGCCCGGCGGCGCCACGGTGGCGGTGCACTGGCATTACCGCGACAGCAATTCCGGCACCCTGCTCACCGGCAGCACCGCCGGCTACTCGGTGCCCAACGCCAACCAGTGTATTACCTGTCACGGCAATGATGATCGGCCGTCAGGCAGTGCGCCGATCGGTCCCAAGGTACGCAACCTGAACCGCCCCTACGCGCCGGAAACCGGTTTCATGGGTAGCCGCGGCCAGGGCGGCTTCCCGCGCGTCAACCAGTTGCAGGCATTGATTGATGCCGGACTATTAACCGGAGCACCGGACCTGGAAATCAACGCCGAGGGTGTCGCTACCAATGTGGAGCGCCTGCCGCACTGGAACGTGCCCGGCGACAGCGGTTTCACCGCCGGTTCCAAGGCAGATATCGAAAGCCGGGTAAGAGCCTATCTGGAGGTGAACTGCTCGCACTGTCATAACGACCGTGGCGCCGCCTCCAATACCGGCTTCTATCTGGACCACTTCCGCGATGTGGACGCCAGTTACGGCATCTGCAAGAAACCCACCGCCACCGGCGGCGGTTCCTGCGGGCGCCAGCGGGTAATCGTGCCGGGCAGTGCCGACAGCTCCATCGTCTCCTGCCGGCTGGCCGCCCAGGACGATCCGCAGCGGATGATGCCACCGATTGCCCGTAGCGTGGCGCACACCGAGGCGTCCGCCCTGCTCGATCAGTGGATCAATGATGTGGTGGATGCCAGCTACACCAATGGCAGTGCCTGCAGCCCCTGAGGTATCTATGGCAGAGCGTGGCCGCCCCCCGGCGGCCACCAAAACATCAGGCCTTGTCGCTGTCGCGCAGGGCCTTGAGCGGTGCCGACAGGCGCTGCGGATGACAGGGCTCGACCCGGGCAAAGCAGTGGTAGATGCGGTCCAGATCCGCCTGCAGATCACCACTGGGTTGCAGCACCAGAGGGAAGGCAATTTCCTTCTTGCGGTAATCCGCCGTGGCCAGCAGGATCGGCACGCCAGCCTGGTGAGCAATGCGGTAGAAGCCGGTCTTCCACTGGGCCGCCCCACCCCGGGTGCCTTCCGGCGCCACCACCATCATTAACCGGTCACGGGCCTGGAACTGGGCCACGGTCTGCTCGACCACGCCGCCCGCCTTGTTGCGGTCCACCGCAATGGCTCCCAGCCAGCGCAGCAACGGCCCCATGGGCCCCTTGAAAGCACTGTCCTTGATCATCACATGGCCATCCAGCCCCAGCTGCATCATCGCCGCCAGGGTGAAGATGCCATCCCAGTTGGAGGTGTGCGGCCCGCCGATGATGACGGCCTTGGGCAGCGCCGGAAACGGGTCGGCCAGGCGCCAGCCGAACAGGGCCAGAAACCCCCGGCCGATAGCGCGGGAAAATACATTACCCCGTTGCGGGTAAGAGGAGTCAGAGGCGGCCATGGCATCATCCTGTCATTCAGAAAGGGAGATGATAACCCTGTCCTGCAGCTATCACATTGACACTAACGCCGTCCCCATCACCTGTCGCGTGGCTGCCGCAAATTGCATGCCCGCCCTTGCCCTTCTTGATGGTGGACGGCCCGGTTTCATGTGTCCCCGATAACGGCGTAGTATCAAGAGAGCTAACTGATAAGCGCCCACAAAAACGCAAACCAGGAGGTGTGCAGTGACACGGATTGGCCAGGACACCCTGAAGAGCGCCAAAACGCTTCAAGCCAACGGCAAGACCTACCACTATTTCGACATCAACACGGTCGCCGACAAGGGCTGGGGTGATCTCAGCAAGCTCCCTTTCTCCCTCAAGGTTCTTCTCGAAAACCTGCTCCGTTTTGAAGACGGCGACAGCGTCACCACCGACGACATCGAAGCCGTGGTGCGCTGGCTCGACAAGCGCAGCTCCGACAAGGAAATCAACTACCGCCCGGCCCGGGTACTGATGCAGGACTTCACCGGCGTACCCGGTGTGGTGGACCTGGCCGCCATGCGCGATGCCATCAGCAAGGCCGGTGGCGACCCGGCGCGCATCAACCCGTTGACCCCGGTGGATCTGGTCATCGATCACTCGGTAATGGTCGACAAGTTCGGCAACCCGCAGGCGTTCTCCGAAAACGTGGACATCGAATACCAGCGTAACCGCGAGCGGTACCAGTTCCTGCGCTGGGGGCAAAATGCCTTCGACAATTTCCGCGTGGTGCCACCGGGCACCGGCATCTGCCACCAGGTCAACCTGGAATACCTGGCCAAGGGCGTGTGGTCCGCCGAGGCTGAAGACGGCAATACCTATGCCTACCCGGATACCCTGGTGGGCACTGATTCCCACACCACCATGATCAACGGCCTGGGGGTACTGGGCTGGGGCGTGGGCGGCATCGAGGCGGAGGCGGCCATGCTCGGCCAGCCGATTGCCATGCTGATTCCCGAGGTGGTCGGCTTCAAGATCACCGGCAAGTTGCGCGAAGGCATCACCGCCACCGACCTGGTATTGACGGTCACCGAGATGCTGCGCCGGCGCGGCGTGGTGGGAAAATTTGTGGAATTCTTCGGCGACGGCCTGGCTGACCTGACCCTGGCGGACCGCGCCACCATCGCCAACATGGCGCCGGAATACGGTGCCACCTGCGGCTTCTTCCCGATCGATGAGCGCACCACCGAATACATGGAGCTGTCCGGCCGCGATGCGGACACCATTGCGCTGGTGGAAGCCTACTGCAAGGCCCAGGGCCTGTGGCGCTCCAGCAGTGACCCGGACCCGCAATTCACCGACGTGCTGGAACTGGACCTGGGCGATGTGGTGCCCAGCCTGGCCGGCCCCAAACGGCCCCAGGACCGGGTACCGCTGACCGCCGTCAAACGCACCTTCATTGACGTGGTTACCGAGACCCTCAAACTCAACGACGACGAGATCAGCAAGCTGGAGGGCGAAGGCGGCCAGACCGCCGTGGGCAACCATGAACCCAGCGCCGGCGATGTGCCGGTGGTGATCGATGGCCAGAAACATCACATGAGCCACGGCGATGTGGTGATTGCCGCCATCACCTCCTGTACCAACACCTCCAACCCCAGCGTCATGCTGGCCGCCGGCCTGGTAGCCAAGAAAGCCGCCGAAAAGGGCATGAACCGCAAACCCTGGGTGAAAACCTCGCTGGCACCGGGCTCCAAGGTGGTCACCGACTACCTCAAGGTCACCGGCCTTCAGGCGCCGCTCAACCAGATTGGTTTTGACCTGGTCGGTTACGGCTGCACCACCTGCATCGGCAACTCCGGGCCGCTGCCCGAGGAAATCGAGAAAGCCATCACCGAGGGCGATCTGGTGGTCGCTTCAGTGCTGTCCGGCAACCGCAACTTCGAGGGCCGCGTGCATCAGAGCGTGCGCACCAACTGGCTGGCCTCGCCGCCGCTGGTGGTGGCCTATGCGCTGGCCGGCACCGTCAAGATCGACCTGGACAAGGACCCCATCGGCAAGGACCAGGACGGCAAACCGGTTTATCTGAAAGACATCTGGCCCAGCTCCGGGGAAATCCAGGCGGAGCTGGTGAAGATCAACAACGACATGTTCCGCAAGGAATACGCCGGCGTCTTCGAGGGCGACGAGACCTGGCAGAGCCTGCCGATCCCGGACGCCAAGACCTACGACTGGGACAGCCATTCCACCTATATTCAGAACCCGCCGTTCTTCGACGGCCTCACCGCCCAGGTGGATGATGTGGCGCCGGTCAAGAATGCGCGCATTCTGGCGCTGCTGGGCGATTCCATCACCACCGACCACATCTCGCCGGCCGGTGCCATCAAGGCGGACTCCCCTGCCGGGCACTACCTGCAGGGCCATGATGTGGAGCCCATCGACTTCAACTCCTATGGCTCACGCCGGGGCAACCATGAAGTGATGATGCGCGGCACCTTCGCCAATATCCGCATCCGCAACGAAATGACCCCGGACATCGAGGGTGGCTTCACCCGCCACCTGCCCGGCGGCGAGGAAATCTCCATCTATGGCGCCGCCATGCGCTACCAGAAGGATGGCGTGCCCACCGTGGTGGTGGCCGGCAAGGAGTACGGCACTGGCTCCAGCCGGGACTGGGCCGCCAAGGGCACCAACCTGCTGGGAGTGAAGGCGGTGATCGCGGAAAGTTACGAGCGCATTCACCGCTCCAATCTGATCGGCATGGGGGTGCTGCCCCTGCAGTTCCCGGAGGGCACCGACCGCAAGACCCTCAACCTGGACGGCAGCGAGGAAGTGGATATCCCCGACCTGAGCAACGACCTCAAGCCCGGCGATACCGTCACCGTGGTGTTCCGCAAGGATGGCAAGGAGCAGAAAGTGGAGGCGGTCTCGCGGCTGGATACCGCCGCCGAGGTCACCTACTACAAGAACGGTGGCATCCTGCACTATGTGCTGCGCCAGATTATGCAATAAGCCTCCCTGGCAGCCACGGCAGAAACGACAGCGCCGCCCCAAGGGGCGGCGCTGTCATGTTGGCTACCGGGCTCGCAACAGTACCCTGTCACGACCCGGTCAGTTGATCAGTTGACCGGCACCTGCACGGTACCCTGCAAGGTCACTGCGGGAACCAGTACATCACGGGACACACTGGTGAAGTACTGCGGATGGTAACCGTAGACCAGCAGCCCCAACTGCTCGCCCTCGGCCAGCTTCTCGGCCACCCCGACCATATCCACCTGATGATCACCCAGACCACGCAACGGGGTAATCTGATCATCGATCAGACGCGGCGCGGCGGTGCCACTACGGGCGCCCCAGCCCACGTAGATGATCGCATCACAGCCGGTGGCCGGCGCTTCGGAGGGCAGCTCGGTGATAGCCTGGCAGCCCTGCGGTACGGTGAAGGGAAGCGGCAGCGACAGCGTCACATCCAGATGCCCGATCCCGGCCAGCGTATCGTTCGCGCCCAGCACACCATCGAGGGGGATGAACACCGGCGCCGGCAGGCTGGTCAGCCCGCTCAAGCCGTTGGGGATCGGTATCTGGGTTTGCGGGATGCCAGTCGCCACCCGGTTAAGGTTATCCACATGGTCCGGGTCAACCCACAGGGCCTTGCCGTCCGCGGTGGACAGACAGATCTGATCCCGCAACCGGTCCAGCTCCGCCAGTACCGATGCCGGCATCTGCTCCGCCCGGCCGGGGTTGAGCTTCTGGTTGAGGAAGGCAATCACCGCATCCTGTTGAGACAGATCACCACACTGCATCAGACCTGCCGGCTGCTGGGTATCCGTGACCGACAGGCCCAGGCTGTTGATGCCGTCCAGCAAGGTCTGGGAGGTGTCACTGAGCGGGCCCAGCTGATCTCGCAGGCTTTTCACGGACGGCAGAATATGGCCACTTTCATGGGTCAACATGCGTACATCGCCGCCCAACGCTTTATAACCGTTGTAGTTGGCCCAGCCATCATTGAAGTTGAACAGGGTATCGCGAATGCCCTGGGTGAAGAGGATATCCACCGGCACCGGCTTGACGGCCGGGAACTCGTAATCCAGGCCACCGGACAGCGGCTCGGTCACAAACGACATGGGCTGCTGCTCGGAAGCCGGCAGGGCATCCAGGAAGTATTTGGCACTGTGATAATAGAAGAACGGTAACGCACCATCGTGGATGACATTGAAGGTGGCGCCACGCACCAGGGTTTCCTTGATCACCGGATCGAGGCCCTGAATCAGCGGCTGATTGGCCCCCGTTTCGCCACCCGCGACCAGCAGCAATGCCCAGGCGGACTTGATCACGCCGTTGGGGCTGAGGCTATAGCGCAGGTCATCGGGGGTAATGTCCGGGGTCAGCACATCCAGACGGTGCTGCGGATCAATGTTGTGCATCAACAGCTGATACATACCGCCATAACTGCCGCCCACCGCGCCAGCCGCCAGGTTGTAGTTACCACCGGGTTGCAGATCGTGGGCCAGATAATCCATATGGCTTTCCGCCCAGTCGAGAATCTGCAGCAGATCCCGGCCTTCAAAATTCGGGTCCATAACCCGCACCGTACCGGAGCTGTCGTGGAAGCCGCGCTGGTCAATACTGATCACCGCATAACCATTATTCAGCAAGCGCTCCACGATGGTGCCGGCGGGGTCGGTGATTCGCTGGCCACCAAAACCATGGCCATGAAACACCAGCGGGTGGCCATGCACACAGTCAATATTGGCCGGTTCAAACACCTGGAACGTAATGGTCTCACCACTGGCAGAGGTCAGCTGCACCGGGTAGTTGCGGCCACCAACCAGAGCCTGTTGCTTCTCACAGGAGGCGGCATCGGCATTGGTGTCATCGTAGACCAGGTCCACTCCCGGCGTCTCATAGGCCGGCAAGCGTCTGGCCGGGTCGGCTTTCGGAGTGCTTTGCGGGGTGGTGCTATTGGCCACTTCGTTGGCAGGGGCCGTGGTGTTGACCGAGGTCGAAGACGAACCGCCGCCGCCACAGGCAGACAACATAGTCCCCAGTAACAGGGTCGGCAGCACGGTAGTGACCACGGAACGGGTAGAGGAGAAAATCATGAAACCTCCTGGGGTCCCGAAATCTGCTGATAACGGAACGGAGCGTTATTTTTTAATATGGGCCGGTATGGCAAGGATGCAGAACGTTAGTACAAAAAACGGGCAAAGGGGATAGCGCCTAACAAACAACCAAGAAATCTGTACAGAAGTGCAACTTTGTTTCTATTCGTCCACTGGCACCGACCATTGCTGTTTTTTTGCTATGCTGGGTTTTCTTCGTCAATGTTGGGGGCCCCCGATGCGCCTCGTGCTACTGACCTGCCTTTTCGCGCTATCGGCATCGCTGGCCGCCCGGGAGCCCAGTGACCAGCAGTTACTCGACGCCGAGCATCACGATGCCCAACTGCGCGAGCAGCAGGAACTCCAGGCCCGCGCCAGGGACCTGCAGCAACAGGTGCAAACCAGCCATGAACTGCTAAAAAAGCAGGAGGCTTACCTGAGGCAACTGGAACAACAATTGCAGGCCCTCAAGCAACAACAGAAACAAAAGGCGCCGAAACAGCAATAAACCGGGGCGCCGGGAGTTTGGCCGATGCTGAAACGCCTGCGACAAGTCTGGCGCTCCCTGATCGCCCGGGGTGGGAAAGCCTCGCCGCAAGACAACGAGCCGGATGCCTTGCTGCTACCGTTCGTGATCCGGCCACTGCAAGCGGGCGACCAGCCTGACCTGCTGGCGGTATTTCAGGATGCCATCGACAATGGCAGCCGCGATGACTATCAGCCGAGCCAGCGCCGGGCCTGGCGTGAAGCGGTTGATATCGACACCCTCAGCCGGCAACTGGCGGACGGCGAGGTGGTAGTCGCGGAATGGCACCAGCAAGTGGTGGGGTTTGCCCACCGACAAGGGGATTACCTCAACATGCTGTTTGTCGCCAGTGACAGTCAGCGAACCGGTATTGCTACCCTGCTCTACCAGTACCTGGAAGACAGCGCCCGTATCGAGTCCCAAAGCGGGCTGACCACCCACGCCAGCGTCACCGCCCGGCCCTTCTTTCTGGAGATGGGCTTCCACGGCGACCAGCAACAACCGGTCGAGCGCAACGGTGTCCCCCTGCAACGCTATGAAATGCATAAACCCCTCCGCCAGGCCCGCATTGATCAAAAAAACTGATCAAACTGCCCAAGCCAGCCCTCTCTGTTCGGCCCCTCGCTGTCATTACCATGATTCTCGTTTCGGTGTTAACAGACACCAACCATTACACCATCCCCCCGTGTAATTGACTTCCCCCTCCGGCCGCCCACCCTGGCGGCCATTTTTTTAATTCATCGCGCAATTGTGGGAATTCAGCGTTGTCTGAGGTCGGACGTCGGACGCTATACGCTGAAAACCCAAAGACCCGAACCCCCACCTCATGTCGGCCGTGTGGGAGCTCTCTGTATGCTTGCAAACGATCAGGGCTTGTTCGCGTGCATACCCACGAGGGGCTCAATGAGCACGCTCCCACGAGGCGGGGCAACATATCCGGGGCCCAAGCTGTCCGGGCTTGAGATTGGCGTCAGACGTCTGGCGTGCGACCCGGTATTACTTCCCCGCCAAGCCGCGATGAACCTTTTTTATCGATTCCCCAAGGATATTTGGCCGGCAGCGCCAGCCCCCGAAAGCCCGCTGTTTTTTTGCTGTGAAGGGGTTAGACATGCCCCGGATGACGGGCATCCGGACGAATCAGTCCGTGCTGCGCATCACCGAACATCTGTGCCAGCAAATCCA
>JAWVWY010000016.1:0-29452 GCA_033723495.1 Alcanivorax sp. | reverse complement strand
TGGCGCGACGCCGGAGACCGAGCACCCGGCTGTCACGCAACGAAAACAGGGCCTCACTGACCGGCCAGCGCAGTCGCGATTCGCGCACCACCACCTGTTTCAGCAGGCGCCCTTCCAGGTGCGGACGAATGCCGCGCAGGGTGGTTTCGACTTCAGGTAATTCAGGCATCAGAATTTCAATTGATAATGAGTAATAAAGAATTGATAACCAAAACACGTCTCGTCAAAAGGAGCCGCGCACTTACGCTACAGGTCATTTGCTCTTAAGCTATCAATTATCAATTATTCATCATCAATTACCTAATTATGTCCGTTTCCCTCTGGCTGGGCGTCGATACCGGCGGCACGTTTACCGATTTCGTTCTGCTTGGGCAGGGTGAGCCCCGCATACACAAGGTGCTGTCCACGCCGGCAGCACCGGAGCAGGCCATTCTGCAGGGCATCCACGAACTGGGGCTGGACCAGGCCATGCAGGCCGGGCAGCTGGCCATCGTCCATGGCACCACGGTGGCCACCAATGCGGCCCTGGAAGGCAAGGGCGCCGATACCCTGGCAATTACCAACGAAGGGCTGGAAGACTGGTTACGCATCGGTCGACAGAATCGTGCGGCACTCTACGACCTGACGCCCGCGCCTCGTGATCGCGTCATTGATCAATTGCCGGTGCTGGGAGCGCCCTGTCGGCTCAATGCCCAGGGTGAAGAAATCCGCCCCCTCAACGCGGCGACCCTGGCGACCCTGTTGGCCGAGGTCGATGCCAGGGCACCGGAATCGGTGGCCCTGTGCCTGCTGTTTTCCCACATCAACCCGGCCCAGGAAAAGCAACTGGCAGACGCCCTGCGCCAGACAGGCATGACGGTCAGCGCCTCCCATGAAGTCCTTGCCACCCGTGGCGAGTATGAACGGGGCATGGCGACCTGGCTGAATGCCTGGCTGGCACCCCGGGTGGCGGACTACCTGCAACGGTTGCAGCAGGCCACCCAGCCGGCGCCACTGGCCATCATGCAGTCCCATGGCGGCACCATCGCCGCGCCCCGCGCTGCCACCCAGGCGGTGAACCTGTTGCTGTCGGGCCCTGCCGGAGGCCTGGCCGCCGCACAGCGCCTCGGCGAGCAACTGCAGCAGCCCTGCTTAATGACTTTCGATATGGGCGGCACGTCCACCGATGTGGCGCTGCTGGACGGCGAACCGCGTCTCACCCAGCAAGGCCATATCGGCCCCTATCCAGTGGCGGTGCCCATGGTGGAAATGCATACCATCGGTGCCGGCGGCGGCTCGCTGGCAAATGTGGATGAAGCCGGCCTGTTGCATGTGGGCCCGCAATCCGCCGGCGCCAGTCCGGGGCCCGCCTGCTATGGCCGCGGCGGCCAACTGGCCACGGTGACCGATGCCAACGTGGTACTGGGGCGCCTGCAGCCGGAATTCGCCCTGGGCGGCACCCTGCAGCTGGATGTGGAAGCCGCCCGCAGCGCGGTGGGCCGACTCGCCGCGGCGCTGGGCCTGCCCCTGCTGGAGGCAGCACAAGGCATCATCGCTGTGGCCAACGAGCACATGACCCAGGCGCTACGCGTGATCTCCATCCAGAAGGGCCACGACCCGGCCGCCTTCAGCCTGACCAGTTTCGGCGGTGCCGGCGGCCTGCATGTCTGCGCACTGGCCGACAACCTGGGCATGCATCGGGCAGTGGTGCCAATGCGGGCCGGCGTACTGTCCGCGCAAGGTCTGGTGCATGCGCCACGCAAGCGGGAGATACTGCAGGCCTTGCCCGAGCAAGCTGGCAGTGCCGACATAGAACAGCTGATCGAACGGCTATGCCGGCAGGGCAGTGAAGAGTTGCAGGCCGAAGGCATTGATGCCGCCAGCATCAACCACCAGGCTTTCGTGGATATGTGTTACCACGGGCAATCTTCACAGCTGCAGATACCCTGGCAACAGGATGAGCAGGGCCGCCGGGAAGCCTTCCACCAGCGCCATGAAAACCGCTTTGGCCACCGCCTGGCGTTGCCGGTACAAGAGGTTAATCTTCGCGTGCAAAGCAGCGCGCAACGCACTGCCCCGGCCATCCCGCCACTGGTCAGCGGCTCGGCACCTCCTGGCGGTTACTATTCACTCCCGGATCAGGCCAATCCCGTGCCCTTTTACCACCGAGATACGCTGGCTGCCGATCAAAAAATAAGCGGCCCGGCCCTTATTTTTGAAGCAGTTGGCACCACCTGGCTGGCACCCGGCTGGCAGGCCCGGGTGCACCCCGAAGGCCACCTATTGTTACAGCGATAGTCCGAATATGACCCAGCCAGCATCTTCTGCCTGTCACCCGCTCGGGGCACAATGGGGTTTCCATAAACACGCTATGAAACCCCATGTTGAATTTTCTCAGTGAGGGCCTGCTGGCCCCCGGCATCCCGGCGCTGGTGTTGATCACCCTCGCCATGACCCATGTCACCATTGTCAGCGTGACGGTCTATCTACATCGCTACTCCGCCCACCGGGCCCTGGAGTTGCACCCGCTATTGCAACACTTTTTCCGCTTCTGGCTGTGGCTGACCACCGGCCAGAATACTCTGGAGTGGACCGCCATTCACCGCAAACACCACGCCAAGTGTGAAACCGAAGAAGACCCGCACAGCCCCCAGGTCAAGGGGATTGGCAAAGTACTGCGCGAGGGCGCCGAGCTCTATCAGCAAGAGGCTGAAAATCAGGACACCCTGAGCAAATACGGTGCCGGCTGCCCGAATGACTGGGTCGAGCGAAATATCTATTCACGCTTCACCTTTGGTGGCGTGACACTGATGGCGATTATCGACCTGCTGCTGTTTGGTGCTCCTGGCATCACCATCTGGGCCGTACAGATGATGTGGATTCCGCTGTTCGCTGCCGGGGTGATCAACGGCATCGGTCACTACTGGGGCTATCGTAACTTTGAATGCGCCGATGCCTCTCGCAACATTTCCCCCTGGGGCATTTTGATTGGTGGCGAAGAGCTGCATAACAACCATCACACCTACCCCAATTCTGCCAAGCTGTCGGTTCGACGCTTCGAATTCGACATGGGCTGGGCCTGGATCCGCCTGTTTGAGATCCTGCACCTGGCCAGGGTCAGAAAGGTGGCCCCCAAGCCGGCGCTGGCCAGCAACAGCAATGGCGTGGATCTGGAAGCCCTTAAAGGCGTCCTCCAGCACCGCTTCCAGGTCATGGCGCAGTATCGTCGCAAGGTGATTACCCCGGTATTTGCCCAGGAAAAAGCGCGCGCCTGCGAAGCGACCCGCGATCTCTATGGTCGCGCCAGAGCGCTGCTGCACCGCGACCACAGCCTGATCAAGCCGCGTCACCAGCAACGGCTGCAAACCCTCACAGACAATAATGAAACCCTGGCCGCCATTTACCAGTTCCGGCTGCGCCTGCAGGACATCTGGTCGCAGACCAGCCGCAATTCCTCGGAAATGCTCGAAGCGCTGGAGCAGTGGTATCAGGATGCACGCGAATCCGGCATCCGCGCCTTGCAGGAATTTGCCGAACAGCTGGCCAGTTACCGGTTGGCCAACGCCAGCCGCTAAACGGCGAAAAAGACAGAAAAGGCCGCGTTATGCGGCCTTTTCTTTATCTGCCTTCATCGCCAGCCCCGTCGCTCACCCAACAGAGCGGAATCATCACCAGATCCTCTACCCTTGTTCAGCCTGCGCCTTCTGCAACGCCTAACCTTGCGGAAAATATTTTTCATGACCTTTTTTAACAACAAACCAGATCAGGGTAGTAACGATCACAGATAAATAGCCGTCCACCGCATAATGCCAGCCCAGGAGGATGGACCCGATAAAGATCAGCACAAAAAAAGTCCCCCCGAGCCAGGCCAGCCAGCGCGGCCCCTGCCGGCTCAACATGAAGATCAACCAGGCAATGGAGATATGCATGCTGGGCATGGCCGAGATGCCGGCCCCGACACCGAGCTTATCTTGCAAATGCAAATCCCACAGCATGTTCTGGGTTGGCAAAGCCCAGATCGGCAGCACATCATTGGCATGCTTCAGATAACTCATCAGGCCCGCGTAGGGGTTCACCAGATCAGGATAAAAGCGCCCGTAAAAGCATGGACCTACCGAGGAAAAAATAACCGCCAATATCGAACCATTGATGGCCCAGCAGAGAATAAATGAGAGCAGAAACCGGCTGCGCAGTGCTTCATTTCGGATCCATACAACCTGCCAGTAATAGGCAACGAACATGACAAAAAACCACAGGTTGTAGAAAAAATTAAGGACGAAGGTGACCGGCGGGCTGCCCAGCAACGGCTGCAAGATCTGCCAGGGTTGCAGCCCACCATGCAGCTGCTGGTCCAGAGCCGCAAGATGCGGATCCCAGGTAAAGGGCTGAAACGCCGGAATCAGTGTCTTGAACGATGACACAGCGGAAAAGAAAAAGGTGAACGCCGACACCAGAAACAGCGCTCGCAGCATTGCTTCACTACTCAGCCACGTCCAGATCACATCAAACATGTAGGACAGCGGCGAGGCCGGCCTGACCATGACAATGACATACCCCCCATACACAACAAAAAAGCCGCCCAGAAAAGCCAGGGTGACGGTGATGGTGGTTTCTGGATAAACCAGCACGGAATAGCGGTCACCTACGCCTGCAAGGTCAGCCGCCATCCAGGAAAAGGCGATATAGAGAAAGATGGCCAGATACAACAGCCGGTCTTTTTTCAGCGCAAGCCAGGTACGCGTTAACAAACGAACCGCGAGTCGCGGCGATTCCTTGCCGTTTTCCTGGGCATTAGAAGTCAACATTTTCCAGCACCACCACCGGGCTTTGTTCCGCCGATGTCACTGTCAGCTTGGCACTGCCCAGAGACAAACCCAATGCCTTCACCAACGGATCGACAATGGTATTACCCACAGTATCCAGTAATGGCACCAGCAACCCGGACACGGTATTCGCCAGACCACCCAATAACGAATTGACGGCCCCGGTCAGCCCGGAACCGGGCAGGATATTGGGTTTGATACTGAGGCTCGAGGTCAGGCCCTGAACCGCATTGCTCAGTGCCGCGCCACTGTCGCCGAATTCCTGTTCCAGCGGCTGCCCATTGTAAAGATTGAAGGGCCCTACCGACTGAATACCGCCACCACCGCCATAGTTGCCGGAATCCGCACTTATCTCCGGCTTGGCGACGGTTATCCCCAGCGCCGTCACGGTAGCGGTGGTATCGGTTGAGAGGGCAAACAGACTGTTGGTCACGTTGGTCAGCAGGTAGATGTCATTACCGCTGGCTGCATCGGCCCCCGCCGCACAGCGCGCCCCCACCAGTTGCACCAAAGCCGATCCCGTCTGCAAGGTTAACGGCAGATCCGCCGTCAAAGACGCTATGCCAAGATCCAGGTCGAGGCCGAGATGCAGTGTCAGGGTAATGTCAGCACTACGTGCCCGGCCGTACCATTGCCCATCCGGGGCCTGGCGGGCAGGCGCGAAAATGAAACCGGGAGCCTCATTGATATTCAGGTCGATGGTCGCCGTATTCAGCCCGGCAATGCCACTAAGCAGCGATCCCAGCACGCCGCTGTCTGCCAGGTCGACAGTGATGGTATCCGGCAAGGTCTTGCCGAGATTGAACACCGTTGAGGTAATTACCGACAAAACCGGAATCTTGGCATCCGCTGGGATACGCCCTTCTCCCGCCACATTAACGATATCCGCCAGGGCAATATTGGTATTGGAACCCACCGCGGCATCGGCAATGGCATCCAGCGCCGCTGCCGCCGGCCCGGTGGCATCGGAGGTGGTTTTCAGGGCACCCAGTACCGCCTGGGCGGTAACATCGGAGGCCAGAATATCACCGGCAGTTGTTCCCCCGGTGAGATTGGCGACCAGATCTTCGGCGTTCACCATCACGCCGGTCAGAGAATCGAAACTGACTCCGTTAAGCGCCAGGCCACCGTCATATTGCAGAATGCCGCCAACCACCAGATTCAACAGCGCGGATTGGGTGGTATCCAGGCTAGCGGTATAGGATTCCACCGCCAGCCCGGCCTGCAATTCCTTTTTGGCTACCGCGCGGGTTTCAAGGTTGATGGTGCCCAGGCCGCCCAGTAGCAATGAAATGTTGTGTGGCCGCGTATAGCGGATGGCCACCGCGTTGCTTTGCAGGATCGGGGTCTGCCGAAACGTCAGCACGCCCTTGTCCGGGCCGCTGCTGTCAGCCGCCACCACCCCGGAAATCACCGTTATTGTGCCCTTGCCATCCCAACCGCTTTGCTTGGCCGCCGCTTCCGCCTTGCTTTGCATGTCGCTGGCGGTGGGCACGGCCGCCAGGCTATCACAGGCCTGGCCACGGTCCGCAGCGGCGGCGGCGGCGGCATCGACGATACTCTGCATACTCGTCTTTGCCGCATAAAGACGGGCACCATCCAGCAGGAAAACCGTCAGCGCCAGAATCAGCAGAATAATGAATGGGGTCGCCAACGCGATAACCCCTTTTTGACTGTGTTTGCTGATGGCTGTCATGACGCCTCCCGCCGGTCAGTAACGCGGCCTGTTAGCGAATATTTTTCGCGCTGGCCTTGTCCTGCAGTGTCTCCGGGATTTTCTCCTTGAAGGTATCACTGATGCGGCGCTGACTATCCACATAAAGCTGCGCGGGGAGTTCGCTTTTATCCGGCACCGGCGTCTCTCGTTGCTGCTGCAGCAACCAGTCGGTGACGGTATCCTGCTGGGGATCAACCACCTGCCAGGAAAGACCAAATTTATAGTCTTGCTGCTGCTCGCCAAATGCGAAAGACGCGGTCAGCACAAGCACCACACCCAGGAATAACGATTTCATTTCTACCTCCTCAGCTGGTCTGCCAGAGAACGGGCATAGGCCAACTCCTTGTCCGAAAAGCTGTAGGTTTTCTTCAGAAAGGCAAGCCCCTTGTTGTCACCATCAAGCAAATAGGCGACTGCCAGATTCTGGCGCGCCGCGCCGGTTCCATTTTCCAATTCAAGGGCCGTTCTAAGATGCAACTTGGCCTTTTTGTAATCCCCTTCGAGCAACAGGGCATAGCCATAATCGTTACGAACCGATGCAGAGGCGGGCAAGCGATCCACCGCCTTGCGGAAGGCGTCGAGGGAATCGGTCAGATTGCCATTTTTCAGATCGATCATGCCCAGCCCGTGATAAGCCTCACCGCTGTCGCATTGATCGCGCATGCGGGTAAAAACGGTCAGTGCGCGATCCATATCACCGGTTTTCGCCAGCAACTCGCCGTAGCGTTGCCAGTATTCCTGGTTGCTCTGGTGATCTTTTTGCAGCTGGGCAAGCGCGGCGTAGGGCTTGTCTCTGGAGATCAGCGTATCCACCATCTCCAGCTGGACTCTGCCCTCCGGCTCCACATCGTCATGGCAACGAATAACCGGCTTGAATGCATCGCTCTCCTGCGTGACCGGATTGACCGGTTGCTGCGCACAGCCACCCATCAACAGCATCATCCCCGTTATGACCCCTAGCCTGCTGCGTACCATTTTTTACTCCTGGCAAATTCTATTGCGTCAACGCATTCATGATGGAAATACCCGCCGGCCCGCCAATAATGATAAACAGTGCAGGAAGCATGATTGTCATCATGATGATTGTCATTTTTACGCCGATCTTGTTGACCTGCTCCTTGATGCGGCTGCGCTCGATGTCCTGACCTTCAATAATAATCTGTTCAATACTTTCCGCCGCACTACCACCCAGCGCTCCGGCCTGCTTGAGCAGGCGCGTGAGATTGTGAAGTACCGGAATGTCCTTGCCTGCACCGATATCGTCCAGTGCCGCACTGCGGTCGGCGCCACTGTCCATGAGCCGGTTAAATCGATCCAGCCGGTATGCCAACGTTGGAATCAATGGTCGCGCCTGCAGGGCGGCAATACGAAAACCCCGCTCTATGGAAAGACCGGCCTCCAGCAGCATGCGAAGCACCTGGGCAAACTCGATGGCCTCCAGGTTCTGACGGTGCCGGGCACGACCCGCCACCGCACGAATATAGCGGCGCGGCAAGATAAAGCCGGCCGCACCCAGCAGCAGGGCACCAGCAAAACCGGCCCAGAGCAGACCAACGATGGTGGTAAACAGGGGCAGCAACCAGCAGCTTATAAAATAGATAACCTGGATCTTTTCCGCATTGCGTCCAGTCAATTTCAGGGCAGAGTAAATTTCCTGGTAGTCATCGCGCACAAAGGCAGACGACGTCAAACGGCGCGAAATGCTGGCCAACAGCAGGTTTCTGCCATCCTCCTCTGCGCCCTGCTCGCCCTGGGCAAGACGGGTAAGAACCCGTTGTCGGCGCTCCCAGCCACGGGATTTGACCAGTACGATCCACAGGGAGGCCAGCGCCAGCAGCAAGGCGATCCAGAAATTAGCCACGGCCCACCCCCTGAATCAAACGCATGATGGCAACCATGCCAAGGGCAAGCAGACCCAGTGCTACGGCCAGCATTTTATTGCCGGCATCGGTATGCAGCAGCACCTGGCGAAAGCCGGCATTCATGGCCATCACATAACCGCCAATGGCAACCGGGAGGACCGCGAACGCAATAGCCGTCATGCGTGTTTCGGTAGAAGCGGCCATGAATTCGCGCCGCATTTCTTCCTGTGAGCGCAGCGCATCGGAAACCTGCTTGAGAATCGGACGAATGGAGCTGCCGAACCGGCTTGAGGTACGAAGCGCCACGGCAACAAACACCAGCGGCGGCACCTCATACAATTCCGCAAAATCATCCATCAGGTGGGCATAATCTCGACCGGCCTCCACCGCACTGCGAAGACGGAAACTGAGCGGCTCGAATACCTCCGGGGCTTCACGCAAACCATCCACCAGGGCCTGCTCCAGAGAACGCCCGGCATCAATACCCCGAATCACACCATCAATCATGGTGGGCAGATGTTCAAAAATAATGCGCCGGCGCTTCTGATAACGAAGATTCCAGAACAGTACGGCGAACACAACTGCGGCGGCCACCACCATGATCGCGGCCAACACGCCGGCGACGACCAGCATCAGCATCGCAAACGCCAGCACCGCCACCACCAGCAGCGTCATTACCGACTGGCTGATATAAAGGCCGGCCTTGAATTGCAGGCGTTCAAAACGGCCGCCTGCCAGCTTGGCTTCCCGACCTTCTTCGAGGACCTCTCTGACATGCATCAAACGGGCATTGACGCGCTGCTTGTTCTGCTGGCGAGCACGCAAACGCAAAAACCACCACTGCCCGGCCAGTAGCAAGACTGACAGGATGGCAAGACTGCGTGCCGCATTCAGCAGTGCTTCAGCGCTCATCCTTGCTCCTGTAGAGATGTTCCATCCGATACGGATCATCGGGGGTCGGTGTTAGTGCAACAATTTCGCTGACTTCACGCCGACCATCAGTACCACGCACCAGCTGGATAATCATGTCCAGTGCGGAACCGATAAGACGCGAAATCGCCTGTTCACTGGCGTCATAACCGCTGACCGCCAGCAACGTTTCGATGCGCACCAGTGCATCCCGGGTGCCATTGGCGTGCAACGTGCTCATGGAGCCCTCATGCCCGGTATTCATCGCCTGCAGCAATTCGATAATTTCGCTGGAACGCACTTCGCCAACAATGATGCGGTCAGGCCGCATCCGTAGCGCATTGATGACCAGTTCGCGGGCCGTGATGCGCCCCTTGCCTTCGGTGTTGGCCGGACGGGTTTCCAGCCTCACCACGTGGGGATGGTTGAGCACCAGCTCGGCGGAGTCCTCGATGGTAAGCACCCGCTCAGCGCGCGGAATATACTGGCTGATCAGGTTCAGCATGGTGGTCTTGCCGGTACCGGTACCGCCACTGATAAGGATGTTGCGACGGCTCTGCACCGCCTCGACCATGACCCGCAGGCATTCCTCGGTCATCGACCCGGTGCGGATAAGATCTTCCGCCGTCATATGGTGGCGATTGAACTTACGAATCGACACGGAGGGGCCATCCAGCGCCAGCGGCGGAATAATGGCGTTAACGCGGGAACCGTCCGGCAGGCGGGCATCCACCATCGGGCTGGCTTCATCCAGGCGCCGCCCCAATGGCGCCAGAATACGGCGAATGACCCGAATCACATGGTCATCATCTATGAACCGCGCCTGCGCATGCTGCAGAACACCGGCCACCTCGATGAAAACGTCTCGGGGCCCGTTCACCAGCACATCATTGATGGTAGCGTCACGCAGCAACGGCTCCAGCGGACCAAAACCCACCACCTCATCAATCATGTCACGGACCAGCTGTGTCATGTCCTGGTTGGAAAGCGGGATACGGCGCTCGGCAATATGCTGGTGCACAGCCCGGCCCACGGCATCTTCCACCCGGCCGCGATTACTGCGCGCTACTTCGATACCTTCTTCGTCAAGGCGGTCGACCACACGTTGATGGGTGTGCGCCTTGAGTTGCTGGTATTCCTCGTCAATTCGTCCTGCCACGTTATCCCCTGTGCACTTCGCACTTGAGCGGCGCTGTCAGGTCAGGCCCGCTTCAAGCGTGTTTTGGTCTTTTCGGAATGGCTGCCCCCGTCCAGCAACGTCGTCAATGCACGCAACTTCTTGTTGTAAGGGTTCTTGGGGGCGCTTTCCTGCATGGGCAGCCCCAGGTTGATCGCTTCCAGCCGATGCTTCCATTCCATTGGCAATGTCACCGCCACCGGCACACCGGTAGTGTCGGCAATTTCTTCGGCACTCGGCGGCAACGACGGCTCGTAACCATCCAGCACCAGCCGGAGATGGCTGCCGGTTGGCAAGTGGGGGCGCCAGTTGGCAACCTCTTCCTTGACCATGCGCAGCTGGGTGACTTCCTGGCTGGTTACCACCAGCAACTCACTGACATGCACGCCAATGGCACGCACCCAGGCAGACTGTCTGGCATTGCCGACATTGAGAATGATGCGGTCGAACATCCCCATCAGGCGCGTCAGGGCGATAAACAGGTCTGCGCCACGGTCACCGAGAAAGTCGTCGCTGGGACCACCACTGAGCAAGCGCAGCCCGGGTCGAAACTCTTCCAGGGCGGTCTCGATCAGCGTCTGGTCAAGGGTATCGGGGCTGGCCAGCAGCTGGCTCAGATCAAAGGAATTACGGCTATCCAGGTGGAATACCTGCTCACCGTTACTCTGTACATCAATGGCGAGAATGCGTATTTCGCTTTTTTGCTGGGCCATGGCCACCGCCAGGTTTTGCGCCAGAAAGGCGCTATCCACCTGGGGATGCACACCCGCCACCATGATCAGGTTACGAATGCGCGATTGCACCTCGTCGCCCAGGTAACTGGGCCGCACCAGCTGATGGCGGCGCAGACGGTCGCGCAGCTCGGTGGCGTCACCGCCCACCACCACACAATCGCGGGCACCGGCACGCATGCATTGCAACAAGGTGTCCTGATCGGCGACACGACAGACCGCCACCACCGTGACCCAGGGGCGGGCATTGCTGAGCGCGGTAATCACCGCCATGGACTGACTCATTTCCTGCTCGGACACTTCCACCAGCGCGGTGCTGGCGCCGGTTGCCTCCAGCAGACGCAGGACCCGGCCCAGATCCGAGCGGCTGACTTTTTCCAGCCGTTCCACATCCTTGAGCGCCTGGTCCAGCCAGCTCTGGGTTCCCTGATCTTCCACTACCGCCAATAGCGTGTCTTCAATCATGGCAGCCCCCTACCAGCTAAGCCCGTGCCGGAGCGGCTGATCACCGCGACGGGTCTCGGTCATCATGTCCATCCAGCCCATGCTGCTTTCATGGTAGCCGGCACCGGGCAGGGTACCTGGCGGCATGGTCGACGCCTTGGGCGATACCAGATGCGGCGTCACCACCATCACCAGCTCCTTGTCTTCACGCTTGATGCGACCAGAGCGAAAAAACATGCCCAGCACTGGCAGATTGCCCAATCCTGGCAGGCGGTCACTCTTGTTAACCGTGTTGCGGCTGACCAGACCACTGATAATGAAGGTTTCGCCGGGCGCCAGGGAAACGGTGGTTTCCGACCGCCGCACCCGCAACCCGGGCACCGCCACACCGCCAGTCTGCACACCGGAGGAGTAATCCAGTTCACTGACCTCCGGCGCCACCTTGAGAATGATCTGCCGGGCATCCACCACGGTCGGCGTTAACGCCAGGCCAATGCCGAAATTCTTGAATTCAACCTGCACACCATTGTTGGTGCTTCTGGTCGGTACCGGGAATTCCCCCCCGGACAGAAAGGACGCGGTCTGGCCACTGAGTGCCGTCAACGAGGGTTCGGCGAGGGTATAGGCAAAGCCGCCGCTTTCCAGGGCATTAATGATGGTGGTGGAATTCTTGCCCAGCCGGAACAGGTTGAACCCCTCGGCACTGGACGCCCCCCCCGGCGAGGAGATCCCTACCTGGGTCTTGCCACCATCAAAGATGTTGGAATATTCAAAACCAAAACTGTTCAGCTCGGTCCGGCTCACTTCCAGAATGCGGATATCCGTCTGCACCTGGGTGCCGAATGGCAGCGCATTACCCGCCGTGGCAGCAATCACCACGGTACTTCGCAGCGGCTGCTTCATGCCCGTCAGCCAAACGGACAACACTGCGGCCCCTTCATTTTTGGCGGTCAGCAATAGCTCCGTGGAAGCACTGACCGACACCGCCGCCACATCCGGATCAGAGGTCGCCACCTTGGTGACCTTGGCGGGGAAAGACAGCACCTTCTGGTTTCCCGGCGCCATGCGCAGAATTTTCTTCATGGCAGACGCTGTTTGCTGCCCGTTATCGGCGCTGGCCCTACCGCTGAAGAGAACCAGCACCACACTGAGAACCAACAGGCCCAGCATGGCTGACGGCCATGTCCTCGGCACCACTAAGTACTGCCCCCCGGCCATAACGCCCTTCTCCTTGTCATTAGTGTACATAGGTGCTCCTTGAGGTAGAGCCCTCGAAAACTTCCACTTTGTCACCACGGCTGGGAGCACTGCTGCGAACTGCCCGGTGCGGGAACAGGTCCTCCAGCTTGGTGGTCATGCTGTTATCCTTGCCCGCTGCTACCGGCGTCGGCCCCTCACCCTGGCCGTGCTGCTGGGCGGCGCCGGCCATGGCCAGACGAACCTGGCCATTGGCATCTGCGACCAGCAAACGCACCAGATCTTCTCGGGGAACAGCCAGCACCGCGGTGGCATTGCGGCCCCGGGTCTGTTGATCATCCGCTGTGTTTTCCGGGGCATCTTCAATGCGCCCCTTCACTGCCAGCACTTCGATGCTGCTCAACAGAATCATGGCGGTGGGCTTTTTGTCTTCCCCATTGCGGAAGCTGGCCAGCACATCAACCAGATCCCCCGGCTGCAGCAGGCCGCCGATGGAAGAGACATTGTCGATATTGATGGCGATGGCGCGGAAGCCGGCGGGAACGTTCTGAGCCAGACGGTTGCCGGCTTCCAGGTGAGTCTTGGCAAGAATTTCGCCTTCGCGGACATTGCGTCGCAGCAACTCACCCTCCACCGGTGTATCCGCAGGCACCGCCTGAGCCAGGGGCACACTCACCCCGACCCTGCGGAAGTCATCCTTCTGGATCACGGTGCCAATGTTAAGTTCATGGGTGGCCACCCAGTAGGAGTGCTTGAGCGCGTCCGGTACCTTGTCTTCGGTCACTTGCATGACCACTCCGGGAGCGCTTTTGCCGGAGGAATCCGGGTGACGCGCCAGACCGATCAGGGCCAGGATCACTGCCAACGCACTGAGCAACAGTGCCGGCAGCATGTATAGCCAACGTGCCCCCATTTTTCCTCCTTGCGGTACATCCCCGAGCTATCCATGCCAGGTGACGGGACCGGATAACCCTAATCCTAAGCCAGTAAGGCTTTTTATTGTTACTACCCTGAAGCAACCAGGGAACATTGCATGATCACTAGAAGGCAACCTGGGCACTGGCCCGGATGCCATTGGATGGCGCCGGAGGAAAGGCACCCAACATGCCAAAACTCACTGACGGCAGCAGCCCCTTGATCGTCGCACTGTCCAGGGACAGGGTGCACTGAACAACGGTCAGGCCTGAGCTGTCGACCTTGCAGGCGCCGTCTGATCCTACCTTGGTTTTGAGGCTGGCCGGCAGACTACTTGCCACCAGCGCATCGAGGCGCTGCTGGGCACGTTGCTGCATGGCCGTCGCCAGGTCCGCATCAGGCGTACTGGAGCGATCCAGATACAACGCCTCGGAGACCGACTTGTCCACCAGGTTTTGCATTTGATACTGCCAGGCAAAAACAATGCTGTAATAGCCCGCGGCGTAGAGGATGGCGACGATAAACGGAAACAGGAACAGAAACTCGAACGCCACTGCCCCCCTTTCTGTTCTGTGCATGCCAGCTCTCCCAAGGTACCGGTTGCAGGTCACGTCGGGCGACCCGCCACCGATTTTATTTTTCAGCATTCAGTTGAGTGCTGAGCTGGCCTTGCTAAACAGGTCATTGAAGAAGCCGGTAAAGCCGTTGGAGCCTTTCAAAAAGACGCCGACAAGAATCAGGGCCGCCACCAGCACCGCCGCCAGCACGATGTATTCCAGCGCACTGGCCCCGCGCTGCCGGAAGGCGCGGCTGTTGACCTGCCCATACAAGCGGACAAACAACAGTTGCATAAGATGTTTCAGGGTTTCCATAGGTGCTCTCCGTGCACGGTATAACAACAGCGTAAATAAGAAATGAGCAAATATAAGCTTATAACAAAATCCCGGGCCGGCGTGACGCACTTCACAATTTTTTACGTGTATTCATTTGTAGCACGGCCGTTCTTAACCGTAAACGTAACACTCGCAACTCCAGACACGACAATAGCAACTTCTATACGCGCCAATATCGACGACAAACGGAATGCAAAAAAACTGACACTTTCGCGCCGGCGGACAAAGACCGGCAATCGCCACAACAAGCGGTTGTTACAAGGCCATTGGGCGGCTCAATTGATAATTTTTGCGCATAAAAAAACCCGGGAAAACCCGGGTTTTTTCGTCCGATGCCAGGCGGAAAAGATCAGTTACTTGATCTTGGCTTCCTTGTAGGCCACGTGCTTGCGCACAACCGGATCATACTTTTTGGTTTCCATCTTTTCCGGATGGAGACGCTTGTTCTTGGTGGTGGTGTAGAAGTGACCAGTGCCCGCGGAGGACACCAGACGGATTTTTTCACGAATCGGACCGGCCATGGGTTAACTCCTTCTCTTCGCCTTAAACGCGTTCGCCACGGGAACGGATATCGGACAGAACCGCATCGATACCCTTCTTGTCGATAATACGCATGCCTTTGGAGCTGACACGCAGACGCACGAAACGCTTCTCGGACTCAACCCAGAAACGGTGGTGGTGCAGATTCGGCTCGAAACGACGCTTGGTCTTGATGTTCGAGTGTGAAACGTTGTGGCCCGTTACAGGGCGCTTACCGGTTACCTGGCAAACTTTGGACATTGTCTTGCTCCGAATATCGTCTTGCACGGGACCTGGAGCCCCGGAAAAGGCGCGTTTTATACCAGAGCGGCGGGCCAAGAGCAAGCATTGCTGATTATTTCCTGTCCACTGCCGGCCTCGCTGTGGCACCCGGCAGAGGCCCTATCGCGCCGTTTAAAGGGCGCCACGGCTGGCCAGGGACACCCAGCCGCCATCACCAATCACCAGATGATCCAGCACCCTGACCTCCACCAGCGCCAGCGCCTCCACCAGGCGCCGGGTGATGGCATGGTCGGATTGGCTCGGCTCGGCCACCCCGGACGGATGATTATGGGCCAGAATCACCGCCGCGGCGTTCAGATCCATGGCCCGCCGCACGACTTCCCGGGGATATACCGCCGCCGCGTCAATGGTGCCCCGAAACAGGGTTTCGAAGGCAATCAGGCGATGTTTGTTATCCAGAAACAGTGCCGCAAACACTTCATGGGGCAGGCCGCGCAAGCGCGCCGTCAGCAACTGGCCAGCCTTGTCCGGGTTATCCAGCGGCAGCCCCCGTTCCAGCGGTTCAGCCAGATAGCGCCGCCCCAGCTCCAGGGCCGCCAGCAACAGCGCCTGCCTCGCCCGCCCCATGCCCGGCAACTGCGCCATGCGCGCCGGCGACGCATCCAGCACGGCACGCAGGCCACCCCCGGCCCGCAGTTGCTCACGGGCCAGATCCACTGCCGTCATTCCCTGTCGCCCGGTACGCAGGAAAATCGCCAGCAATTCGGCATCGCTCAATGCCGCAGCACCGCGGGCCAGTAGTTTCTCCCGGGGCCGTTCCCCCGCGGGCCAGTCTGTAATCGCCATCATTGCCCTCGCCAAGCCGGTTATCACGCCCCGGACAGACCTGCGCCTCACTACGCAACATCATGCCTTGGTGCTACCCTATGCAGCCTGAATTGATAGCAGCCCTCGAGCAGCCCGGGCAGAAGAGATTCGCCATGGTTGCCGTCATCCAACAAGGACTCGCCCATGCAGCGCCTGACGAACAAACGCATCCTTCTGGGAGTGACCGGCGGCATTGCTGCCTATAAAGCGGCAGACCTGGTGCGGCGCCTGCAGGATGCCGGCGCCCAGGTCCGCGTGGTGATGACCCAGGGCGCCCAGGAATTCATCACGCCGCTGACCATGCAGGCGCTGTCCGGCAACCCGGTGCACACCGATCTGCTCGACCCCAAGGCGGAAGCCGCCATGGGCCATATCGAGCTGGCCCGCTGGGCCGACCTGGTGCTGATCGCGCCGGCCTCCGCCAACTTCCTGGCGCGCATGGCCCATGGCCATGGCAATGACCTGCTGACCACCCTGTGCCTGGCCACCGGCGCCCCGATCGCCGTGGCGCCGGCCATGAACCAGCAGATGTGGGCCGACAGCACTACCCAGAAGAACCAGCTGATCCTGCAGGAAAAGGGCATCCACATTTTCGGCCCCGGCAGTGGCAGCCAGGCCTGCGGCGAAACCGGCGAAGGGCGCATGCTGGAGCCGCTGGACATCATTCAGATGGCCGCCGACGTGTTTGACTATCAGCTTCTCACCGGCAAACACGTGATCATCACCGCCGGCCCCACCCGCGAAGCCATCGACCCGGTGCGCTACATCACCAACAAAAGCTCCGGCAAAATGGGTTTTGCACTGGCGGAAGCCGCCGCGGAAGCCGGCGCCCGGGTGACCCTGATCGCCGGCCCGGTCAACCTGCCAACGCCCTCCCGGGTGGAACGGGTCGACGTGGTCCGGGCCCTGGATATGCACGAAGCCAGCCTCAAGGCCGTGGAAGACGGCTGTGATGTGTTCATTGCCACCGCTGCCGTGGCGGACTACCGCCCGACCGTCACCGCCGACCACAAGATCAAGAAATCCACCGAGGAAATCCACCTGACCCTGGTCAAGAACCCGGATATCGTGGCCGCCGTGGCCGGCCACACCAAACGCCCCTTCACCGTGGGCTTCGCGGCGGAAACCCGTGACGTGGTCGCCTATGCCCAGGGCAAGCTGGTCAACAAGAAGCTGGACATGATCGCCACCAATGATGTGTCCGGCAGCAATGTGGGCTTCAACAGTGACAACAATGCCCTGACCGTGATCTGGCCGGGCGGCCACAAGGTTCTGCCCCTGGCCTCCAAGAACCAGATTGCCAAACAGTTGATCGAGCTGATTGCCATTCGCTACCAGAATTAACACCCTGATCCCAATGTGTTTTTTGCGCCACGCGGGCCTCGCCCACGGCGGCGCGTCGACACCGGACACGCACAAGGAAACCACATGAAACTGCAATACCGGGTTCTGGATGAACGCCTGGGCAACGAGATCCCTCTGCCCCACTACGCCACCGACGGCTCCGCCGGCCTCGACCTGCGCGCCATGGTCAAGGAGCCGCTGCAACTGGAGCCGGGCGATACCCGCCTGCTACCCACCGGCATGGCGATCCACATCGCCGATCCCGGCTACGCGGGCATGATCCTGCCGCGTTCCGGCCTGGGCCATAAGCACGGCATTGTGCTGGGCAATCTTGTCGGTCTGATTGATTCGGATTATCAGGGCGAGCTGATGGTTTCCTGCTGGAATCGGGGTCAGCAAGCGTTCACTATTGAGCCAGGCGAACGGATCGCGCAACTGGTCATCGTGCCGGTGCTGCAGGTACAGCTGGAACAGGTCGACGAGTTTGGCCAATCCGATCGTGGTGACGGAGGTTTCGGCCACAGCGGTCGCCACTGATAGCGCATACCGGAGGGGACATGGGCAAGAACAAAAAGAAATCGGCGTTCAACATCGACCAGGGCAGCCTGAAGCTGCTGGCCCCGCTGGCGGCAACCGCCATCGTCGCCGTCATTGCTGCCTTGCTGGCGTTTTATCTCTACCAGCAACACCAGCAACACCAGCAGCAGCAACAACAGACGCAACACCTGGCCCGGCAACTGGCCTCGCATACCGATCAATTGGTGCAAGCGGCAACCACCCAGCTGGAACTGCTGGCCCAGCGCCCCGACATCAACAGTGCCCTGGCCGGCGCCACCAGCGATGTCACGCTACCCGCCCTGCGTGAGCAATGGCTGCCCGGCGCCAGCATTGATCTGATTCCGGACCGCTTCGACGCTGCCAACCAGTACAGCTATGTGGCCCAGGAAATGCTTAATGATACCCAGCTTGGCAAAAAACCGGCCCCGGTCATCAATGCCAGCAAACCTGCCACACTGCTGGTTGCCCGTGCCAGCCGCAACGGCACCGGCGCCCTGTTGCTGACCATGCCGCTCAGCCACCTGAAACAGCAGCTGCAGGCCGATTTGCCGGCCAACGCCAAAGCCACCCTGAAACAGGGCGGCAATACCATTCTGGTGGTGGGCCAGGGGGGCGGCAGCAGCCAGGCCGTGGCCAGCCACGGCTCGATTCAGGTCACCCTGCAACGCCCCGCACCTCAAGGCAACGACCTCATGATCCTGGCCGCCAGCGCCGCCCTGGCAGCGCTGCTGATCCTGGCTGCCACCGCCTGGCTGGCCGGGCAGCTGGGCAAACGGGTGGGGCAGGACGCCGCCGAGCTGATCAACTATTGCAAGGAGCTGGCAAAACGCCCGGACGTCTCGGCCCGCAACCGCTTCCAGTTTCCCGTGTTTGCCCAGGTCACTGCGGCGCAGGCCAGGCTGGCAGAAAAATCGCGGCAACATGGCGGCCCCCCTCCGCGCAGCCGCTCCCCGCAGAGCGCCCCGGAAGCCGTGGAAATGGAAGACAGCGATGACATCCTGCTGGTGGACGAGGGCAAGGACAGCGTCCCCCCACAGATATTTCGGGCTTACGACATCCGTGGAACCGCCGGCGACACCCTTACCGCCCAGACCTGCTACCTGATCGGCCGGGCCCTTGGCAGCGAGGCGGGCCAGGCTGGCCAGCAGACCCTGTTCGTGGCCCGTGACGGCCGGTTATCCGGCCCGGAGCTGAGCCGGGCCCTGATCAAAGGGCTGCAGGAATCCGGCCGCGATGTGATCAACCTGGGCGACGTCCCCACCCCGGTGCTCTATTACGCCACCCATGTGATGGATGGTCAGAGCGGCATCTGCGTCACCGGCAGCCATAACCCGGCCCAGGACAACGGCCTGAAAATGGTGATTAACGGCGAGACGCTCTATGGCGACCGCATCCAGGCGCTCTATCAGCGCATCCAGAAGCGTGATTTCAGCAGCGGCCAGGGCAGCGAACAGCAGGCCGATATCAGTGACCGTTATCTCAAGGAAATCATCAACGATATTGTGCTGGCCCGTCCGCTGAAACTGGCGATTGATTGCGGCAACGGCATCACCGGCAAACTGGCACCACGGCTGTTCACCGAACTGGGGTGCGAGGTCACACCGCTCTACACCGAGGTCGATGGTCACTTCCCCAACCACCACCCCGACCCGTCCAACCCGGACAACCTGGCCGACCTGATCCGCACGGTGAAGGACAATGGCCTGGACCTGGGCATTGCCTTTGATGGCGACGGCGATCGCATTGTCATGGTCACCGACCAGGGCGAAATCATCTGGCCGGACCGTATGCTGATGCTGTTTGCCCGCGACTTGCTGGGACGCACCCCGGGCGCCGACATTCTATTCGACGTCAAGTGCAGCCGCGCCGTCGCGGCCCTGATTCGCAAACAGGGCGGGCGGCCGCTGATGTACAAGACCGGCCACTCCCTGATCAAGGCCAAGATGCAGGAAACCGGCGCCCCGCTGGCCGGCGAGATGAGCGGCCACATCTTTTTTGCGGACCGCTGGTTTGGCTTCGATGACGCCCTCTATGCTGCCTCACGGCTACTGGAAATCCTGTCGCTGCAGGATGACAGTAGCAGCCAGGTATTTGGCCAGCTCACCACCGGCGTCACCACCCCGGAACTGCACATTCCGGTCACCGATGACAACAAGTTCACCCTGGTGGAGGCGCTCAGCCAGCGCGCCGAACAGTTTAGCGGTGGCCGCGCCACCACCATCGACGGCCTGCGGGTCGACTTCCCGGATGGCTGGGGCCTGGTGCGCGCCTCCAATACCACACCGATGCTGGTGGCCCGCTTTGAAGGCCGCGACCAGGACGCCCTGCAGCGGGTTCAAACCCAGTTTCACAATCACCTCAAGGCCGTCGATGACAGCCTGGAACTCCCCTTTTAAGCAGAGAGATATTTGATGGACGCCAACAGCGCACATGACACCGCCCGGATTCTGATTGAAGCCCTGCCCTATATTCAGCGCTTCTCCGGCGCCACCGTGGTGATCAAGTACGGCGGCAATGCCATGGAAAACGAGGCGCTGAAAAACAGCTTCGCCCGCGATGTGGTAATGATGAAACAGATCGGCATGCACCCGGTGATTGTCCATGGCGGCGGCCCGCAAATCGGCGATCTGCTGCAACGGCTGGGCAAGGAATCCAGGTTTGTCCAGGGCATGCGCGTTACCGACCGGGAAACCATGGATGTGGTGCAGATGGTGCTGGGTGGCCTGGTCAACAAGGATATCGTCAACCTGATCCAGCATAATGGTGGCCAGGCCATCGGCCTGACCGGCAAGGACGGCCGTCTGATCCGTGCCCGCAAGATGCTGCTCAAGGCCAGCGACGAAGACAGCCCGGAGCTGCAGGCCTCGGAAATCATCGATATCGGTCATGTGGGCGAAGTGCAGGGCATCGACACGCGCATTATCGACCTGATTGCCGGCAGCGACTTTATCCCCGTGATTGCGCCCATTGGCGTGGATGACAAGGGCATCAGCTACAACATCAATGCCGACCTGGTCGCCGGCAAGGTGGCGGAAGTGCTGCGCGCCGAAAAGCTCATCCTGCTGACCAATGTGGCCGGCCTCAAGGACAAGCAGGGCAAGGTACTCACCGGCCTGAGTGCCGAACGTGTTAACCAGTTGATCCAGGATGGCACCATCTTCGGTGGCATGCTGCCGAAGATACGTTGCGCCCTGGAAGCCGTGGAGAATGGCGTACAGTCTGCCCACATCATCGACGGTCGCGTCTCACACGCGGTGCTGCTGGAAATTCTCACCGACCGGGGCATCGGCACGCTGATCACCAAGAATTAATAAAAGGGCGCCTGTGAGCGCCCATATTGGCAAGGGAACGACAATGACCGACAGCAAACCCTCCCGCAAGGAGCAGATCCTGCAGGCACTGGCCCACATGCTGGAAGCCGAACCCGGCGGGCGTATCACCACCGCCGGCCTGGCTCGGGAAGTGGGGGTCTCGGAAGCCGCCCTGTATCGCCATTTTCCCAGCAAGGCCAAGATGTTTGAGGGGCTGATTACCTTTATCGAGGATGCCATCTTCTCCCGCATCAACCGCATTACCGAGGAAGGCGATGCCGCCAATCAGGCCGAACAGATGCTGACCCTGCTGCTGGCCTTTACCGAACGCAACCCGGGCATCACCCGGCTACTCACCGGCGACGCGCTGGCCGGTGAAAACGAGCGCCTGCACCAGCGTATCCAGCAATTCTACGATCGGGTGGAGAGTCAGCTCAAACAGGTACTGCGGGATGCGGAGTTTCGCCAGGGCCTGCGCACTCGCGCCACGCCCACCGTCACCGCCAACCTGCTATTGGCCGTGGTGGAAGGGCGTATCGCCCAGTTTGTGCGCTCCGGCTTTCAGAAAAAACCCAGCCAGGACTGGCCACAGCAATGGCAGCTGCTGATCCCCAGCCTGTTTCGCGGGCAGGACTAGTCGGCCTCTTTATCCTGCGCGTCCAGCTGCTTGAGGCGATCAATGATGGGGGCGTATTCCGCCTGCGCGGATTTAATGTCGTCGTGATACTGGCTGATCTGCTTCTCGGTCTCGGCAACCTGACGCTTGAAGCGGCTAATGGTGTCACGGGTCACCTGTGATACGGTGTGGCCGCTACGCTCCTGACGGGCCGCCAGAGCGAGCTCGTCATCGCGCTTTTTCTCCAGCTGCGCCAGATTGTTTTCCGCATAACTGATCTTCAGTTTCAGCGCCTGGATCTTTCGATCCCGCGCTCTGGCCGCATCTTCCGGGCCAGCATAGAGGCGACGCAATTCCTCATCACGGGCCTGACGCTCTCTGCGCGCCTTGTTTTCCGCATGACGCCTGGCGCGCGCCGCGGCATCCTCATAGGGCTCTGCCTTGACGTTCTCCAGCACCCGGCCCTGTGGATCCATCAACTGATAGCCGTTGTAGATCGCCTGATTGCTCAGGGTGCGCTCCATGTGTACCACGCCATCCGGCGTCTTGTAGCGAAAATAGGCGCCGTCGGGAAACTTTTCGTTCGGCTGCTGGCCCGGACGGGCCAACGCGGTCACGGCGGTGACCAGCATCAACACCGCCAGAACAGCTCTTGCCATGGTTATTCCACTCCGTAGCGCTCCCGGTATGTGCGCATACCCGCCAGAGCCTGTTGCGAATTATCCTGTTCACCCAACCAGTCGATAATATCGTTCATGGTTACGATACTCCCTACTGGCACGCCCAGGCTGCGTTCAACCTCCTGAATGGCAGATAATCCTTTACCAGAGGCGGATGTTGCCCCCTGGCCGCACTCCTGGCGATCCAGTGCCACCATCACCCCGGCCATTTTGGCGTCGGTTTTTTCGAACAGGGCGGCCACCTCACGAATCGCGGTGCCGGCGGTAATGACATCATCAATCACCAGCACCCGGCCCTGCAGCGGCGCCCCCACCAGCCAGCCGCCCTCGCCATGGTCCTTGGCTTCCTTGCGGTTGAACGCCCAGGGCAGGTCACGCCCGTGGTGCTCGGCCAGCGCCACCGCCACCGCCGCCACCAGCGGAATACCCTTGTAGGCCGGGCCGAACAGCATGTCGTACGGCTGGCCGGAGGCAACAATGGCATCGGCGTAATAGCGCCCCAGGCGGGCCAGCGCCTCGCCGGTGTTGAAGGTGCCGGCATTGAAGAAGTAGGGGCTGACCCGGCCGGACTTGAGCGTGAACTCACCGAATTTCAGTGCCTCGCGCTCCTGGGCAAAACGCAGAAAGTGCTTCTTGTAATTACGGATCGTCACGTTTACCACCCCAGCGCCTGTTGCTGTTTCTGGATAATGTCGCGAATGCCGCCTTCCGCCAGCCCCAGCAGCGCATCGGACTGCTCACGGGTAAAGGGCGCGCCTTCCGCGGAACCCTGAATTTCGATAAAGCCGCCTTGCTGGGTCATTACCACATTCATGTCGGTGCCGGCATTGGAGTCTTCCGCGTAATCCAGGTCCAGTACCGGGGTATCCTTGTAGACGCCCACGGACACCGAACCGACCAGACCATTAAGCGGGTCTTCCTTGATGCGGCCCTTGTCGAGCAGGTGGGTAAAGGCATCCACCAGCGCCACACAGGCTCCGGAAATGGAGGCGGTGCGGGTGCCGCCATCGGCCTGCAGCACGTCACAGTCCAGATAAATGGTTTTCTCACCCAGCTTCTTGAGATCCACCGCAGCGCGCAGGGAACGGCCGATCAGGCGCTGGATCTCCAGAGTACGGCCACCCTGCTTGCCGCGGGCCGCTTCGCGCCCGGAGCGGGTATGGGTGGAACGGGGCAGCATGCCGTATTCGGCGGTGATCCAGCCCTGGCCCTTGCCCTTGAGAAAACGCGGCACGCCTTCCTCCACGGACGCGGTACACAGCACCTTGGTGTCGCCAAATGCCACCAGCACGCTGCCCTCGGCGTGAACGGTATAGTTGCGAGTGAAGCTGATGTCCCGCATTTGATCGGGGGCTCGGCCGGATGGGCGCATGGGATCTCCTTGTTACTGAAAGCGTGAAAAGTTGCTTGTGGCGTGAAAAGGGCTGCCATTGTAGCAAAGCCGGGCCGGTGTCTGCCTGTTTCACGCCATCACCCCCACGCCAGTGGATGAAAATCCGCTGCACAGCCCCTAGACTAGCCCCTTTAACCAGCCGAGGTTTGCCCATGATTCGCAGTATGACGGCCTTTGCCCGCGCCGACCGCCACCTGGACGGCCACAGCCTGGCCTGGGAAATCAAGTCCGTGAACCACCGCTATCTGGAGGTCAGCCCACGCCTGCCGGAATCATTGCGGGCGCTGGAAAATGCCGTGCGCGAGCGCTGCCGCCAGGCCCTGGCCCGTGGCAAGGTGGAAGTGACGCTGCGCTACCAGCAGGACAGTGGCGATGCTGCCCTGGAGCTGAACGAGGAGCTGGTGCGGCAACTGTCCGACGTCTCCCGGCGAGTGGGTGACCTGGTGCAGCACCCCGGCCAGGTCAACCCCATGGAAATCCTCCGTTACCCGGGCGTGCTCAGCACCCGCGAGCTGGACACCGAACAGCTGCACAGCGAAGCTCTGACCCTGCTGGATGAAACCCTGAGCGCCCTGCTGGATACCCGCGGTCGGGAAGGCGAACAGCTCGGCAAGCTGATCGAAGACCGGCTGGATGGCATCACCGACCAGGTGGCCATCGTGCGCAGCGCCCTGCCGCGCATCAAGGACGCGCTGCGCGAGCGCCTGCGCAACCGGGTAAAGGAAGTGCTGGAGACCCCGGACCCGGAGCGGCTGGAACAGGAGCTGGTGTTGCTGGCCCAGAAGATGGATGTGGACGAAGAGCTGGACCGGCTGGCAACCCACGTCACCGAAGTGCGCCGGGTCCTCAAGAAAGGCGGTCACATCGGCCGGCGTCTGGATTTTCTGATGCAGGAACTCAACCGCGAGGCCAACACCCTGGCCAGCAAGTCAGTGGACAGCGAAACCACCGCCGCCGCGGTGGAACTGAAAGTGCTGATCGAGCAGATGCGCGAACAGATCCAGAATATCGAATAGCATCATACCCCGCCCCCATCAGCGGGGCGGCACCACGCCTACAGATCCTCCAAACGCTCGGCGTCACGGGCCATGCGCATGGCTTCATGCTCTTCCAGAGACAGCAACGAGACGAGCAGCTCACGCACGGATTCCACTTCCGCCCGCGATGCCAGATAGCGATACAGGCCGATCAACCCTTCGTGCATCTCCAGCACATAGGCCAGCAAGGTAGCGGTATCATCGGTGTGGGCATCCAGGCGACCGGACATCCGCAACGCCTCCGGATGCTCGCGCAGATAATCGTAGAACCAGGTATTAAGGGCGCCGATACGGGCATCCTTGCTGGCGGCCTGTAGCACCGCGTCCAGACGCCGTTCATGCTCGCCGATGTACTCCATCAGCATGCGCACACGCTCACGCCCTTCCAGTTCCCAACCCTGCTCCATGCTCACCGCCAGCTGCCGGTGCACCTCACGGGTCCAGTTGATGACATCCGCTACGGTTTCCACATTCACCGCACACCTCACTTGGCCGGTTTGCTTTGCGCCCCGCCATTGGCATTCTGCATCTGTTGCATCATGCCCTGCATCATTTCCATATGGGTTTGCATCTGCTGCATCATGCCCTGCATCTGCTGCATACGGGCACCCATATCACCCTGCATGGGCATGGATTTCATCTGCTGCTGCATCATCTGCATATGCTGTTGCAGCATCGGCATGGTCACCTGGCCATTGTTGTCGGACATCATGCCGCCCTTGCCCATGCCTCCCATACCACTGCCCATGCCACTGCCCATTCCGCCCCCCATGCCACTGCCCATACCCCCCTGGGCGGCCAGGGCAGACACGGACAGCCCCAGCAGGGCGGCGGTGATCACTGATTTCAGGGTACCCATCACAAACTCTCCTTTAATGTCATAACACTGCGTCAATGACCGCAGTATCCCGCCCGGTCTGCCGCTTGAAAATGATCCATGTCAAGGAAACTCAGGGATGCCTAGCGTGGCACCGCCAGCACCGCGAAGGTATCGCCGATATTGACCCGTGCCGGATGCCGGCGCCCCAGCAGAACGCCATCACAGGGCGCCCGATAGTCCACCGCCGCCACCCCGGTACGCTCCAGGCTGTGCACCCGCGCAAGCAGATCCCCCCGGTGCACCGCCTGGCCCAGTGATACGGCAAACTCCAGCAGCCCGTGATGCTCGCTGACCCGGTAATAGCTGCTGTCCGGAATTTCCAGCGCCTGCGATGCCACCGGCACTGGATCGCCGGCGACAATGCCGGCAAAACGCAGCACGTTCTCCACCCCGCGCTCCGCCAGCGCCACCGTCTCTGGCGTGCTGGTGCCGCCGCCCCGCAACTCGGTGCTGATGAACACCTTACCCTGCCGTTCCACCACGCTGTCGAACAGCACATCGCCTTCCAGCTCCGCCATGAACAGGGTGTAAGGCGCCCCAAAGGCGCTGGCCGCCGCTAGGCAACTGGCCTCGAAGCGGCTATCAGCCATGCGATGGGTGGCCGCAAAGGGCAACAGATCCAGGGTGCGGCCACCGGAATGCATATCCAGCACCACGTCACTGAGCGGCACCAGATAACGGCTGAAGTAATCGGCAATCTTTTCAGTCAGGGTACCGGCCGGATTGCCGGGGAAAGCCCGGTTGAGATTGCCACCATCCCGCGGTGAGGTACGGGTGCCATTGAGCACCGCCGGGTGATTCATCATCGGCACCATGATCACCCGGCCATTGATCGCCTCCGGACGCAGGCGGTTGGCCAGCTTCAGCAACGCGGTGATGCCTTCATATTCATCACCATGGTTGCCGCCGGTCAGCAGGGCGGTGGGGCCGTCACCGTTGCGCACCACGGTCACGGGAATCATCACATGGCCCCAGGCGGAATCGTCGTGGGAATATGGCAGACGCAGAAAGCCGTGCTGCACGCCGTCACGGTCAAAATCCACACTGGCGGTAATGGCACTATCCTGCATAACCCTCCCGTTGGAATACGCCTGTCCATATGACGTTCCAGGCTCTTTGCGCCTATAATGCGCGCTTTACCGGGATCTCCACCAGCTCAAACAGGACACTCCTTGCTATGGCCGACAAAGGCACCCTCTACATCATTTCTGCCCCGTCCGGCGCCGGCAAAACCAGCCTGGTGGCGGCCCTGGTAGAGAAACTGGAGCGCGTACGCATCTCTGTCTCGCACACCACCCGGCCGATACGGCCCGGCGAGGTGGACGGGGTGAACTACCACTTCATCGAGCGCGACAACTTTATTCGCAAGGTGGAGAAAGGGCGCTTTCTGGAACATGCGGAAGTGTTCGGTAACCTGTACGGCACCAATGCGGACTGGGTGGCCCAGACCCTGCGCGGTGGCGAGGATGTGATCCTGGAGATCGACTGGCAGGGTGCCAGCCAGATTCGCCGCCAGCTGCCCGAGGCGGTCAGCATCTTTATCCTGCCGCCGTCGCTGGAGGTCTTGGCCGAGCGCCTGCGTGGCCGTGATACCGATGACGAGACGGTGATCCAGCGCCGCCTGGATGGTGCCCAGGAAGAAATGAGCCACTATGGCGAGTTCGACTACATCGTGGTCAACGATGACTTCCAGCGCGCGCTCTTCGAGCTGGAAGCGATTGTGGAGGCCCGCCGTCTGACCACCAGCCGCCAGTCCAGCCGTCTGGCGGAAACTCTCAGCAACCTGCTGGCCAAGTAGACCTATAGCTGGACTTGATCAGCGATTCACCAGTAAAATCGCCCCCTTGCGAATTTCAGGCGTTGCCGCCACTGATCAGCAGCGCCCACCTGTAGGAGAACAGCATGGCCCGTGTCACCGTTGAAGATTGCCTGGAAAAACTGGATAACCGCTTCGAGCTGGTTCTGGTCGCCGGCAAGCGCTCCCGTCAGTTGCAGACCGGTGGCAAGGAGCCGCGGGTCGCCTGGGAAAACGACAAGCCCACCGTGGTCGCCCTGCGTGAAATCGCCGAAGGCTACGTGACCGCCGAATCGGTGGACAGCCCGGTGGCTGATCGCAGCGCCGACGTCGATGAACTGGCGCTGCTGACCCAGTCCTTCGGCGAGTAACCCCGCTGCCATGGCGGGGCCACAGCGGCCTCGCCTGCCCCTCTTTTCCCTTCCCCGTTTTACCGGCTTTCACGGCCCTCCTCTCATACACTTGTCGTAGACAAAACCGGCGCCCAAATCTAAGCTAGGGGTAACGCAACCGCTACTCGCCCCGGGCGTGACGAGGACTTTTGCCCACCATCCATAACCTGGAAAAACGGCTTCGCAGTTACCTGGACGACGACCAGATCGCCCAGGTCGTTCGCGCGTACCGGTTTGCCGAGCAGGCCCACGAGGGGCAATACCGCCGCACCGGTGATCCCTACATCACCCACCCGCTGGCGGTGGCCAATATCCTCACCGACATGCACATGGACCATGCCTCGCTGATGGCCGCCATGCTGCACGACGTGATCGAGGATACCGGCATCACCAAGGAACAGCTGTCCACCGAGTTCAGCGAGGAAGTGGCCGAGCTGGTGGACGGCGTTTCCAAGATTGCCCAGATCAAGTTCGAGTCCAAGGCCGAGCAGCAGGCGGAAAACCTGCGCAAGATGATGCTGGCCATGACCCGGGATATCCGCGTCATCCTGATCAAGCTGGCCGACCGCCTGCACAACATGCGCACCCTGCATGTGATGCGCGCGGAAAAGCGCCGCCGCATCGCCACCGAAACCCTGGAACTGTACGCCCCCATTGCCTTCCGGCTGGGCATGTACAACATGCGGGTGGAGTACGAGGACCTGGCCTTCCATGCTATTTACCCGATGCGCGCCCGGCTGATCGGCCAGGCGGTAAAGAAAGCCCGCGGCAACCGCAAGGAAATCCTTACCACCATCAAGACCAGCCTGGAGCATTGCCTGGAAGAAGAAGGCATCGAAGCGCGGGTGCTGGGCCGCGAGAAACACCTGTACAGCATCTACACCAAGATGAAGGAGCAGCACAAACCGTTCTCCGACATCATGGATGTGTTCGGCTTTCGCATCATCGTCGACCGGGTGGACACCTGCTACCGGGTGCTGGGCGCGGTGCACAATTACTTCACGCCGATCCCCAATCGCTTCAAGGACTACATCGCCATCCCCAAGGCTAACGGCTACCAGTCGTTGCACACGGTGCTGTTCGGGCCGCACAGCCTGCCGATCGAAATCCAGATTCGAACCGAGGAGATGCACCGGGTCGCCGAAGAGGGCATCGCCGCCCATTGGCACT
>JAWVWY010000015.1:0-29702 GCA_033723495.1 Alcanivorax sp. | reverse complement strand
GGGAATACATCAATGATACGGTCGACGGTTTTCGAAGCCGACGAGGTGTGCAGGGTGCCGAACACCAGGTGGCCGGTTTCCGCCGCGGTCAATGCCAGGCGGATGGTTTCCAGGTCACGCATCTCGCCCACCAGAATGATATCCGGGTCTTCCCGCAGGGCCGAGCGTAGTGCCTCGGCGAAGCCCAGGGTGTCACGGTGCACTTCCCGCTGGTTGACCAGGCACTTCTTGGATTCGTGTACGAATTCGATCGGGTCCTCGATGGTGAGGATGTGCTCGTAGCGAGTGTTGTTGATGTAGTCGAGCATGGCCGCCAGGGTGGTGGATTTCCCGGAGCCGGTGGGCCCGGTGACCAGCACGATGCCGCGGGGAAATTCGGAGACCTGCTGGAATACCTTGCCCATGCCCAGGTCTTCCATGGTCAGTACCTTGGAGGGAATGGTCCGGAACACCGCGCCGGCGCCGCGGTTGTGGTTGAAGGCGTTGACCCGGAAGCGGGCCACGCCGGGCACCTCGAAAGAGAAGTCGGTCTCGAAGAATTCCTCGAAGTCCTTGCGCTGCTTGTCATTCATGATGTCGTAGATCAGCGCGTGGACTTCCTTGTGCTCCATGGCCGGCAGGTTGATGCGGCGCACGTCGCCATCCACGCGAATCATCGGCGGCAGGCCGGCGGACAAGTGAAGGTCGGAGGCGCCGTTTTTGGCACTAAAGGCGAGCAGCTCGGTAATATCCATGGGGGGTTCCGGTCTGGTTGTTCGCGTTGAAGGGCCGCCGGGGCGACCCTTTGTTATTATTGAACAGGCAGCCGATATCCGGCGGCCTCAGAAAATCGTCGCATGCCCTAAAGTAACCCGACCTCTTGAGTCGTTCAATGATGATGGACCCCAAAACCCCTCTGGCGCAGATAAATGCGCAAATTCATGCGGCCTGCCGGCAGGCCGGCCGTGACCCGGATACGGTGCAGCTGCTGGCGGTCAGCAAGACCCGCAGCGCCGCCGAACTGGCGGGGCTGGCCGACCAGGGGCAGCGTCACTTCGGCGAGAACTACCTGCAGGAGGCGCTGGACAAGATCGCCGCCCTGCGCGAGCGCGACCTGGTGTGGCACTTTATCGGGCCGATCCAGTCCAACAAAACCCGCGATATCGCCAGCCACTTCCACTGGGTGCATTCGCTGGACCGGCTGAAAGTGGCGCGCCGGCTCAGTGAGCAGCGCCCCGGGGGGCTGGCGCCACTGAATGTCTGCATCCAGGTCAATGTGGATGACGAGGCCAGCAAGAGTGGCGTACCGCTGGATGCGGTGGCGGAGCTGGCGACGGCGGTGGCGGCGTTGCCGAACTTGCGCCTGCGCGGCCTGATGGCGATTCCCCGGGCCGACAACGACGATGACAATCGCGCCGCCTTCCGACGGCTCGCCATGACACTGTCACAATTGCGCAATACAATGCCGTCCCTCGATACGCTTTCCATGGGCATGAGCGCGGATTACCCGGTGGCCATCGAAGAAGGCGCCACCTTTGTCCGGCTGGGTACCGCCCTGTTCGGCCCGCGCCCGCCCAAACAAGCCACAACGTCATAAAAAAGGATTGCGCAGTTATGGCTCAACAACTGATCGGCTTCATTGGCGCCGGCAACATGGCTACCAGCCTGGCCGGCGGCATGGTGGCAAAAGGCATCCGTCCGGCGCGCATCTGGATGAGCGATCCCTCCCAGGACCGTCTGGATGATGTGACGCAACTGCATCGGGTGCATGCCAGCATCGACAACCGCGAAGTGGCCGGCCGCGTCGATGTGCTGGTGCTGGCGGTCAAGCCACAGATGATGCAGGCCGTCTGCGAGGACCTGCGTGACATTATCGCCGACCGCCAACCGCTGGTGATTTCCATCGCCGCCGGTGTCACCGTCGCCAACCTGCACGCCTGGCTGGGTCACACCCCCACCGTACGCTGCATGCCCAATACTCCATCACTCGTGCAGGCCGGTGCCACCGGCCTGTACGCTGCCGAAGGCGTCAGCGACGCACAGAAGACCATGGCCAAGGACATTCTCGGTGCCGTGGGGCTGACCTTCTGGTTCGAGGAGGAGAAGGAACTGGATGCAGTCACCGCGGTATCCGGCTCCGGCCCGGCCTATTTCTTCCTGCTGATGGAATCGCTCATCGAAGCAGCCAAGGCCCAGGGCCTGGAAGAACGGGTGGCCCGGCAGATGGTCCTGCAGACCGCCTGGGGGGCCGCCCAGCTGGCGATTACCAGCGAGGTGGGCCCGGACGTGTTGCGCCAGCAGGTCACCAGCCCCGGTGGCACCACCGCCGCCGCCCTTCAGGTGTTCGAAGAGGCCGGCTTGCGCGAACAGGTGCAGGCCGCCGTGGCCGCTGCCCGCGAGCGTTCCGAAGAGCTGGCCGGGTAAACCCGCTTTCGCCCCGGAGGGCGCCGGGCACTGGGAGAGCAGAAAGCTTTTCCTCCGTGATCACGGTGCCCTCTGTGGTAAATCCGCCGTTTCGATGCTGGCTGATCGCCCGCTGGCAACGCGTCGGTGGGTAAAGCCCCTTTGAAAATGCCCGGCCTTGCCCCAAACTCTGTCCCAGTTGTAACCAACGGAGTGATCCATGAACCCGCAGGGTGCCCTGGTATTTCTGCTGAACTTAGCCTTCAGCGCCTACATTTTTATCGTGCTTACCCGTTTTGTGCTGCAGTTGGCGCGGGCGGATTTCTACAACCCCATCTCCCAGTTCGTGCTGCGTGCCACCAACCCGCTGCTCAAGCCGTTGCGTCGTATTATCCCCGGCTATGGCGGGCTGGATGTGGCTTCGCTGGTGCTGGTGGTGGTGTTGATCATCGCCAAGGTGCTGGTACTGACGGCCCTGTTCGGTGGCGGTATTCCGTCGCTGGCGGACCCGCGCCTGATCATCTATACCTTCCGTGAACTGGCCAGCCTGATCCTCAACTATGTGTTCTGGGCGGTATTGGTGCGGGTGATCCTCAGCTGGGTGGCGCCGGATCCCTATAATCCGCTGGTGCGAGTGATCGTGCAGATCACCGAGCCGGTCATGGCGCCGGTGCGCAAGTTGTTGCCACCCATGGGGGGGGTCGATTTCAGCCCACTGGTAATCCTGCTGGGTATCCAGTTGCTGCAGATCCTGTTCCGGCTGCATTGAGTGAGCGGGAGCAGAACAAAGGGGCGCCTCGGCGCCCCTTTTTTGTTGATCGCACTGGGTCGAACACCACCCCCTCTAGCTCCCCCTCATAAGAGGGGGAGGACATAACGTCGTCGTCGGGCCTGGGCGCGGGGGCGGCTAACCCCCTCCCCTTGGCAAGGGGAGGGTTGGGGAGGGGTGAGGTTGTCGTGATATCCAGACTCCAGCCTGCAATGCGGCTGCTCAGGCCAGCGCCTCACTGGGGCCGAAGAATTCGAAGCGCTGGCGTTCCGCCGGCACCCCCAGCTCGGTGAGCTGTCGCTTGACCGCCTGCATGAAACCCAGCGGGCCGAGGAAGTAGCAGTCGCCTTCCGGCGCCAACCACTGATCCAGCCATTGCCGGGAAATGCGTCCCTCCCCATGGGCCCCTTCGCCCGGCAAACCCTCTTCATAGAGGTAGTGGGCGCTTACATCTTCATGATCGCCGGCCAGCGCATCGACCCGCTCGCGGAAGGCGTGGTGGTCGCGGCTGATGGCGGCGTGGATAAAGCGGATCGGTCGCTGGCCGGCATAGGCCTCCAGCATGGCCATAGCCGGGGTAATACCGACGCCGGCGGTGATCAGGTTCACCGGCTGGTCGCCCTGACCCAGGGTGAATTCACCGCAGGGGGCCGACAAGTTGATCACATCGCCGGGTTGCAGGCGGTCGTGCAGGAAGCCGGATACCTGGCCGCCGGCCTCCCGCTTCACCGAAATGCGGTAGTCGCGGCCGTTGGGCGCGGCGGACAGGGAGTAGTTGCGGCGCACCCGCTCGCCGTCGATATCCAGGCTCACCCCCAGATACTGGCCGGGCAGGAAATCCATCACCGGGCCACCGTCTTCCGGCGTCAGCACGAAGGAGGTAATGACGCTGGATTCGGGGGTCTTCTCGCGCACCACGAAGCGGCGCTCGCCGCGCCAGCCGCCGGGGCGCGCCGCATGGTCGGCGTAGACCTTTTCTTCCTCGGCGATCAACAGGTTGGCCAGCTGCCAGTAGGCGGCGCCCCAGGCATCGGCGATCTCCGGGGTGAGTACGTCACCGAGCACCTCGCCCATGGCCTTGAGCAGGCTGTTGCCGACGATCGGGTAGTGCTCCGGCAGGATATTGAGCGAGGCATGCTTGTTGACAATGCCTTCGATGGCGGCGGCCAGCACCATGGGGTTGCGGATGTTTTCGGCATAGGCCAGCACTGCCCCGGCCAGTGCCCGCGGTTGGCGACCATCCTGCTGGTGGGTCTGGTTGAACAGGCTTTTCACCTGCGGGTAATCGTTGAACATCAGCGCATAGAAATGGCGGGTCAGGGCCTCGCCGCCCTCGCGCAGCAGTGGCACTGTGGCAAGAATCAGGTCCTGCTGGTGGGGAGTCAGTGACATAAATACCTCCAAGGCAAGCTGTGATTAGCGTGCCTTTCCCGGAGCCAGTAATGTGCCAGCTTTTCTTGTCAGTAATTTCATAGACTTAAATAAATTATGGTTATTATGACTATGGGCGAGTAGTGTTAATTTGACTATATAAGGTTAAATTGACCATGAAAGATTTTCCCATCGATCGCCTCACCCGCCTGCTCACTGACCTGGCCCGCGAGCAGCCAGTGCGGCAGCGTTACGAGCAGCTGATCCAGTTGCTGGAACAGGCGTTGCCCTGTGATGCGGTGGCGCTGCTGCGCCACGCTGGCGAAGGGGTGCTGCAACCGGTGGCCATGGTGGGGCTCAGTTCCGATGTCTTGGGGCGCCGCTTCCCGCTGGTGGCCCACCCGCGCCTGGCGGCCATCTGGGAGGCCGGTGAGCTGACCCGTTTCCCCGCCGACAGCGACCTGCCGGACCCCTACGATGGTCTGTTGTTGCACGACGATGCCCTGCATATCCACGATTGCCTGGGCTGTCGTTTGCAGGTCAACGGCAAGCCCTGGGGCATGCTCACTTTCGATGCCTTGCGTGCCGGTGCCTTCGATATTGCCAGCCTGGACCGGCTGCGCTTGCTGGTGGCGCTGGCCGAGGCGGTGGTGGCCGCTGGTGAAACCGTTGGCCAGCTGCGCCGCGAGCGCAACAGCGCGCGTTCGCTGCAGGCCGACAGCGAGCCGCCGCCGCAGCTGATTGGCAACAGCGAGGCCATGCAGCGCCTGCAGCAGGACATCGCCGCGGTGGCCGACAGCGACCTGACGGTGCTGATTCAGGGCGAAACCGGCACCGGCAAGGAGCTGGTGGCACGGGCTGTGCACCGCCAGTCCGGCCGGCGTAACCGGCCGCTGGTCACCGTCAATGCGGCGGCACTGCCGGAAAACCTGGTGGAAAGCGAGCTGTTTGGTCACCGCCAGGGCGCCTTTACCGGCTCCACCGAGGCGCGGCGCGGCAAGTTTTTGCTGGCCGACGGTGGCACCCTGTTCCTTGACGAGGTTGGTGAGCTGCCGCTGCCGGCCCAGGCCAAGTTGTTGCGCGTGCTGCAAAGCGGTGAGCTGCAGCCGCTGGGCAGCGAGCGCCCGGAGCAGGTGGATGTGCGGGTGGTGGCGGCCACCAATCGCGACCTGGCCGAGGAGGTGCGTGCCGGGCGCTTTCGCGCCGATCTTTACCACCGTCTCAGTGTCTACCCGCTGCAAGTGCCGCCGCTGCGTGAGCGCGATCGAGATGTGTTGCTGCTGGCCGGCCACTTCGCGGAAATTAACCGGGCGCGGCTGGGGCTACGCGCACTACGCCTCAATCAGCGCTGCCTGCCGGCGCTGTTGGGCTACGACTGGCCCGGCAATGTGCGCGAGCTGGAGCATGTCATCAGCCGGGCGGCGGTGCTGGCCCGCCACCAGGCGCCGCAGGCGGACGTCACCGTGATTACCCCGGCGCTGCTGGATTTGCCGGGCGGTCAGCCGGTGGCGCCGGCGACGCCGGTGCCGGCCGAGGCGGCGACCGGCTCGCTGCGCGACGCGGTGGACGATTACCAGCGCCACCTGATCAACCAGGCGCTGGCGCAGCAGGGCAGCTGGGCCGCCACCGCCCGGGCCCTGCAGCTGGACCCGGCCAACCTGCAGCGGCTGGCGCGGCGTCTCGGGTTGCGCGATTGATCGGCGTGGATTTCTGCCTGCCGGCGACGGACTATGATTATGAGACGGAGCTGTCGCAGGAGGGTCCGATCATGTCCGCCAAGCGTTTCGATCGCGTCTGGGAAATCCTGGAAGAAGATACCCGTGGCCCCCGGGAACTCGAGCTGCGCAGCAAGCTGTTGATGAACCTGCAGCAGGGAATCCGCGAGAACGGTTGGGGGCATCAGCAGGTTTGTCAGCGGCTGGGCCTCAGTGGCCGGCGCGCCGGGGTATTACTGGCCGGCAAGGTGGGTGCCTTTGCGCTGGCGGAACTGATGGCGCTGATGCGGCGCGGAGGCATTCGCTGCCGGGCCAGTGAGGAAGATCAGGCCTTTCTCGATATCCTGCTGCAGGACGACGAGGCTGGCCGAAACGGCTAGCCCCGCCAGGACCTACCACAGGCAGGGCGTCTTGCCTTGCTGTTCCTGGGATGACATCCAGTCGAGGATGCGCCCGCCCAGCGGTCGCTGGGTGGCCTCGGCGGCCAGCGCCACGGCGGCGCGCAGGCCGTCGATGTCGATGCCGGTGCTCAGGCCGCAGCTTTCCAGCAGGTAAACCAGATCCTCGGTGGCCATGTTGCCGGTGGCGCCGGGGGCAAACGGGCAGCCGCCCAGGCCCCCCACCGAGGCATCGAATTTACGCACGCCCAGGTCCGCGGCGGCCCAGGCCATGGCGGCGGCCAGTCCGCGGGTATCGTGCAGGTGTACATAGAAATTGTCGGCGCCGAAGTCGCGGATCAGCGGCGCCATGATGGCCTTCATCTGCTGTGGGTTGCCGGCGCCGATGGTATCGGCAATGGCCACCTCGTCGGTGCCGGCGGTAAACATGCGCTCGGCCAGGTGCTGCGGCAGGCTCACCGGCACCGGGCCGTCGTAGGGGCAGGCGAAGGCGCCGGAGATATAGGTGCGGGTGGCGATGCCGTCGGCCCGGGCGGCGGCAATAATGGCCTCGCAACTCTGCGCCGCCTGCTCCAGGCTCATGTGCAGGTTGCGCTCATTGAACGAGTCGGTAGTCGACAGCACCAGCGCCACCGTCGGGTAGCCGGCGTCCCGGGCCAGCTGGTAGCCCTTCAGGTTGGGCACCAGGGCGGTGTAATGTAGCGGTTCGCCCCGGGGCAGCCGTGGCGTCAGGGCGGCGGCATCGGCCATTTGCGGAATGGCCTTGGGGCTGACAAAACTGACCGGTTCCAGATAGCGCAGGCCGGCCTCCACCAGCAATTGCGCCAGGCGCGCCTTGGTGTCGGTGTCCACGGTCACCGGCTGGTTCTGCAGGCCATCGCGCAGGCCCACCTCGTTGATGATGGCGGTATCAGTCATGTCGTTTCTCCCAGAGCGGCCCAGAGTGTGCCCCAAGCGCCGGGGTGATGCCACTGCTGGCGCCGCAGGGTGTCAGCAGACAGGCAATGTCATTGTCCGCCACGGCGTTTCCGGCTAGCGTCGAGACAAACAATAAGGAGTGTCGGCCATGCCGTTGATCGTGTCGCTACTGATCCTGCTGGTGCTGGTCACCACCACGATCACTGTTCTTTTCTATCTGGTCTGGTACTTCGACCGCCGCAACTTCCCTGCCCAGGCGGTGCTGCCCGGTGGTCGGCCGCTGCACTGGTGGGGCGTGCTGGTGGGCATGGCCTTCGAGGCATTCAGCCTGACCCTGCTGGTGGTCAGCTATCCGCTGCGGCTGATCCACGATGTCACCCCGGCGCGCCTGCGTCGGCCCGGCGAGACGCCGGTGATCCTGGTGCACGGCTACGGCGGCAACAGTGCCAATCTGCTGACCATGCAGTGGCGACTGCGGCTGCGCGGCTGGTCCAATGTCTATTCGGTGGGCTATACGCCGCCGCACATCAATGCCCGCAAGCTGGCCGCCCAGGTGAACGACCATGTACTGCGTATTCTGGAGGCCACCGGCGCCGACAAGGCGCATCTGATCTGCCATTCCATGGGCGGGCCACTGACCCGCTATGCACTCAAGAACCTGGATTTGGCCGGCAGGATCGACAAGGTCATTACCCTCGGTAGCCCGCACCAGGGCTCGCGCATTGCCGCGCTGTTTCCGGCCCGGGGCGCGGCGGCACAGATGCGTTACCAGAGCCCCTTTATCCGCGAGCTGGACGAGGGCGGCGAATGCCCGGGCGGTGCCCGCTTCTACGCCATTTTCTCCGACATGGACAACTTCGTGTTGCCGGTGTCCACCGCCATGCTGAAGGGCGCCGAGGAAAACATCCTGGTGCCTTACCTGGGACACTGTGCCCTGCTGTTCAGCAATCGTGTGCTGGACCAGGTGGAGCGTTGCCTGCTGCCGGGCCCGAAGGGATCTTGACCGACAGCAAGGTTGCAGCGGCCGCCAGCTGGCATCATGGTCAAGGAACAGTGACACGCCACCCATCAGGACGAGGGAAACAACATGAGCGAGTACGATGCCACGGTCGCCTGGCACCTGGGCCCCAACGAGGCCTTTGACTACGAGAGTTTCAGCCGCGACCACGAATGGACCTTTTCCGGCGGTGAAGTGGTGCAGGCCTCCGGATCGCCGGCCTTCTTCGGCAATGCCACCCGTGTCAACCCGGACGAAGCGGTGATCGCGGCCACCTCCAGCTGCCACATGCTCACCTTCCTGGCGATTGCCGCCAAGCAGCGCCACAAGGTGCTCAGCTACATCGATCAGCCACGCGGCCGGGTGGAGAAAAATCGCGATGGACGTATGGCCATTACCCATATCGAGCTGCGGCCCCGGGTGGTCTTCGAGGAAGACATCACCCCCCAGGCGCTGGAAAAACTCCATGCCAGTGCCCACCGCAACTGCTTCGTGGCCAACTCGCTCAACACGGAGGTCACCGTCCACCCGGTGGAAGGCTAGTCGACTGCGGCAAAGTGCAGCGACATGCCATGCCTTGAATATGCAGGGCCGTCGAGGGCCGCTACGGGACTGCACAGTCACCCGGGGTCATGTTGGCCCCGGCCAGATATGGCTAGAATGAAGCCCATTGTGCGCCGCCGGCGCGATCCAACACCAATGGGAAGACCGTCATGCTTGATCAAAACGAAATCGAACTGTTCCGCGACAACGTCAAGAAATTCCTCGAAAACGAAGTGGCTCCGCACTACGACCAGTGGGAAAAGGACGAGAAATTCCCCCGCGAGCTGTGGAACAAGCTCGGCGAAGCCGGCCTGCTGTGTGTGGACGTGCCGGAAGAATACGGCGGCTTCGGCGCCACCTTCCGTCTCTCCGCAGTGATCGTCGAAGAAGCCTCCCGCGCCGGCTACGGGGCGCTGGCCTCCAACATCTCCGTGCATTCGGATATCGTCGCCCCCTACATCCTGCACCTGGGCAGTGAGGAGCAGAAGCAGGCCTGGCTGCCGAAGATGGTCACCGGTGAAGCCGTGGGTGCCATCGGCATGACCGAGCCGGGCGCCGGCTCCGATCTGCAGGGCATGAAGACCCGTGCCGACAAGGACGGCGACGGCTACCAGATCAACGGCCAGAAAACCTTCATCACCAACGGCCAGCACTGCGACGTGATCGTGCTCGCCACCAAGACCGACCCCAACGCCGGCTCCAAGGGCATGACCCTGTTCACCGTGGATTGCAGCCTGGCGGGCTTCTCCCGTGGCCGTAACCTGGAGAAGATGGGCCACCACGCCGCCGATACCTCCGAGCTGTTCTTCCAGGACGTGGCCGTGGGCGCCGATCAGATTCTCGGCGGTGAAGGCCGTGGCTTTGCCAACCTGATGAACGAACTGCCCCGCGAGCGCCTGATCCTGGCCCTGGGCGCGGTGGCCGCCTGTGAAGGCATGATCGAGCGCACCATCGAATACACCCGGGAGCGCATGGCCTTCGGCCAGCCGATCAGCAAATTCCAGAACACCCGCTACGTGCTGGCGGATCTGCACGCCCAGGTGGCCGTCAACAAGGCCTTCTGCAGCCAGTGCACCGACCAGTATGACCGTGGCGAACTGAGCACCACCAATGCCTCCATCGCCAAGCTCACCACCACCGAGCTGCAGGGCGTGGTCGCCGACAAGTGCCTGCAACTGCACGGCGGCTACGGCTACATGCAGGAATATGCCATCTCCCGTGACTATGTGGACGCCCGCATCCAGCGCATCTACGGCGGCACCAGCGAAATCATGAAGGAAATCATCTCCCGGGATATCCTCGGCCGGTAATCCTTTCGGGGTTGGTAAAAAAAACGCGGCCACGGCCGCGTTTTTTTATGTCCACTTGATTGCTCTGCGCGTGAGCCAGCCAGCTGGCGATAACCGTTCGGAGAAACATGGCCAGCAGGCTGGCTGCGACCTTGAATCCCACCACCACGGAGCCGCGGCTTTGAAGCCGCGCGCTCACGCCGCGCCTCATGACCAGGTGATTTTGTAAGTACACGGGGAGCAGCCCGGCGAAATTTTCGGGCGCCTGACGCAGAGCGCGAGGCAGGCACGGCCGCCTGGTATGAGAGGATCAGGCGGCGTTACGCTTGGCGATGGCACGCAGCACGATCTGGCACTGGTTACGACCGTATTCGCGAATGTCCTCGGCGGCTTCCTTTTCGTGGCGGCCCATGACATTGACCATCAGCCTCTGAAAGCTTTGCAGCGACGCATCAAACTCGGTGGTTTCTTCCTGCAGGGCGATAAAGGAATAGCGCTTGAGCAGGGGGATCAGGTCGAGAATGTCGGCGGCCATGTAACGGTTGCGGGCAAAGCGGCCGGTGGCGATTTCCACCAGGCGAAAGGCCAGCAGGTGCGCGGCACGCATGTCGTCATTCTGATAGTGCTGCTGCAGCATCGGCAGCATTTCCACCAGGTCCTCGATTTGCCCGGGCTGCCAGGTACGTGCGGCTTCCGCGGCCATGGTGGAGAGTAGCAGGAACAGGAAGTCGTAGAGGTCGCGGACCTGTTCTTCATTGACATCGCACACGCGCGCGCCCTTGCGCGGCTGCAGCTCGATCAGATACTGCTTTTCCAGCAGGCGGAAGGCCTCACGCAGTGAGTTGGTGCTGACATCGAGGTCCTTGGCCAGATCGTTTTCCGGCAGACGAGTGCCCGGCGGCAGGGCGCCGGTGATGATGCGTTCCGCCAAATGCTGCGCTATCTGCTCGCTGAGGCTGACGGCTTTCAGAGACATGTCTCCATCCTTTAAGGGTCAGAAGGGAATTATCTCCCGAGTCGACAACTATGTCATTTATTGAGTTGTTTGACAATTCAAGAAATCAGGCATATTCTGGCCAACCGTTACATTGATAACTGTTACTTTTGGCTTGAAAACGATGAGGTGAGCCATGGTCGAGAAGCTCAATCCGCAAACAATTATGAAAGTAAAAAAGTGGGGCTACCTGCTGTTCTGGGCGATGCTGCTCCCCTTGTTCCCGTTTACGGCCTTTGTCGGTGTGAAAAGCGGGACTCAGGACTACTGGGCCTGGGCCATCTATTTCGTCATCTTCGGTCTGATTCCCATTGCCGATTACATCGTCGGCAAGGACCCGTCCAACCCGGATGAGGAAACCGAAGTGCCGACCCTGAGTGAAGAGCGCACCTACCGCGTGTTCACGCTGCTGATGGGCTGGGTGTGGATCGGGGTGTTGTTCTTCGCCGGTCAGATCTTTGTTTCCAATGACTACAGCTGGTTCGGCAAGCTGGGCTGGATTGTCTCCATCGGCACCATTGGCGGTGTGATTGCCATCAACCTGGGTCACGAGCTGATTCACAAGGATCCCAGGATCGAGAACTGGATGGGCGGCCTGCTGCTGGCGTCCGTAAGCTATGCCGGTTTCAAGGTTGAGCATGTGCGTGGTCATCATGTGCACGTATCCACCCCGGATGATGCCTCTTCCAGCCGTTACAATCAGGGCCTGTATCATTTCCTGCCGCGCGCCTTCGTGCGCAATTTCAAGAATGCCTGGGCACTGGAAAAGCAGTATCTGGAGCGCAAGGGCAAGAAGAACATCAGCATCTACAATGAGCTGATCTGGTGGTATGGCATTTCCCTGGGCCTGGCTGTGACCTTTGGTCTGCTGTGGGGCTGGGAAGGGGTGCTGTTCTTCGTGGGTCAGAGCTTCTTTGCGGCGCTGGCGCTGGAGATCATCAACTACATCGAGCACTACGGTCTGCACCGTCGGGTTAACGACAAGGGTCGCTATGAGCGCGTGACCCCGGCGCACAGCTGGAATTCCAACTACTTCCTCACCAATGTGCTGTTGTTCCAGCTGCAGCGTCACAGTGACCACCACGCCTACGCCAAGCGTCGTTACCAGGTGCTGCGTCACTACGAGGAAAGCCCGCAGCTGCCCGGCGGTTACGCCGCCATGTATGTGCTGGCGCTGTTCCCGCCGCTGTGGAAGAAAGTGATGAACCCGCGGGTGGAAGCCTACTACGAGGGCGAGCTGGATCAGCTGTTCCGTGAGTCCAAGCGGGTGAATAACATCGCGGCCTGATCGCCGGACAGTATTGCGCTGATAATCAAAGCCCCGGTTTTTACCGGGGCTTTTTTATACGTGCCTGTCAGGCCCGCGCCCGTTCCACCCGCTTGTGCTGGGCCAGCATGTGTCGCGACAGGTCGGTGAGCTCGTCGATGCTGGCGACCACCGCATCCGGGCGGTGCGGGTGCTTGATGGTGTCGGGGAAAATCTTGTCCAGCCAGGCCTGGTCCCAGCCGGCGCCGTTGTAGAAGATTGAGGTGACCTGGGCTTCCTTGGCGGCGATCACGTCGGTGGTGCTGTCGCCTACGTACCAGCAACTTTCCGTGGCCGGCAGGCCTAGCCGCTGCAGGGCTTCCAGCAACATGTCCGGCGCCGGTTTGCGGCGCGCCACGTCGCTGCCGCATACCACCACATCAAACAGGGCCTGCCAGCGCCCACCATCCACCAGCGCCAGTTCGTGTTCGAGAAAATCGCGTTTGCGGTTGGAGATAATGCCGGTGAGTACGCCCAGGGATTTGAGGTGGGAAATGTTCTCGACGATGTTGTCTTCCAGCGGCTGCACCTCGGCCACGTATTTCTGATAGGCGTCGTCAAAGGCGTGGTGGGCACGGGCCTTGGCATCCTGGTCGCTGCCGAACAGCACTTCGAAGATGTCGGTGCGGGAGATTTTGCGCTGGGCGGTGATCTTGGGGTGCAGGCGCTGATGATTGCGCACGTACATCAGCAGTTTGGCGTCTTCCAGGGTCTTGGAGTCGTCCGGCTGCAGCAGCCGCTCCCACAGCCCCAGCGCCTGTAGCTGCGGCAGCACGTCGTCCACCGCGTGGTACATGGCGTCGTGGGTGTCCACCAGGGTGGCATGCCAGTCGATCAGTACCACTTCCGGGCGGGCATGGGGCAGTCGCAATATGCTCATGGACGCACACCTGTCTTGCCTGAACTAGGGTCAGTGTACGCCGCTGCTGTGATGATGACATGACGCCGCCTACGAAGGGTTCGCAGGCGGCGCTGGACGGTCAGGCAGCAACCGGCTCGTGGTAGCGGTTGGCGCGGCGGAAGGTGCCCAGATCGTTAAACCGCACGCCGTTGTCGCGCAGCACTTCATGGGCCCGCCTGGCGGTCAGCTGGCGCACATAGAAGGGGTCGCGGACCACGAAGTGGTGAATCGCATGGGTGCTGCCAAAGTTGAAGCAGAACGCCTGCAGCGGGAACAGCCACCAGACATTCAGAACCTGACACTGCTCGGTGATCTTGCCCTGCTCGTTATCGCCATAGTAATGCATGTTGGACGAGATGAAGTGCAGGCAGAAGGTGCGCAGCATGTTGGGCGCAATCAGCACCACCACCAGCGGAGTGATCCAGCTCAGTTGTGCAGTCACCACGGTCGGCCACGGAATCTCGGCACCCACCAGCCAGGCGGCACCGTTAGCCAGGTGATAGAGCACGAAGAAGTGCCAGATGGCGTGGCTGGCGATACCCAGCGGGCTGTAGCTGACCAGACCGATCAGGCGCACGTTCTTCACGTCCTGCTTGCTGATCAGGCCACGCTTGTAGAGCTTGGCGGGCTCGGTCAGATACTGCCAGGCGCGCAGGTATACCGCCAGCATGCCGTCACCGACCATCAGCAGGCGCTTTACACCCCACTTCTCACCATTGGTAATGCCGCGCTCTTCCAGGTCGGTTTCACCACCGGAATTCTTGTGATGATGGAAGTGCAGGTGACGACGAATCCACGGGTTGATGACATTGGGGCGCAGCAGGTAGATGCCGCTCATCATCAGGTTGTACATGAACTTGTTCTTCTTGAAGTACATCAGGTGAATCAGGTCGTGCTCCAGCTCGTGCAACAGTGACGTCCAGAAGGCGGTGAGAAGAATCACCAGCCAGGCCGGCATGATACCTTGCAGATACAGCACGGCGTTGAACACGGTGCCGAGCACGGCAATGGCAAAAATGCCCAGACCGATGGCATTCTGGTGCTTGAGCCAGCCGTGGCGTTGCCGTATATCATCACTGATGGCAATGATTTCGCGTTGTACTTTTTTATCGGTGGCGAATCTGCCACGGGACGTTGTTGTAGCCATGTGAAGTCCTCCTTTTCAATGGCGACCACGATACGCAGGCAAGGCAAGAAAAAATCGACCCTGGGCGCCAAGCTGTTGACCCGGGACGACAACCGATAGGGACAGGTATGCCGGAAGGGAAAGACATGGCCAGCAGGCAGGTGGCGGCGGTATTGCTGACCCCGTTACTGCAATATCTGCGTGAAGAGAGCCAGGATGTAAAGGCCATACTGGCCCGTCACGGGCTCGATGAGGCACTGTTTCGTGACCCGGAAGCGCGCCTGGACGCCCGTGTCTCCAATGCCTTGCTGGATGATTGTCAGGCCCTGCTGGCGCAGCCGGCGCTGGGCATCGAGGTGGTGCGCCATGCCCAGTACACCAACTTTGGCGCCCTGGGGCTGGCGATTGCTGCCGGCGGCGACCTCTACAGCGTGCTCAATCGCATTACCCGCTTTCATCGCTTGATCAGCGATCTGGTACGTACCGAGTTGCATACCGACGATGACACGGTGGCGCTGCGCTTTTTTTCCACCACTGAACATGAGCCCCACCCCCAGGCGCTGGTATTCATCATGGCCTCCATTGTGCGGGTGCTGCGGGTGCGTATTCATGGCGACTATGATCCGGTCTCGGTGGGCTGCCCCGAGTGGCTGGAAGCCCCGCTGCAGGAGGCCATGGCCAGCTACTTCCGCTGTCCGCTGGAGCCGGGTGAGGGTTATGCGCTGGTGTTCGACAAGGCCAGTGCCAACCGTATCCTGGCCTCCAGTGATACGCAGCTGGCGGCGATGCTTGATGCCACCCTGAGTCAGCGCCTGGCGGAGGCGCAAGAGGCGTCGCTGGCGGATCGCCTGTCGGTCTGGATTCAGGAGCGCTTGCCCGATGGCGAACCGGCCCAGGCGGATGCCGCCGAGGCCTTGTGCATGAGCACCCGCAGTCTGCAGCGGCGCCTGGGCGCCGAGGGGTTGACCTGGAAACAGCTGCTGGAAAATACCCGCAAGGCGCTGGTGGAGCGGCACCTGCGCACGCCGGGCATGAGCATTACCCAGGTGGCGTTTCTGCTGGGGTTTTCCGAAGTCAGCGCGTTTTCGCGGGCGTTCAAGAAGTGGTACGGCATGTCGCCGAGTCAGTTTCGCTAGTCGTGCTGCCGCGATAAACAAAAAAAGCGCCCTTGAAGGGCGCTTTTTTTGTTGTGGGTTGCGGTTTGGCTTGGCTGCGGCTTACAGGAAGCCGAGCAGGCCGCCCACCACACTGTCCACCAGGCCCATCAGGCCGTCGAGCAGGCCGCCCAGGCCCAGCTGATTGAGCAGATCGTTGAGCGGGGTGGTCAGCGACGGAGCCTGGTCCAGCAGGCTGGCCAGTGCAGTCGGGTCGCTCAGCTGCGTGGAGCCATTCTGTGCCAGGCTGGTAATGCCGCTGGCCAGGGTGCTGGGGTCGCCGTTCTGCAGCGCACCCAGCAGGCCGTTGAGCAGGAAGCCCAGGGTCCCCAGGTCGGCGCCGCTCAGGCTGCCGCCCTGCAGCACGGATACAACCTGGTTGATCAGGTCCACACCGCGCTGGAAGTCCAGTTTCACCGGGCTGTTGTCGAGCAGGCCGGTGCCGCCCAGGGCGTCCGGCAGGCCGCCGGTATTGCCGGTCAGGGTGCCGAGCAGGGTGTTGACCAGGTCAGACAGTTGCTGCTGACCGCCGAGGACATCGCCGAGGCTGCCCAGCTGGCTGCCGGCATTGCTCAGACAGGCCAGCGGGTCACTGCCACCACAACCATTGGCGGCGCCCAGCAGCTGATCCAGTACCTGAGCCAGCGGCGTGCCATTGGCCAGATCGCCGGGGTTGCCCAGGAAGCTGGTCAGCACGGTCAGTTGATCCGGGCTCAGCTGGTTTTGCAGGTCGGCCGGGTTGAAGCTGCCGCCGCCGTTGATGATTTGTGTCAGCAGGTCACCCAGAACCGGTACCTGGTCGAGGCCGGTACCCAGGTTGGACAGGTTGTTGAGGTTTTGCATCAGGGCGTTGACCGGGTCGGCATTGAGCGACAGCGGGCCGCCGATCAGGTCGCCGAGTACCGGTACATTGGCCAGGCTGTCGTTCAGGTTCAGCATCGCCGGCAGGCTGCCGGGGTTATTCTGGATGGCACCCAGCAATTGGTTGACGATGTCCGCACTCGGGGCATTGCCGCCACCCAGCATGCTGGCGATATTGCCGAACTGATCGCCGGCGCTGAGCAGGCAATTGAGGGCGTCCGGGGAGGCCAGGTTGTTGCAGACGTCGCCCAGGCCGCCGGTGAAGTTGAGTGCATGACCAACACCACCGACGATTTCCTGCAGGCAGGCATCCGGTGCAAAGGACGACGGATCACCGGCGTTGATGCTGGTGTTTGGGCACAGGGCATAGGCCACTTCATTGAGGGTGCCAATCAGCGGTTCGCCACTGCTCAGCTTGTTGCCGGTTTCCGTCAGACAGGTCTGCGGGTTGGCGCTGGCATCGGCAAAGCTGCAACCGAACAGATTGGTCAGGGTGCCATCAATGCTGTCCGGCGCGCTGGTCAGCACGTCCACCAGGCAGCTGCCAAGGTCGCTGGCGCCGGGGCACAGTTGCTGGGTGATCGGGCCCTGGGCATCCAGCACCCCGGTGAGGGTATCGGCCAAGTGCGTGCCGCTTTCTTCCAGGCAGCTGGGCAGGAAGTTCACATCCGCCACGCTGTTGATCAGGGTGGTATCGGTATTGGCCACGGTGGTCGGACAAAGCAGGCCGAGCACGTTGTCATTACCCAGGGAAATGTTGGTCAGGGCCTCGTTTTCACAGGCCACGGTATCGATGGCATCGCCCAGATTATTGTTGAGCAGCACATCGGAACATACCGAAACCGTGAACTGATTCTTGGTGTCCACCAGGGTCAGTAGATGCTTGACGGTCGCGCTGGTGGTGTCGGTGGTGCCACCGGAACCGCTGGTACCGCCAGAGCCGCTGGCGCTCTCGGTGCTGTTGGCGGTTTCGCCACCGGTGCCACTGCCACCGCTGGCCAGGTTATTGTTGCTGCCGGAGCTGCTGCCACCGCCGCCACAGGCGGTCAGTGCGGCCAGCAACACCGCGAGAGAAAGCGTCTTGAAGAAATCCATTTTCGTGCCCTCATACCAAAAGCTGAATAGCATCTTTTGACGTATGCCAAGTAAAACCCAATGCAACTTTACGAGGATGAGGGCGCAAAAAATGTAGGCAATTCACCCGTCTTGGTAGCAATTTGCAACCTTGATGAGGGGTAAAGAGCGGCTTGTGTGTCTTTGTGTTTTCGTTGCCGAAACCGATGTAACGGCGCGTTCGCGTCGGTTAATAGGTGGCTTTTTTATGACAGTTTTTTTATCACCGTTTCTGCGCTACTGAGGTCGACGCCCTTGTCGTCCACGCCCAGATATCTCACCACGCCGTCATCGGCGATCAGGGCGAAGCGTTTGCTGCGCATGCCCATGCCGCCGCCGCTGGCGTCCAGCTCCAGGCCCAGCGCTGTGACAAACTCGGCATTGCCATCGGCCAGCATGGTGATCTGCTCGGCATTCTGGTCTTTCTGCCAGGCGTCCATCACGAAGGCATCATTGACCGCCAGGCAGGCAATGGCGTCCGCCTTTTCCAGGATGGCATCGGCATTGACCACAAAGCCGGGCATGTGGGTGTTGGAGCAGCCGGGCGTGAAGGCGCCGGGCACGGCGAACAGCACCACCGTGCGACCCTTGAAAAATTCGCCGGTGTTCAGGTCCTGCGGGCCTTTGGGGCCGTTGGTCTTGATGGTCATGTCCGGCAGTTTGTTACCTTCCGAGATCATCATGGTGTTACCTCCTTGGTTGCCATATTGTCTATGGTGAAACAGGGTGGTTGCTATTGGCCAGAGTGTCACCATTAAAAACAGTATAACGATCACAATCAGGGAGAATTGCCATGTCAAAGACCGTTGTTATCACCGGAGCAAACCGCGGCATCGGGCTCGCTCTGGCGACGCGCTGCAAGGCGCGCGGCGACCACGTAATAGCGGCTTGCCGGGAGCCATCCAGAGAGCTGGCGGCGCTGGACGTCACCATTGTCGACGGGGTCGATGTGAGCAGTATCGATGGGGCCACCAATTTGCAGGGCGCCCTGCATGGCAAGCCGGTGGATGAGCTCTACAACTGCGCCGGCATCATGACCAGCGAAACCTTGGAAAATATGAACTTCGAGCAGATCGAGGATCAGTTTCAGGTCAATACCCTGGGGCCGTTGCGGGTGACCTACGAGCTGCTCGATAACCTGCACAGTGGCAGCAAGGTGGCCATGATTACCTCGCGCATGGGCTCCATCGAGGACAATACCTCCGGCAAGCAATACGGCTACCGAATCAGCAAGGCGGCGCTCAACGCCGCCAGTAAATCCCTGGCTGTTGATCTGAAAGACAAGGGCGTAGCGGTAGCTATCCTGCACCCGGGCTGGGTGCAGACCGAAATGACCAGGGGGACCGGCGACCTGACCACCGACCAGGCCGCCGCCGGGCTGATGCAGCGGGTGGAAGAGCTGAATCTGGAAAACACCGGCACCTTCTGGCACTCCAACGGCAGCGTGCTGCCCTGGTAACGGCTGGTGGCCCTGTTCCGGCCAGTGGCCGGTCAGGGCTGCAATAGCCGGGCGCTTTCAAACAGGGCATGCAGGCCGCGCTCCTGAAAACGCGGCTCGTGCTCGATGATATCCTTGCGAGACAGCTCACGGATGCGGTAATGATCGCCGTACAGTGACGTCACCATCGCCGGTGACACCGAAAACGGCGGGCCAGCCATGTCGTGTTGCTGGTAATCCAGAGTAATCAACAATTGCGGCGCCCGGTTGGTCAATGACATCAGGTGCCGGCTGTAGTCGGCCCGCAGCGAGTCTGGCAAGGCGATCAGGGCGGCGCGGTCGTAGATGGCATCGACCCGCTCCAGCTGTGCCTGGGTTACGGCAAAGAAATCTCCCTGCAACACCGTCAGCCTGTCGTGCCGATAAACCCGCCCGCCTTGCCAGTCACCGACGTTGGCGGTCAGGCCCAGGGAGTCAAACAGCGCCTCCACCGCCTTGCGTGACAACTCCACGCCGGTGACGCGAAAGCCCTGGGCCAGCAGGAAGCCAATGTCCAGGGTCTTGCCGCACAGCGGCACCAGCAGGTGGCTGTCCGGTGCCAGTGACAGCGCCGGCAGAAACCGCTTCAGCAGAGGATGTACCTGATCGAGGTGAAAGCCGATCTCGTTACGTTGCCACTTGTCTTCCCAGAATGCCTTGTCCACGTACTGAGCTCCTTCCGGCAGACCGCCAGCGGTGCCGGCGGTCGATGATGGTTTGCCACAAACAGAAGATACCCGCAGAGAGTAGCAGGAAGCGCCGCCACCTGCCGGTGAGCGCCGTTATTGCGGCTCGATCATCAACACCAGGGCGCCGGGAACAGGCGCCCCGGGGGTTAGCTGGGTGACTTCCAGGCTGGTGGGCTGCCCGTTTTGACAGTCGCCGGCGGCCTGGCGGTGGGCGATGCGGTCCACCGTGGTGCGTGATGGCCCAGCGGTTGTGAAGCGTGCGTGGAAAGGCGCGGGATTGTCAGCAGGGTCGCGGACACCCAGTGACAGGCGGGAGCTATCCGGGCCATGCAGGCACAGGTTGCTCGCCTGCAGCTCATGGCTATTGACCTGATCTACCCTTTTCAGGTTCGACACGCTGAGACTTTCCGGTACCCACAGTGCCAAATGAACCTGACCACTGTCTTGCAAGGGGCCAGCCTGAACTGCCCCGCAGAAGATGAGAAGGAAGGCGGCCAGCGCCGCCGTCTTGCCGTAAACCACGTTGCCTCCGGGAAAAGCCTTGCCATGGCTTTTCCAGGTTCAGTAGGCGCTCTTGGGCAGGGGGAATAACAGCGATAAAAGCGTAAGACTTTGTAGGTTTTTTCTTACGGCGATAAATGGAAAATTAATGGTAGGAAATCTTTTTTATTCATCTTGATGAATAAAGGCATTTTGCCTTCATGCCCCGGGACAGCAGCCCTGGCGGCTAAATATTTTTGCGACAGCCATTCTGTTTTTATCGGGAAAGGGTCGATGACGGTTAATATTGTCCCGTTGGCTCATGACTGTTGGCGCAACAGTCCCAGGGTTTCGCGGATCAGGGTGGAAAAATCCGGTTTGGCTACCGCTGCCAGCACCAGCGCATAGACGCCGTTGAGTAACGCCAGCTGTGCATCCGCCTGAAAAACCGAAACGCCGATGAGAATCATGGAAACCGCATCCAGCATACCCAGTGCCATAAACATGCTGGCGCGGGTTTTCAGCTCCGCCAGTTGTTGTGGATCCTCGGGTAGGTTTGTGTGCCCCTGTACCGTCATGGCGGCAAGCCGTTCCGGTGAAAACAGCCAGTTCGATAATGGCCGCGCCACCAGCAGGGTGATCACCATGGCAACCATGGCGACGGTCCACAGCGTCGGCCGCGGCAGCAGCTGACCGGTTGCCTGGAGGAGACCTTGATGAATGACCAGTGTCAGGCCGACACCTGCCAGCAACGGAACACTGAGAATCAGGAACCAGAGCATGCGCAGCTGCCCGGCAACGTTGCCCTTTGTTGAAGAAACCATAACCCGTCCCCGTTGTTGTTGGTTTTATTGAAACGCGAGGCGCGGGTGCTGTGAAGAGCGGGCGTGACAGAAATCGATATCAGTCACGGAAGTTGTTGAATTGCAGCGGCGTCTCGATATCAGACTCGCGCAGCAGGGCCATTACCGCCTGCAGGTCGTCACGCTTCTTGCCGTTGACTCTGACCTGGTCCCCCTGAATCGACGCCTGCACCTTGATCTTGCTGTCCTTGATCATTTTCACCAGAGTCTTGGCGGTGGGCTGGTCGATGCCCTGACGGAAGCTCAGCGTCAACGAGAAGGTCTTGCCGCTATGTTCCGGTTTTTCCGGCCGCTCGGCACCGGCGGCACTAAGGCCCTGTTTCACGCAGGCCTTGGCAAAGATGTCTTCCAGCTGCTGGACCTGAAAATCCGATTCGGTTTTCAGCGTCACAGCCAGGCCGTTCTGCACAATGCTGGCTTCAACGCCGCGAAAATCGAAACGGCTGGCCAACTGACGGTTGGCGTTGTCGACCGCGTGGCGCAGGGCCACCTCGTCGATCTCGGAAACAATATCAAAAGAGGGCATCAGGGCATTCCCGGGCTGAAGGTTGATGGTTTCGGAAATTATAACCTGCGAAGCAGAAACCTGTCGTAGAACAGGCGCTTGATGAATTTTTTTGGCTATGACAGTCTGGCGTGCCTTTCGGGGGAAAGCGGCTTCAATCAAAAAAATCAAAGCACACAAGGAGCGTGTGATGCGTAGAATGACCCTGCCGTTAGCGGCTTTACTGACCCTGTTCATGGGCCAGGCACAGGCGACAAGCCTGTTTCAGCAAGACAGTATTCTGGTTTCCAGTGAGCATAACCTTTACGCGTTTAGTCCTTCCGGTTCGTTGCGATCCCGGGTGCCGATTCCGATCAATGCATCCGGTGAGCAGGCCAGAGACCTGACACTGATTGGCAGTGATGCGGTGGCGGTTTTCAATGGCACCTTTTCGCCGCTGTTATCAGTGATGGATGCGCAGGGGTGGTCCAGCCGGAGTATCGATGGCTGGAGTACCGTCAACAATATTTCCTACGGGGGGATGGCCAGTCTCGGGTCGCAACTGTTTTTGACGGATGGCGCAACGTCCGGCGGAGCGGCGCGCGGCATTATTTCCCTGGATACGGTCAGTGGCGATTATCAGCGTTACCTGACCGACTCCGATTATATTGATATTACCCTGGGTCAGGATGGCAATCTTTATGCACTGCGGGATACCTATGGCAGCCTGGATGTCATTGATCCTTCCACGTTGACGCTGCTGCATACCGTGAATCTGGGCTACAGTTCCTATTCCCGTGGCGTCACGGCCTCCGCCAATGGTGATCTTTATGTGGCCGGCTGGAATGGGTTTGTGTCCCATTACAGCGCCTCTGGCGAGTTGCTCGACACGCTGGATATCGGTGGCAATCTGACAGATATCGATATCAATCACGCCGGAGCTATCGCGGTGGGCAGCCGCTTTGGCAATATCTACCTGACGGATCTGTCGCTGGCGACGTTTACTGCCGTGTCGGTTTCCTCTGGTGTCACTTTCACGGCCTTCGCGGAGGTGAACATGCCGCCGGCGCCGCCGCAGTTGACGGCATCAAAAAGCCGCAAGGGCGCGTGGATTACCACCACCCTGAGCTGGACGACGCAGGCCAGTGGCGTGGATGTGTATTTCAATGACGTGCTGAGAGATTCCATTAATGGGGAGCAGGGATCTGTTTCCTACACAGAGCACAAGAAAGAGGCTCAGACCTACAAGATCTGCAACGCTGGAACAGAACTCTGCGCTCCGGTCTATGTGGCCAATTAGCACTTAGGGCAACGGCGGGGACATCCCCCGCCTTTTTCACGCTGAACCTGGCAACGGGCAGGCCGTGGCGGTCATGACCCGGTTGCGGCCGTTGTGCTTGGCGTCGTAGAGGGCGGTGTCCGCGGCTTTGAGCAGGTCGTTCATGTTGTCCACCGCCGCGCTGGGATAGCCGGCCACGCCGAAGCTGGCGGTGACGGTCAGTTCGCGGCCGTCTTCCACGGTAACCTGGGCCGCGGCAATACGTGCGCGTAGCCGCTCGGCCACCTTCTGGGCCTGTTCCAGGGAGGTATCGGGCAGCAGAATGGCAAATTCCTCACCGCCGTAACGCCCCACCTCGTCGTACTGTCGGGCATTGGCCATCATGATCTGTGAGACCTTGACCAGCACCGCATCGCCGGCGGCATGGCCATGGGTGTCGTTGATGTTCTTGAAGTGGTCGATATCCAGCATGATGCACGACAGCCGGGCACTGGGGGAGCGCTGGGTACGGTTGATCTCGGATTCGCCCCGCTCAATGAAACAGCGTCGGTTGGTCAGACGGGTCAGGCCATCCACGGTGGACATTTCCCGGTACAGGCTTTCCCGGTTGCCCCAACGTTCGGTGGCACGCAGGCCGATATAGAGAATCAGCAACAACGCCACGGTCAGTGCGACCTGAAAGACAAACCAGAAGGTCACCGGCGTGCCGTCCGCCTGATAAGGCGGCTTGGCGAACAACGGGGCATGGCGGAAATCGCCGCTCACCTGCATGTAGATAAAGACCGCCAGTGCCACATACACCAGCGCATAGGCGCGCTTGAGTTTATGGATGCTGGCAAAGGGCGAGGCGATGTTGACGCCCAGTAGCAACAGCAGCAGGCCGGCGCTGAACTGGGTGCCCGACAGCCAGCTGCCGATCAGGGTGACCAGCAGATAGGAAAAGATGATCACGGTTTCCATCAGGGACCAGCGCGACTTGTGCTGGCGTCGCCACAGGGCCGTCCCGATAAAACCGAGCAACAGCAGACCGTGGCCGGCAAGCAGCCACATCATGCCGCGCGCCACCCCCGGATTCAGCCATTGCGGCCAGTAGTGGTAGACCATCAGCAAGCCGCCGCCGATGGCCAGCGGGCTGATCAGTACCAGCGTGGCCAGCAGAATCATGCGGTCGATATGCGGCCAGTCGAGCGGGTTGGAAAACCAGCTGTGCTGGCACGCCGCCCCCGGGTCGCGGTAACGGGTTTCCGACATTTTGCCCCCTTTGTCATGATTATGGTTGGGGGGAGTCCTTTCGAATACTGCCTGTGATTCCGAGCTGACATCCCGGGCCGGCGTGTCGCCGGGCCCTGTCTGTTCGGTTATAGCCACGACGGCAAGGCATCACAATGCCTGCTCCGGCAGGCGGTTGCCTGAGCGGATAAATGCCTTGAAGGGTGAAAAAAACGGCTCTGCAAAGAGACGGTCGTGCCATTGCGGTGCCCGAAAACGGGGCTTTTTGCCGGTGGTCAGGCTAAGCGGTTATGGTCAGGGGAGGTCAGAGTTCAGCAGGGAGAGCGCCGATGCCGTTTCAGCCGGAAGTCCACCTGAACCTCAATGTGCGAGGCCTGGGAGTGTCGGCCACCCTGGCCATCAACGAGCGCAGTAATGCGCTGCGCGAACAGGGCCGCGAGGTGTTCAAGCTGGGGCTGGGGCAATCCCCGTTTCCGGTGCCGCCGCCGGTAGTCAGCGCCCTGAAGGCGCATGCCGGTGAAAAGGACTACTTGCCGGTCAGGGGGCTGCCGGCCCTGCGTGAGGCTGTCGCGGCCTACCTGGATCGGCAACACCATGTGGCCTTCCGGCCCGAGGACATCATGATCGGCCCAGGCTCCAAGGAGCTGATGTTCATCCTGCAGCTGGTCTACTACGGCGATCTGGTCATCCCCACCCCCAGCTGGGTGTCCTATGCGCCCCAGGCCAGCATTATCGGCCGCCGCGTGCACTGGCTGCCCACCCACCGGGCACAGCACTGGAAGCTCAGCGCCGCCAGTCTTGATGGCCTCTGTCAGCGCGACCCGGGCCGGCCGCGGCTGGTGATTCTCAATTATCCGGCCAACCCCCATGGCTATACCTTCACCGACCGGGAGCTGCGCGATATCGCCGCCGTGGCGCGCCATCACCGGCTGATCCTGCTCAGCGACGAAATCTACGGGCGCTTGCAGTTTGACGGTGGCCACCGTTCCATCGCCCGCTATTACCCCGAGGGCACCATTATCAGCGATGGCCTGAGCAAGTGGTGCGGGGCCGGTGGCTGGCGGCTGGGGGCCTTTGCCTTTCCGCCCAATCTGCACTGGCTGCGCGATGCCATGGCCACGGTGGCCAGCGAGACCTATACCTCGGTGGCGGCGCCCATTCAGCATGCGGCGGTGGCCGCCTTCCAGGGTGGGGATCAGATGGATGCCTACCTGCAGCAGTGCCGCCGTATCCTGCAGGCGCTGGCGGCCTTTCAGGTGGGCCTTTATCAGCGGGCAGGGCTGCAGCTGGCCATGCCCGACGGCGCGTTCTACCTGTTTCCGGACTTCACGCCGCTGGAGGCTCCGCTGCGCCAGCGGGGCATTCAGGACAGTGCCGCGTTGTGTGAAACCCTGCTGGAGGACACCGGCGTTGCCACCCTGCCCGGTGAGGCCTTTGGCCGTCCGGCCGCTGAATTGTCCCTGCGGCAGGCGTTTGTGGATTTTGATGGTCAGGCGGCCCTGACGGCGGCCATCGCCAGGCCGGCCGGGGAGCCGCTGGATGATGCCTTTCTGCGCCAGCACTGCGGCCGCTGTGTCACCGCCATGGAAAGGGTGATGGACTGGCTGGACAGTAACCGCTAGCGGCTCAAACCGCTCCAGCGGAACGGGATGTGATAGCGGGTCATCAGCCCGCCGACGGTAATCAGCACCCGCACCATGGCCACGAAGGGGTCGGGAATCACCAGCCGCAGGCGGCGGAATTCGTCCAGCAGGGTGCGCAGGTTGTCGGCCAGGGTGGCGTCGCTGTGGCGGGCGGAGACCAGCGCGGCGGACAGTTTTTCCAGCCGTTCCTCGTTAAGGCCACCGAAACCGGCGGCCTCGAACAGCGGCAGCAGGGGGCCGTCGCCCATGCCCAGCAGGCGCATCAGCAGGGCGGTGTAGTGCTGGCGCGCCTGCGGCGCCACCTGTTCCATGGCGCCGAAATCCAGCACCGCCAGATCGCCGTCCGGGGTGACGATGAAGTTGCCCGGGTGCGGGTCCGCATGGAACAGACCGAACTGCAGCACCTGCTGCATCATGCTGTCCTGCAGCCGTTCCAGCAGCGGCCGGGCGGCCTCCTCGTCACTGGCCAGCAGTGATGACAGGCTTTGCCCTTCGATCCATTCGGTAACCAGCATCTGCGCGCTGCACAGTTGCGGGTAGACCTTTGGCACCTTGATGCCGGGCAGATGTGGCAGCTCGCCGAAGGCCTGCATGTTGGCCATCTCCAGGCGGAAATCCAGCTCCCGTTCGGTGGTGGCGATCAGCTGGTTGATGACCTGTTCCAGGTCCACCTCGCGCAGCAACGGTTTGAGCGCCCGGGCCAGCAGCCGCAGGGCGGTGGCATCCTCGGAAAATTCCTGACTGACCCGTGGTTGCTGCAGCTTCACCGCCACCACGTCGCCGTTGGCCAGCGTGGCGTTATGTACCTGGGCAATGGAGGCGGCGGCCACCGGAATGATATTGAAGGCGCTGAAGGAATCCGCCCAGTCGTGGCCCAGCTGCGCCTTCAGCCACGGCTGGATATCGTCAAAGTGGGCCTTGGGGGCGTTCTCGCGCAGGTGGGCAAAGGCATCGATATAGGGGGCCGGCAGCAGGTCCGGGCGGCAGCTGAGGAACTGGGCAAACTTGATCCAGGCGCCGCCATTATCGCGAAACAGGGTGGCCAGCGATTCTGCCACTTCCTGATGCAGGGGCAGCCGCTGCGCCTCATCGCCACCGGCCAGCAGCTTGCGGTGTTTCCACATGACCTTGCGCAGACTGGCGGCGGTGGTGGCAACCCGCTTATAACGGCCACGGGCGTTCCACAGCATGCGGGTGGTTTGGCCAAGGGTCTGCGGCTGTTCGGTCATGGGGTGTCCTGAGGCAGATTAAAGCAGTGCCGAGAGCATAGCAGAAGGGAGCCCCGGTTTATTGAGTGCGACACGGATCTGCGTTTTATTGGGGCTGCGGGCGCGTTAGTTGAAAAAGCTATCGCAACCTTTGTCAAAGTTAACTGGAGAGAGGCAAGGGCAAGGGGCAACACTGACACACAGTTACCAATCACTGTCGACACGCAAGGAGTGAGCGCTATGACCGAGAGCAAATGCCCGATACAGCATGCGGCGGGCGGCGGCACCACCAACCAGGACTGGTGGCCCAACCAGTTACGACTGGACATCCTCAACCAGCATTCCTCCCGTTCCAATCCCATGGATGCGGATTTCGATTATGCCGAGGCCTTCAAGCGCCTGGACCTGAAGGCCGTGAAGCAGGACCTGCAGGCCCTGATGACTGATTCCCAGGATTGGTGGCCAGCAGACTTCGGCCATTACGGCGGCCTCTTTGTCCGCATGGCCTGGCACAGTGCCGGCACCTACCGCATCGGCGATGGCCGTGGTGGCGGTGGCCGCGGTCAGCAGCGTTTTGCGCCGCTCAACAGCTGGCCCGACAACGTCAATCTGGACAAGGCGCGGCGGCTGCTGTGGCCGATCAAGCAGAAGTACGGCCGCAATATCTCCTGGGCGGATCTGATCATCCTGGCCGGTAACGTGGCGCTGGAATCCATGGGCTTCAAGACCTTCGGTTTTGCCGGCGGCCGGGAAGATGTCTGGGAGCCGGACCTGGATGTCTACTGGGGTGAAGAAACCACCTGGCTGGCAGGCGCCAAACGCTATGCACAACCGGGTGCCGGCCAGCGCGACCTGGAAAACCCGCTGGCCGCCGTGCAGATGGGCCTGATCTATGTGAACCCGGAAGGCCCGGACGGCAACCCGGACCCGGTGGCCGCCGCCCATGATATCCGGGAAACCTTTGCACGCATGGCCATGGACGACGAGGAAACCGTGGCGCTGATTGCCGGCGGCCATACCTTTGGCAAGGCCCATGGCGCCGGTGACCCGGAACAGGTCGGGCCGGAACCGGAAGCCGCTTCCCTGGCCGAGCAGGGCCTGGGCTGGCATAGCCGCTTTGGCACTGGCATGGGCGATGACACCATGGGCGGCGGCCCGGAAGTGACCTGGACGCAGACGCCCACTCAGTGGAGCAATTACTTCTTCGATAACCTGTTCGGTTATGAATGGGAGCTCACTACCAGCCCCGCCGGCGCCAAGCAGTGGGTGGCGAAAGATGCGCCAGCGTCCATTCCCTACGCCCAGGACAGCAGCAAAAAGCGCAAGCCCATGATGCTGACCACGGACCTGTCGCTGCGCTTTGATCCGGACTACCAAAAGATCTCCCGGCGCTTCCACGAAAACCCGGACCAGTTCGCCGATGCCTTCGCCCGCGCCTGGTTCAAGCTGACCCACCGGGACATGGGGCCCCGTGCCCGTTACCTGGGCCCGGAGGTGCCGCAGGAAGAGCTGATCTGGCAGGACCCGATTCCGCCGCTGGAGCACGAACTGGTCAACGACCAGGACATTGCCGATCTCAAGCGGCGGATTCTCGGCAGTGGCCTGTCAGTGGCGGAACTGGTCGCCACCGCCTGGGCCTCCGCGTCCACCTTCCGCGGTGGTGACAAGCGCGGCGGCGCCAACGGTGCCCGCATTCGTCTGGCGCCGCAGAAGGACTGGCCGGTGAACCAGCCGCAGCAGCTCGACAAGGTGCTGGCGGCTCTGGAAGGCATTCGCAGCGACTTCAACAGCGGTAACCGCAAGATATCGCTGGCGGACCTGATTGTGCTGGGGGGCGCGGCGGCCATCGAAAAGGCGGCCGGTGACGCCGGTGTGGCAGTGACCGTACCGTTCGATGCCGGCCGCACCGATGCCGACCAGGCGCAGACCGATGTGGCCTCCTTTGCGCCACTGGAACCGCTGGCCGATGGTTTCCGCAACTACCAGCACAGCGGCGTGGCGGTAGCCGGCGAGCAAATGCTGTTGGACAAGGCGCAGCGGCTGACGCTGACTGCTCCGGAGATGACCGTGCTGGTGGGCGGCCTGCGGGTGCTGGGTGCCAACCATGATGGCAGCCCGCATGGCGTCTTTACCGACCGCCCCGGCGTGCTCAGTAACGACTTCTTTGTCAACCTGCTGGACATGGGCACCCGGTGGCAGGCAAGCAATGACGCCGAAAGCCTGTTCGAGGGGCGCGACCGCCACAGCGGTGAACTCAAGTGGACCGCGACCCGGGTGGATCTGGTGTTCGGCTCCAACTCGGTGCTGCGCTCACTGGCAGAGGTCTACGCCAGCGCCGACGGCGAGGAGAAACTGGTGAACGACTTCGTGGCCGCCTGGGCGCGGGTCATGAACCTGGACCGTTTCGAGCTGGCCTGAGGCAAGTACGCCGGCGTCAGCCGGCAATAAGGGCGGCGTTTCCTGCTCGGCAGGCGCCGCTTTTTTTGGCTCATCGCGCAATGGCGGGAAACGT
>JAWVWY010000014.1:0-30762 GCA_033723495.1 Alcanivorax sp. | reverse complement strand
TTTCTTATGCTGAAAAACACTCTTCTGGCTTCCGCTCTGGTGCTGACCGCAGGCTCTTCCGCTTTCGCTGCCCAGAAAATGACGCCAGTACGTGATAACGGCTTTTCCTACACCTATGGGCAGGTCGCCTATGACCGCTGGAACCTGGATCATGGCGTGGATATCGATGCGCTGACCGGCGAAGGCAGTTTCGCACTGGACGAGCACCTGTTCCTGCGTGGTGGTGTCAGCCTCTATGACGGTGATTTCGGCCGTGGTACCGACCTGAGTGGTAATCGCCTGTATGGCGGCTTGGGTTTCCACACCCCGCTGCAACAGGCCCTGGATCTGGTCGGTAGCGCCAACATCGTTTATGACCGTGTCAATCCTGATCCGGGCTCGGTTCAGGATGATATGGGTTTCGAGCTGCGTGGCGGTCTGCGTAACGCCACCACTGACAAGCTGGAGCTGTCCGGCGGCCTCAGCTATCTGGATGTGGGCGACCTGGAAGACAGCGACCTGAGCCTCTACGTTCAGGGGCTGGTAAAAGTTTCCCCGGTCGTGGATGTGGGCGCCCGTGTCCTTGCCGGTGACCGCGATACCATCGGTGTGTTCGGTCGCTATAACTTCTAAACGTTATCGGCCCTGTAAAAAAGCCCGCTGGCGATCGCCGCGGGCTTTTTTATGGCGCTTTTTTTAAGACTCATCATCATCCGGTTTTTTCGCCGGCGGATGTAGCCAGTCCTGCAGTGGTTGCCAGTTGCCAGCACTGCTTGCCTTGACCGCCTGTTGCAGCCCCGGGGCCTGCTTGCTCCACTGACTGAGGCTGTCGGCGGGGATGCTGCTGATGGCCTCGAACAGGTGTTGCTGGTTGGTCTTCAGCACGGTGGCGGGCACCGTCAGCCAGCTGTCCTCGTGTTTCTGTTGTTGCCAGGTGGTCAGGGCCTGCTGGCGACCCAGGGTGGCGTCCAGACCGCAGGTCAGGTCGGTATTGGTCAGTGCCGGATCGCCCAGCTGATCCAGGTCCTGCAGCAGCTGTTGGCCTGCCAGATCCAGATATTCGCGTCGCCGCGAGGGGGCTTTCTTGCTGCCGGTGAAGGCGCTCAGGGCACGCTGTTGGGCGCCGGTGCCATTGAGAATCACGAACAGGGCGGCGAAGCCCAGGCTCGCTTCCGCATCATCGGTGGCACCATGCTGTTCCAGCAGGCCGGCGGCGCTCAGTTCCACGGTGGGATCATTAATCAGGCCGGAATCCGGCCATTGCGGCAGCGCATCCAGGTAGCCGGGGTACAGTGGCCACTGGTCCAGACGCTTCAGTGGTGCCTGTTGATTGTTGGCGCAGGCGCGGCTGGCCAGTAGCAGGTAGTTGGCGGTGACGTCGGCATACCACTGTGTCAGGGCGTTGCGCAGGGCGGCCAGGTGCAGACCATCCGGTTGGGCATTGAAATCGGTGAGAGCCTGCTGCCAGCTAGTGGCGCCAGCCTGCAGGGTGCTGTCGCTCTGTTGCCGCCAGGCACGGGTTTCCAGGGTGACTACCGGCTTGGCGGTGGCGGGGCTGACTTTTTTCTTGGCTTCGGGTTTGCCGTTGTCGCAGGCGGCCAGCAGCAGTGCCAGCGTGATGGCAAGAACAATACGCATGGTTATCCCTTGTCTCGCAGGCTGATGACCGGCCAGCCCCGTTCACGGGCTTGGCGATCCAGTGTGGCATCCGGGTCCACCGCCACCGGGTGATCCACCTTTTCCAGCAGTGGCAGGTCGTTGTGGGAGTCGCTGTAGAACCAGCTGCCCTCCAGTGTCTCGTCATGGCTCTTGAGCCACTCGCGCAGACGCAACACCTTGCCTTCCCGGTAGCAGGGCGTGCCGGCTACCTTGCCGGTGTAGTGATGGCCACGGCGTTCCGCCATGGTGGCCAGCAGGTGATCCACACCCAGCCGGTCTGCCAGTGGCGCGGTAACAAAGTCATTGGTCGCGGTGATGATCATCAGCGTGTGGCCCTGGTCCCGGTGTTTGCGCAGCAAGGCCTCTGCCTGGGGCAGCCAGATGGCGGGCAGGGTGTCGGCAAGAAACTGCTGGCGCCAGTAATGCAGCTGGGCCATGTCATTGTCGGCCAGCACCTTCAGCGAAAAGCGCAGGTAAGCCATGATGTCCAGGCGGCCATCCTGATAATCCGCATAGAACTGATCATTGGTTTCCTTGTAGTGCTGCCTGTCGACGATGTCTTGTTGCACCAGCCAGTCACCCCAGAGATGGTCGGAATCTCCGGCGATCAGTGTGTTATCCAGGTCAAAAATCGCGAGCGTCATGGGGTCTCCTTGCAGATGGCACAGTTTATGCGAAGCCGGCAAAGAGTCATACCGCAGATGCCCGGGCTGTGCGCCATGACATCAGCAAAAGGTATGCTTGAGAGCGTGACAGGAGTTTTTCAGCGGTTGCCGAATGGGGCATACTCGCACTCATACATGGATTCGCATGCATGAATTGTTCCGAAGCCCGTCCCGCGGGCTTCAGCATAAAGAGACAGCATGACAGGCATTATTGATGAAAAGGGATTCCGCCTGAACGTGGGAATCATTATTGCCGGCCAGGATGGCCGGGTATTCTGGGGCCGCAGGGTGGGTAATCGCGATGCCTGGCAGTTTCCCCAGGGCGGCATGATGCCCGGCGAAACGCCGGAAGAAACCCTGTTCCGGGAGCTGGAAGAAGAGGTCGGTCTGCGCCGCGAGCATGTGGAGATCATTGCGGCCACCGAAGGCTGGCTGACCTACCGGCTGCCACGCCGCTTTCTGCGTCGGCCCCGGAATCGGCCGCAGTGTATTGGTCAGCGCCAGAAATGGTTCCTGCTGCGCTTGACCGCAGATGAAGATGCCATTGACCTGTTTGCCAGTGACAGCCCGGAGTTCAAGGCCTGGCGCTGGGTCAACTACTGGTACCCGATTCGCAAGGTGGTGCATTTCAAACGCGGTGTTTATGCCCGCGCCCTGCGCGAGCTGGCGCCGGCCCTGAAAGCGCAGCGCGGAGAGCAGCCGGATGCTTGATACCCTGCGGCGTATTGTTCAGGAAGTGAACAATGCGCCTTCCATTCCCAGTGCCCTGGATCTGATGGCCAAGCGGGTGCGCGATGCCATGGGCACCGAAGTGTGCTCCATTTACCTGCGTGACGAGGAAGACCAGCGTTATGTGCTGATGGCCTCCGAGGGGCTCAAGCGTGAGGCCATCGGCCGGGTCAGCCTGGGGCTGGCGGAGGGCCTGATTGGTCAGGTCGGCCTGCGCGAGGAGCCGATTAACCTGGAGGATGCCTTCTCGCACCCGAAGTTCATTTATCTGGCGGAAACCGGCGAAGACCCTTTTCATGCCTTCCTGGGCGTGCCGGTGATGCACCATGGCAAGGTGCTGGGGGTGATGGTGGTGCAGCAGCGTGATGTGCGCCGCTTTGACCAGAGTGAAGAAGCGTTTCTGGTCACCATCTCCGCCCAGTTATCGGCGGTGATTGCCCACGCCCACGCGTCCGGCGCCCTGTTTGCCCAGCTGGATGCCAGCAACGGTGCCGATGTGCCGACCTTCTATGATGGCCTGTCCGGCTCCCCGGGGGCGGCCATTGGCCATGGGGTGCTACTGTTCCCGGAGGCGGATCTGGCCTCGGTGCCGGATCGAAGCATCACCGATGTGGGTGACGAGATTGCCCGTCTGGATGACGCCCTGGTACGGGTGCGTCAGGAGGTGCGAGACCTGTCCGAGCGAGCCTCCAGATCCCTGGGCGACGAGGAACAGGCGCTGTTCGATGTCTACCTGCGCATGCTTGACCGCCATGCGTTGCCGGCGGAAGTGATCGAACGCATCCGTGAAGGACAGTGGGCTCAGGGGGCCCTGCGTATGGTGGTGGAAAACCACGTGCGCAACTTTGAGATGATGGATGACCCCTACCTGCGTGAGCGGGCCGCGGATGTGCGGGATCTGGGCCGGCGGGTCTTGCTCTACCTGCAAAGCCAGAATCGCCGTCATATCATTTTTCCCGAGCATTGCATCCTGATGGGCGAGGACATTTCCGCGCCCATGCTGATGGAAGTGCCCCGCGAGCGGGTGCGCGGTATCGTGACGTCCCGTGGCTCGCGCAATTCGCATATGGCCATCGTCGCCCGGGCCATGGGTATTCCCACTGTGGTGGGCGTACAGAACCTGCCGCTCAAGCAGCTCGACGACAAGGAAATCATCGTTGATGGCTTCCGGGGGCGGGTGGTGGCCAATGCCACCATTGAGCTGAAGCACCAGTTTGAGGAAATCATTGCCGAAGAGGCCAGCCTGCAGGCGGGCCTGGAAAAGTTGCGCGATCTGCCGGCGGAAACCGAGGATGGCACACTGATCCAGTTGCAGGTGAATACCGGCCTGATGACCGATATCAACCGTTCGCTGGAGCGTGGAGCCCAGGGCGTGGGCCTCTACCGCACGGAAATTCCCTTCATGGTGCGTGACCGCTTCCCCTCCGAAGAGGAGCAGCGGGTGATCTACCGGGAACAACTGGCCGCCTTTGCACCGCACCCGGTGACCATGCGTACCCTGGATATCGGCGGTGACAAGTCGCTGAGCTATTTCCCCATCGAGGAAGAAAACCCCTTCCTGGGCTGGCGGGGTATCCGCGTGACCCTGGACCACCCGGAAATTTTCATGGTGCAGGTGCGTGCCATGCTCAAGGCCAGTGAGGGCCTCAATAACCTGCGCATCATGCTGCCCATGGTCACCAGTGTGTTCGAGGCGGAGGAAGCCCAGCACCTGATTCATCGCGCCTGGCTGGAAGTGCGCGACGAGGGCCTGGAAGTGGCCATGCCGCCGGTGGGGGTGATGATCGAGGTGCCGGCCTCGGTGTACCAGGCTCGGGCACTGGCTCAGCGGGTGGATTTTCTGTCCGTGGGCACCAACGACCTGACCCAGTACCTTCTGGCGGTGGATCGCAACAACCGCCAGGTGGCCGAGCTTTATAACTCCTACCATCCGGCGGTGCTGCATGCCTTGCTGCATGTGGTGGAGCAGGCCCACGAAGAGGGCAAGACCGTGTCAGTCTGCGGTGAAATGGCCGGCGAGCCTGGTTCGGCATTGTTGCTGATGGCCATGGGCTTCAATGTGCTGTCCATGAACGCCTCCAACCTGCTCAAGGTGAAGGCGGCGGTACGACGCATCAAGGTGAGCTTTATTCGCAAGCTGCTTAACGAAGTGCTGGCCATGGACAATGGCGAAGTGATTGCCTCCTACGTGGATCTGCAACTGGATAAAGCCGGTCTTAGTGACCTGCTGCGCCGCAAGACCCTGCAGTAACTCTTGTCAGGTTGTTTCCCGGCTGTCCCGTCGCTGCCATCGGGTTGCCAGCCTGGTTCCAGAAAATGCCTGCCCGCCAAAGATGGGTTTTACGCGGGGGCGGGCCGGGCCATAAAGCTGCGCGCGGGTTGGGGTTGGTCGCATGGACACATGGGCAACACTCAAACGATTTGCTGCTTTTCTTTGAGGGTTTTCCAGTCGATGCGCTGTTCGGAAGGCTTCCAGCCACTGGCGATGGCCTGCTCGCGGGTTTTCCCCCAAGGGAACTCCTTGGCGGCTTTTCTGGCGGCTTCGCGGCGGATTTCGAATTCTTCATCGCTCATGTCTCGCCAGAAGTGCTTGGGGCGATTGTGTTTCTTGTCGTAGTCAGCGGTGACCGGGTCGAACTGTCGGGCGGGCTCGGTGATTACGCGGTCCGGTATGGGTTGGGAAATATCCATGAACTGATGCAGCCGTTCCCACTCCAGATAAACCTCGAATTCCTCGTTATAGACATTGACATGCTGAATCAACAGATCGGAGTAGCGGTGGACGAGTTGGAGCAGGAAGCCGGTTGAGCCAGTGGGCCCGGTGCGGTGGGTCAGGTGGGGGGCGAACTCATCGAACGGCACTTCCAGGCGGTCTTCGCCCTTCTGGTAGATGCTGACCATGCCGGTGCGGCGGTAGAAGCGGGTATCTTTTTTTAGTTTTGGTTCGTCTCTGGTAATGATTTTAAAGAATAACCATATAATAAAGAGAGGAAAAAAAGGAAATTTTATCATTCCAATAGCAGATTTATAGCTTATTAAAAATGCAGAAAGAATGATCCCGCCTCCCCCTCCAACAAAGGCAAACCATCCACTGACGTAACACAGCGTTCTTGCCATAACAGGCCATTCAAACAGGGTGGGCCAGAAATCCATCAGGTGTGGATTTCGCATATCACGGCATTTTTTCTCGTCGGGGCCTTTTTCCTGAAGTTTGTCCAGGTCGAAGACATCGCATTGGGCTTCGGCGATATATTCCCGGCACTGGGCACCGGGCAGATTCAGAGGAACGCCATAGGCCGCCTGGGTGAAATAGCCGCCGCGCTCATCTGGTGATTCCCCCTTGGGAAGGTCACGAGGGGCCTGGCTGCTGTAAGCTGTGGACTGGTAAGTGTTTTCTCTATCCATATAGATTAAATATTTACAATAGTTATGGGCCCCGTTAGAAGGCGAAGGTTCTGGGGTCGTACCGTAGTGTCAGGGTGGCCTGAGCCCAGCCTCTTGGGGCACTGTCCGGGTCCAGCTCTGTTTGAGCGGCACCATTGTCCAGGGCGGTGTCTTTGGGGCTGAATGGCAGCCAGCATTCCTCCTCTTCATGGAAGAAGCGGGCCCTGGCATAAAAGGTACAGGTGCCAACGAAGTCTGGCTTTTCGTACCAGGCGATCAGGCCGGTGCGGCTTTGCGGGTCTTCCATGTCGGCGAGTATGGGGACCCAGGCGAGGGGTTTCAGTGTTTGCAGGTCACCATGTCGATCCTGGTAGACCACGGCATGCTGGATCTTGCCGTTTTCGCCGGCCGCTGGGGCGTGGACTTCGACTTTCAACTGGTTCGGCGGGTTTTGGCTTTCGGTGATGGTGGTGCTGGGGGCCAGCAATAGCGATAACAGGGCTCGGTAGACTTGTTGGGCGGTCAGCTCCTGGTATTCTTCCATGAGCCGCTCTTCCGGGTCGTCGCCGAAGGGGCCGAACTGGGCCCAGCGTTCCATGGGGCTCAGCTTGAGCCATTCAGCGGTGAGGGAAGCAATGATGCTCACTGCGGTAAAGGCCCAGCCCCAGGGGCCCAGCACCACCAGTACCCGGGTTATCATGGTGTTCTTAATAGAGTTTAAAACCAGGGAGCGACCCAGTTGTGAAACCGCGGCACCTGCCATGGCCCCGGCGGCCACGCCATGGGCGGCGGCGCTTTCGTAATTTCCCTTATCCAGTTGTATGCCGGCATCCCAGGCACTTAATAGAACACCAAATCCGGTTAGTCCTGCCCCTATCATTTTGAAGTTGTAGACTTTGAATGTGCTGAAGATTTTTGTCCCTGTGATGATGTTTTTCGTGAATTGAGAGGTTTTTTTCCATTTTTTAAAGGTGAGCCATTTGGAGACATTGTCTTCACCGGCTATCTGGATTGCTGAATCTGTGATCGCATATCCGAGTGCAAGTGCAGATAATGCGAATTCTGCTTTAAGCCGGTTGCTCTCAGGATTCTTTATTCTTTTTTCTCTAATCGAAATTAGGTTAAAAACCTCCAAAACTGCCATCGCAGGTGGCAAAGTCTTGTTCGCTACCTTAATGGCTCCGGTTGTAAGTCTTGCCCCGGTACTCGCCTGGGTGCCAGGCTGGTTCCAGTGTCGTGCGTATTCACTGGTCGGCGGGACGGCCATGACGGTCTGTTTTACGCGGACCAGGCCGTCCTGACCGACTTCCTGATACAGGTCGGTCCAGTTCTGGTTGGTCAGATTGCGGGGAATGCCTCGGTTGTAGGTCAGTTCGGTGGCGTCGCTGCTGCCGAGGACTTTGCTGGGGTCGGTAGGGTCCAGCACGGCGACCCGGCCTTCCGTGTTGAGGCCGCCCTGGCGGATGATGTCGCGCCGTTGCGAGCGTTTCAGTTTCTCAAAAATGCGCTCCTTGCCGTCGATAATCATCCAGCCTTCGGGGATTTCACTGCCTTCCTTGAACAAGCGGGCGCCTTGCAGGTCCGGAGGCCCAGAGCCCTTGGCCAAGCGCATGAGCACTTCGATGGTCTCTTGTTTTTTGTTGGTCAGGGCGTCCTGCCACTGTTTCTGGAAGCCGAATAGCAGGCTGGCAACGATGCTGTCGGCTTGGTCGCGGATATTGCGCCAGTACCACCAGTCCGGGTGGCTGCCGGTGAGAGCGGCGTAGGCGGCATGGCGGAAGTTGGCGTTTCTGGGGGGGTGTTTGGCTTCTTCCAGGTCGGGCAGGTAGTCGTCATCCAGCGGGATCTGGTCGGCGCTGGGGAACAGGGCGGCGTGGAGGGGATGATCTGGATCCAGTAGCCGTTCACGCAGGGCGTGGACAGGGTCGTTGTCCTCACCACGGTCCGGGTCGGCGTCGTAGGCGTTGTCTATGAGCGAGGGGGCCGGGCCCAGGCCGGACAGTAGACCGGCAACGGCTTGCCAGAAGGCACTGTAGTCCGGGGTGGCGCCTTCGGCTTCCGGGTTCAGGGTGTGGCGCTCACGATCACCGGGAACGGGTAGCCAGGCGTAGTCACGCAGGGCATCCCAGGGGGTGAGGAAGTATTGGAAATCCTGGCTGGTGTCGTTGCCCTCCGGGGTTTTGCCTTCCAGCCAATCGACAGTTTCCCGGCGTTGCTGGCGGATTTGCTGGCGCAGTTGGCGGCGCTCTTTGACGCGCAAAATCTCTTCCAGATAGTCCCGGTCCAGCCGGTCGGCTGCATCACGGAGGTCACCGGCGGCGTTGGAGTGTCGCGCATAGCGGGTTTGTCTGCCTGCCCGGCCCGCCAAGTAGATTTCTCGTTCGTACAGGGACCTGTTGAAAAACGTCTGGTAGGCATAAACCGCGCTCTTGGCATGTTCATGTTCGTTGATTTCCATGACGTGCCGGCACAGTTCGTTCATTTTCATGGTGATGCGGCCGACGCCTTCAAAGGCAATGCCAAGTGGATCCTGCAGGGCCGCCACCGGCAGGTTGTCCTGAACATCGGCGCTGCTCAATTGGGGCAGGGCCAGCAGCCCGTTTTCGTCGGGTTGGTTGTAGTGATTGTTGACCTGTTGCGCGCCGAGCAGGGCGGTTTGTTTGAGGGTATCAGGTGAGCCTTGACCATCGAAACTGTTCACATTGAGCTGCGTGGTGCGCTGCAGGCGCAGGGTGGGGTCCACGTTGTCTCGATGCCACTGGTAGGGTTCATGCTCTGGTAGATCGGGCAGGTAGCGGGGGTCTTCGTCGGCCAGACCGCCAAGGATTTCGATCAGGGCCCAGCTCCAGGAGATTTCCGAGAAGGCGATTTGCAGTAGTACCGGGCTGCCATTGAGTCGATGGGGCACGGTAATGGCGCCGGTTTCAGTTTCCATGCCATCGTCCGGTGGGCGCTGGTCGCAGCCCTGGTACCTGGCCAGGTTGATGTCGCGGAAGGTGTTGCCGTCGTCGCAGACCACCAGTTCCCGCCACAGGTAGCCGCCGACAAAAATATACAGTCTGCCGTGGTCGCGGAGGGGGGCGAGCTGGGTGCCTTCCGGGTCGGCAAAGCGCACGGGTTTGATGTGGCCGAGGGCGATGAGAGCCTCTGTGCTGGTGTCGTCTCTGACAACCGGCAGACCCAGGCCGAGAGGGATCAGGTAGAGGTTGTCGTTGCCTTCTTCCAGATAACCGCGTTCTCTCAGGCCTGTTGCAACGGCGTCCGGATAGCGGGTGCGGTTATCGGTGAATTCCAGAAACAGCTCTGAGGGGGCTTCCCCGTCGACATGGAAAGAGGCGAGGGTTCTGTTGCCGATGGTGTCATCGTCGGCCAGGAGGCGGGTTTGGGCGCTCATTTGACCCTCCGGCGCAGGCGCACGAAGTGGCGGCGACGGGGCTGGGCGGGAGCCAGGTGTTCCACATCCAGGCGGTGGCTGGGTTCCAGGGTTTGTTCTTCGGTTTCTTCTGCGGTGAGTCCCCGGGGCAGGCCGGCTCCGGCCTGTTGAAGCGGGGCGGGTGCGGTGTTGCGCATGTTGGACACCATCATGTCGTTCTGGCGTACGGCGGGTTGACCTTCCACGAAGACATTGGGCGAGAAGGTGATAAATTCCGCCTGACCGGCGATAGTGCCGGACAGGATTCCGCCGCAGGTGCCGGCCATGTCGCCGCTGCTTTTGGCGAAGGTGGATGCCACATGGCAAACCGGATTGCTGTTGACCCGTACGGAGCTGGCGGTGCCGGCGGCATCCGAGCTCATGGCCACGTTGCTGTAGGGAATGGGCTGGCAAAGAGGCGGGGTCTTGCAAATATCCATGGCGACAAGGGTGCCACCGGAGCCGGCATGAACAGCGGTGAGGCCGTTGATCAGGGTATTACCCATGGCGGGCTCCTTCCATTGAATCGGTATGTTGTGCGTTGTTTGGTCGTTGATGGTGCAATTGCATGGCCAGATGTTGCGGGCCGCCGGGACTGTCCAGCACCAGCGCAGTATTTGCCGGAAAGAGGCGAAAGCGTAGCGCTTCACAGGCGATGATCAGGCCCACGGGCAAGCTGGCCGCACCGCTATCGCCGATGGTGAGTGCCGGGCGCAGGATCTGCAGCGGCGCTGGCAGTGTCGGTTGCGGCGCTTCATTTTGCCCTTTTCGCATGGCCAGGTTTTCGCGGTTGGAAAGGCGCACAGGCCACAGGTCTGTTTGGGTGGAGTACCAGCTGAGTTCATGCTCACGGGTTTGTGAGTGCGACAGCACCAGCCGGTCGGGACGGGGAATGGCATCATTATCTACGGCCAGACGGGTAGCGGTGGCCAGGGCCCGGCCCTGTTGGTGGGGCTGATTCGTTTCGGTTGTCGAGTGGCTGCCAAGACCGGTGCAGGAAATATCGCCGGGCTGCAGGGTATCGCAGGCTTCAAACCTCACCACGGCAATGGCCTCCGAGAGTACCTGGCCATGGTTCCAGCTATGGGTGCGTACATTGTTAGCCGGCAGCCGTTCGTTGAGGGTTTCCTCGTTAAGCAGGCTGTCGACTCCGAGCAGGGTTAGCGCGGTGCGATGCCCTCGCTGAAGGTGCCGCCATTCTTCCGCCAGCGTCTCGCGCAAGGTGTGGGGGCCGATCACGCGTATTTCGCCGGCCGAGTTTATCTCCGCCAGACGCTGCTCAAGCCAGGGGATAAGGGCCTGTTGCAGGCGTGCATGACGTGCCTGATCAGGCGCCGGGAGGCAAAGCAGTACCCGGCTGTCCGCCAGGGCTGGGGTATTCTCGTCCAGTAGGGAGTCCAGGGCCGGGATCAGGCGCTGTGGGTTAAATGGGGCTTGGTCGTGTTCGTTGGGGATTCGCCCCAGCATGATCGGATCGGGTTTGCCGCTGATGGGGTCGGGAATGCACAGGCTCCTGTCGGCCTGATACGCCGGGATTCCGGCCTGGCAGGCTAAAAATATCCCGGCCGGATGCGTGCCTGTGGGGGCGTTGAGTCCGTAGTGGCTGAGGCGGATGGCTGTGGGCATGGTGCGGTCAGTTGAGTTCGATGCGGGCGCCAAGCAGGCGATTGATGCCGTCGGCGATGGCGTGGATTTCCCGTCCATCCAGCATCAGGGTGCCATCCGGGCGCAGCTCTATCTGGGCGTCGCCGCTGCGCAGTAGCAGCCCCTTGGGGGCGTCGAAGAGGAGCTGGCCGTTGTCCAGTTCGGTAACCAGATCCGTGCCTGGGTGGCTATCGGCCAGCGGGACGATGCGGTCGGTGACCACCACCCCGAGGGTGTCATCAAAAAGACAAAGTACCCGGTCACCGTCTTGCAGGGCGGTGACGGTTTCGGCGACATGACATACTGGCTGCAGATTGCCGTGATTGAGGCAGATGACGTGAAGAGCGCCATCCCGACAAACGAGAGTGGTGATATAGGGCGATGAGGTGGTGGGCAGCCGGTCTGCTGCCTGCAATGATAACGTATCCATGGGGGCTTCTGCTTCCTTGCCGGGATCAAGGCAGGGAACGCTAACAGGCCGCCCAGTGGATATCTGTAGGAAATCGCTGACAGTTACCACCAGTGAGAGCTGTTTAACACCATTGCGCTGTGTCGAATGCTCCCGGGGGGACGATCGTCCTGGTCCCCTTTCTGGGCAAAATAGTCACGCCGTTTCCCGGCTGTCCCGTCGCGGCCCGGTGCTGCCATCGGATTGCCAGCCCTGTTCCAGCATCTGTGGGCCGTCATCGGCACTGACAATCACCGCCGAGCTGGCGCGGGTGCCGTATTGCACAGAGCGAATGAAAATCGGTGCCACTAGCCGTTCCAGTTGCAGGCCGACGCCGGTATCCGGCAGGTGGGCATCGTCGGGCTGGTAGGGGTCGTTGACCACCGTCAGCAATTGTTCCAGCTTGCCCCCCTGATTGAGCGCGTCATCAAGACGCTGTTTGCCCCGTTCCACTTTGGGCCAGGGATCATCCAGCAGACCGTTGCTGAGGCCGTGGACACCGGCGGCCACGGCCTGTGGCTCGGCGCCACGGTTGCCCAGGTACCAGAGCTGTTGACGGTCACTGACCAGCAGGTTGAAGGCACCATAGTGGTGTTGCTCGTCGGCCAGGGCGCGGCAGAAGGCTTCCGGGCTCTGGTCGCTTTCCAGGAAGGCCATTGGCAGCTGGCCACGGGAGCGCTCACCGGGTTGGCGTTCGGTGATCGGTTCGCGGTAGTTGGTGACCACCGCCATGCGCCCGTCCCGGTGGATACCCAGCCAGGTGCCGCCGGCACTCAGGTCCAGCCCGCAGAAGATGTCGCCGCGCCAGCGCGCCGGTTCCGCCGGGCGGGCGTGGAATTCATCGCGGTTGGCGGCCAGCCGCAGTGGGGTTTGTGAGCCGGGCTGCCAGTCGAAAAGAACGATGCACATCTGTCGCTTTCCTGTATCCGGGGATTGTTGTGGACGCTCGCCGTGGCGACTGGGCATGGCGCATGCCTACCGTCCTCTGTGCGCCGTGCTAGCATACCTGTCCTGTTTGCGAGGAGCAGCCATGCTGCATTTATTCCTGATCTGTCTTGGTGTCGGCGTGGCCGCTGGCCTGCTGGCCGGCGCCCTGGGGCTGGGCGGCGGCGTGGTGATCGTGCCGGCGCTGATTTTCCTGTTCAAGGGGCTCGGGTTTCCGGTGGAGCTGGTCGCCAAGATGGCGGTGGCGACCTCCCTGAGCACCATTATTGTCACATCCATCAGTGCCGTGCGCACCCATCATGGCGCCGGTTTTGTGCGCTGGCCACTGGTCTGGCAACTGGCGGCGGGGATTGTGGTGGGGGCCTTCGCCGGGGCCTTTATTGCCGATGGCATGAAGGGCGCCTTGCTGACCCGGCTGTTCGGCCTCTTTGCCATGCTGGTGGCCCTGCAGATGTTGCTGGCCGGGCGCCGAGTGGTGGCGGCGGATGCCCCGGAGCGGGTGCCCGGCCCGCTGGGGCTGGGGCTGGCGGGTATGGTGATCGGTACCGGCTCAGCGTTGTTCGGCATTGGTGGTGGTTCGCTGACGGTGCCGTTCCTGACCTGGTGTCGCCTGAAGATGCAGCAGGCGGTGGCCATATCCGCCGCCTGCGGCCTGCCTATCGCCCTGTCCGGCACGGTAGCCTTCGCGCTGGCCGGCTGGGGGGAGCACGACTTGCCCGCGGGCGCATTCGGGTATGTGTATCTGCCGGCCACAGCCGGTATAGTGCTCACCAGTTTTCCCATGGCGCGTTTCAGTGCCCGGCTCAGTCATCGTTTGCCGTCGGCCACGCTCAAGAAGGTATTCGCGCTGGTGCTGTTTTTGTTGGGCCTGAAGTTGGTCCTGGGGTGATATCGCATGATTACCTATCCGCAGATTGACCCGGTTGCCGTTTCCATTGGGCCGTTGAAGGTGCACTGGTACGGGCTGATGTACATGTTCGGCTTTGCCGCCGCCTGGTGGCTCGGCAATCGTCGCGCCGACAGGCCCAATTCCGGCTGGACCCGCGAGCAGGTTGGCGACCTGGTGTTTTATGGCGCCATGGGCGTGATTCTCGGTGGCCGTATCGGTTATGTGCTGTTCTATAACTTCGACAAGTTTCTCGCTGACCCACTGTGGCTGTTCGAGGTGTGGACCGGCGGCATGAGTTTCCATGGTGGCGCCATCGGTGTGCTGGTGGCCTTCGGTCTGTTTGCCCGCAAGACCGGCAAGCGCTATTTCCAGGTGGCGGATTTCATGGTGCCGATGGTGCCCATCGGCCTGGCCGCCGGGCGGCTGGGCAACTTCATGAACGCCGAGCTGTGGGGGCACCCGTCCAATGTGCCCTGGGCGATGATTTTCCCCACCGACCCCATGCAGGTGCCGCGGCATCCGTCCCAGCTGTACGAATTTACCCTGGAAGGGGTGGTGCTGTTCCTGGTGCTGTGGTTTTATTCCGCCAGGCCGCGTCCGGCCGGTGCCATTACCGGCCTGTTCGGGGTGGGCTACGGCGTGGCGCGTATCACCTGTGAGTTTTTCCGTACCCCGGATGTCCAGATCGGCTACCTGTTCGGTGGCTGGCTCACCGAGGGCATGTTGCTGAGCGCGCCGATGGTGATTATCGGTGCGGGCATGATGATCTGGGCCTACCGGCGCCATGAGCGGGGAGCCACCGTATGAAGCAATATCTGGATCTGCTGCGCCATGTGCGCGAGCACGGCACCTTCAAGGAAGACCGTACCGGCACCGGTACCTATGCGGTGTTCGGTTACCAGATGCGGTTTGATTTGAGCGCCGGTTTTCCCATGCTCACCACCAAGAAGCTGCATCTGCGCTCGATCATTCACGAGCTGCTGTGGTTCCTGTCCGGCGATACCAATATCCGCTATCTGAAGGACAACGGCGTTTCCATCTGGGACGAGTGGGCCACCCCGGAGGGTGAGCTGGGGCCGGTCTATGGCGAACAGTGGCGCAGCTGGAAAACCCCCGATGGTCAGGTGATCGACCAGATCAGCCAGGTGCTCTCGGAGATCAAGCGCAATCCGGATTCCCGCCGTCTGGTTGTCAGCGCCTGGAACCCGGCGGTACTGCCGGACCCGAGCATTTCGCCGGATGCCAACGCCGCCGCCGGCAAGCAGGCGCTACCGCCCTGCCACTGCCTGTTCCAGTTCTACGTGGCCGACGGCAAGCTCAGCTGCCAGCTCTACCAGCGCAGCGGCGACATCTTCCTGGGAGTGCCTTTCAATATCGCCTCCTATGCGTTGCTGACGCTGATGATGGCCCAGGTCTGTGATCTGCAGCCGGGGGATTTTGTGCACACCCTGGGCGATGCGCACCTCTATTCCAATCATCTGCAGCAGGCCGACACCCAGCTGGCCCGCGAGCCGCGTGCCTTGCCGACCATGACGCTGAATCCGCAGGTAAAGGATCTGTTTGCCTTCACCTTTGATGATTTCACCCTGAGTGACTATGAGCCCCACGCCCATATCAAGGCGCCGGTGGCGATCTGATAACGCCTGCACGCTTCACGCATACACGCCGGCACGCGTGGTGCGTGAAAGCGTGATGCGTGTAAGCGAGGTTTGAATGCCCATTCGACTTGCCATGATGGTCGCCAAGGCCAGCAACAATGTGATCGGCCGCGATAACAAGCTGCCCTGGTACCTGCCCAATGATCTCAAGTATTTCAAGCAGGTCACCTTCGGCAAGCCGGTGATCATGGGGCGCAAGACCTGGGAGTCGCTGAACAAGGCGCTGCCCGGGCGTACCAATATCGTCATCACCCGTCAGCCGGGTTATCAGGCGCCAGGCGCCAAGGTGGTGGCGACCCTGGAAGAGGCCATTAGCCTGGCGGAGAATGTGGCCTTCATCGATGGCCAGGAAGAAGCGGTGGTGATGGGCGGGGCGGAAATCTATGCGCTGGCGCTACCACGGACCGAGCGGCTCTATATCACCGAGGTGCACGCCGACGTGGAGGGCGACACCTGGTTCCCGGCGCTGGATTATCAGCAATGGCAGGAGCTGGGGCGCGAGGACTTCGCCGCCGAAGGCCCCAACCCCTACGATTATTCCTTTGTGGTGTACCAGCGCGCCTGAGCCTGTTTCAACAGCCTGCTAGTTGCGGGGTTCGATGCGGATTTCGCTTTTGATCGACTGGGCGATAAAGCATTTTTCATGGGCGCGCTGGTGAATGGCCTGGATCTGGGCAGTGGTCGGTTGTTCGCCATCGCTGAACAATACCAGCGGTGTCAGAGTGACCTGGCTAACAAAGATGCGACCCTGAGGGTTCTGTCCCAGTACTGCCACCGGGTCGTCGTCATAGCTGCTGACCACCAGCCCTTCGCGGGCGGCTTCGGTCAAAAAGGACAGCAAATGGCAGCTGGACAGAGAGGCCAGAAAGGCTTCCTCCGGCTCCATGAATTCCTGCTGGCCATGATGGCCATCCACCACTCTGACCTCGTTGCCGTCGGGCAGATGCCAGAGATAATGCTCCTGGTCGCCATCGGCGGCCCAGCTCAGATGCATGGTGTGTTGCGGCACGGTACTCCCCCTGAATAGGCACTTCCAAAAACGCCATGGGCCTGCCCATGGAGCAGATTCCCTGTCTGGCAGTATGCCATTAAAAACACCTGGCTGCCCCTGCCGATGTTGTTCGTCAGGATGATGGCTGCTGACTTAGTGTCCAGAAGCGGAAGACTGCCACATTGGTGACGGTGCCCAGCAAGGCGGCCACCAAAGCCGCCAGTGCCTGGCCGGTGAGACCGTTACCCAGTATCTGCCCGATCAGCGTACTGATTGCGCTGCTGACCAGCAGGGCGACCAGAAATACCATCACCAGTACCAGCAACAGCGGCCATTGCTGATCCTGGGAGCGGTTGAAGGCGTCCTGCAGGGCGACCAGAGGGGGCTGGTTGCGCAGCAGTACCTGGTAGGGGGCGAAGCACAGCCGCGCGTAGACCCACAGGGCCGGGAAGAAAAACGCCAGCCAGCCGAGGCTGACGGCGATCCCCATCAGGAAGTAGGTGGCCAGCAGCGCCGGCAGACGTGTCAGTGCCGGTATCAGGCAGGCCAGCAAGCCCCGTGGCTGGCCGGCCTGGATGAACGCCAGTTGTGCAATGATCACGGCATCTGCCAGCGGGCGCAGCATTAGCACCAGCAGCGTCGAGTTCAAATTGATACTGTTGATGGTGTCATCCTTGAGGATGACGGTGGGTCCGAGCCACCATTGCACGGCCTGGTTAAGCAGGGCAAAGGGGGCGACAACCAGAAACAGGGGCGCCAGGTGGCGCCACCAGAAATAGAAGATTTCGCGAAAACGTTGTCCAATCATGGTGCGCTTAGTGGTCAGGGCAAGCGCGAACCTTACGACAGGGCGCCGTGCGGGTAAAGCGTGGCGCGGCGATCATCAGCTCACCACCAGTACTTGCCCCAGTTCTGCGGGTTGGCCCAGAAGCGCGGGTTGTTCCAGCGGCGTTCGAAGTTGTAGTTGTCCAGGTCGTAACTGTAGATGTCCAGTGCACGGCCATCCTGGGCGTAGTGGCCTTCAGTGCGACAGCCCAGGGCCAGAAAACCGTTGGCAGGCCAGCGCAGTCGGCTCGGTGCCAAGGCCGGCTGATAGACCGCCACCAGCGAATCCGTGTGCAGGTTACGCAACAGGCCGAGCAGGGATTCGCCATCGCGTTGGCTCATGTACTCCAGCTGGTCGGCGACCACGGCCATGTCGACGCGCTCCAGAGCTTCCAGGGCGGTGAATGGATCCTGCTCCTGGATGCTGATGAGCCTGCAGTCGTGATCGTGACACCAGTGCTCAAGCACGGGGATGGGATTCAGGCTGATGGCAAGAACACTGCGCGGCTGATGACTGTCGAGAATGGCCGCCAGTTTTTCCTGCGGGGAGTCGATCATTTGAGGTGCCATTGCGGTATTCATGAATTCAGTCTAGCGCGGATATGCGGTCCTTGCGATAGCCGCCGCCAGACAGTTTTGCAATGTTTTAAAAGCAGGGGTTGCGCTGCGTTAACACTGCCGGCCTGGTGACTGATGTCGATGTGACGGGCTTGCAAGGGGCGACAGACTCAGAAATGGTCGTCAAAACTCTTCAGCAGCTCGATGATCCGGGTGGCGTCCTGTTCGATTTCCTTGAGAGCCTCTTCGGCCATGGGCGCGACATCGCACTGGCCGGGCAGCGGATGATCCGTCTCCAGCAGCGCGCGAAAGCGTGCGACAAAAACCCATTGCAGCCACTGGCTGAAATCCATGGTATCGGCGAAGAACGGGGTCTGGCTTTCAAACGCACCGGGCGATGGTGGCTGGCTGTCCCACAGACCCTGTCGGTGCATTTCGTCTTGCAGGTTGTTGAGCAGGGCTTGCAGCTGGAGGCGTTGGTCAGTCATCGAAAAGGGGTACCAGATCAGTGAGTTCGTGGAGATTATGGATATGATGATCCGGGCGCGCCAGTTCATCCGGCCAGCGCAGATCGACCAGGTTGGCCCATACCGCATGCCAGCCATGTTGGCGGGCGGCATGAACGTCTTCGTGGGGGTGGTCGCCCACATGCATGGCCTGGTGGGCCCGGGTGCCGGCACTGCGCAAGGCCGCCTCGAACATGTCCGGCGCCGGTTTGCGTTTGCCAACCGTCTCGGCGGAATGGTGGAAGGTGAATAGATCGGCGATGCCGATCTGCTTCAGGTCCGCGTTGCCGTTGGTCAGGGCGCCGAGCATATAGCTGTCCGCCAGGGTTTCCAGAACTTCAACGGCGCCGGGGAAGAAGGTCACCCGGTTGCGGGCTTCGTGGAACACCTTGAAGGCGTCATCGGCAATCCGTTCCGCGTCCTGACGGCGGTAGCCGGCGTGTTCGAAGGCCCGGCTCATGGCGTCGCGACGCAGGGCAGTGAGGTTGTCCAGGTAGGCAGGTTTTTCCCGTATCAGCACATCGCGTAATTCGCGGATCCGGTCGGCGGTCAGTGCATGCGCCACCTCCGGGTGGCGCTCGGCGATCCACTCGCCGCACAGCCGCTCTGCCTGCCGGATGACTTCATCCACCGGCCAGAGAGTATTGTCCAGGTCAAAGGTGATCAGTTTCAGGGTGCTCATGGACTGTTGCCTGCCAATACGTTCAGCATCCTTACGAGAGTGAATGGCGTTACAGGGTCCTGTTGTAACCGGGGTGGAAGATGGCCGCCCCTGGTGTCAGCCTCTTTAGTCTAAGGCTTGTACGCTTCGGGATAAACGTGCACTTATCGTTTCATGGAAGACATGAACAAGGTTCAGTCCTCATCTTCCTTATGCCGCTGGGCGCGTGGGTGGGCGCCGTCATAGACCTGCGCCAGATGCTGGAAATCCAGATGGGTATAGACCTGGGTGGTGGCCAGATCCGCATGCCCCAGTAATTCCTGCACTGCCCGCAGGTCGCCGGAAGATTCCAGCAGGTGGGTGGCAAAGGAATGGCGCAGCTTGTGGGGATGCAGGTGATCACTGAGCCCCCGTTGCCGGGCGGCGCGTTTGAGTCGCTGCTGGACGCTGGAGGGCGACAGGCGCTGTCCGCGCTGGCTGACAAACAGCGCCGGCTCGTGATGATCCCTGGCCAGCAGGGCGCGAATTTTCAGCCAGCGCTGGAGTGCGCGGATGGCCGGTTGCCCCACCGGCAACAGGCGGGTCTTGTTGCCCTTGCCGGTGACCAGGAGCTGGGCGGCATGCATGTCGATGCTGTCGAGATTGAGGCTGAGCAGCTCTGCCAGGCGCAGACCACAGGCATACAGCAGCTCCATCATCGCCTGGTCGCGGATCGCCAACGGTTCACTGCTGCTCTGGCCGGCATCCAGCAGCTGGCCGACCTGATCCGCATCCAGTGCCTTGGGCAGGCGCTTGCCGCTTTTGGGCGCGCGGACATCCATGGCCGGGTTGTCCCGCGCCAACCCTTCGCGCATCAGGTAGCGATAGAAGGTGCGCAGCGTGGACAGGCAGCGCTGGATGGTCTTGCCGCTCTTGCCCTGGCGGTGCAGGGTGGCGACCAGATGGCGGACATCGTGCACGGTGAGGCGGGACCAGTCCGGCTGGCCGAACAGCTTGCTGGCCAGCGCCAGATCGCGCTGATAGTTGATCACCGTGTGGGTGGAAAGGCGGCGTTCGCTGGCGAGGTGTTCCAGGAAAGCATTGATAATTAATAATGAAGAATTAGTAACGTCTAAAGAGGCGTTGTTTTCATTATTCATTATTACTTATTCACTATTCATTGATTTCATCGCCGCCTGATGCGGGTATTGGCGCACCACTTCGTAGAGGCGACGGCTGAGTACCTGGCCGATATGGGTGATGAACAGGGTGCCCAGCGAGCTGCGAAAGTGCATCGCGCTCTTGCTGCCGATGGCCAGCAGACCCAGGCGGCCCTGGTGCTCCAGCGGCACCATGGCGGCGGAGCGGATGTCGGCGGCGTTTTCCTGAAACAGGGCTTCCATTTCCTCGGCACGCATGGCGCCACATACCGCCTTACCGCTACGCAGCAGGTGGTTGAGGGCCGAGGGCAGGGCTTCGCTGTCCACGCAACGTACCTGATTGCGCAGGTCGCCGAGAATCGGCATTTCCCGGTCGTAGAGCATCAGCGCCACCTGATCGCAGCGGAAGTCTTCGCTGAGGCTCTTGAGCAGGTTGCGGAACAACTTTTCGGCGCCACGGGCTTCCAGCAATGCCAGAGTCAGGCGGCGGGTCTTGTCGAACAGGTGATCGTTCTCCCGCGCCACATCGAGCAGGCCGTTGAGGCGGTCGCGCAGCTCGTTGTTGCGGTCGCGCAGGATGCTCGCCTGGCGCTCCAGCAAGGACACCGCGTCTCCCTTTGAATCGGGCAGACGCAACAGCTCCAGCAGCTCCGGGCGTTGCTGGAAAAAATCCGGGTTGTCGCGCAGGTAGGCGGCAACCTGGTCGGCGCTGGCCTTGTGCTGTTCCGTCATGTGAGCGTCCTTTACTTTGCCTGGCGCTGGTCTGTATGGATCATGCCGCCGGGGTCACGTTGATGGTGCCATCATAGACATGGCTGGCGGGCCCTGTCATCTGGATGCCGCCGTCACCGTTATAGGCAATTTGCAGAGTGCCGCCGGGCAGGTGCACGGTTACTGCGGTGTCGAGCAAACCACGACGTTGGCCGATCACCACCGCAGCACAGGCGCCGGAACCGCAGGCCAGCGTCTCGCCGGCGCCGCGCTCGAACACCCGCAGGCGGATTTCGTTGCGGCTTATCACCTGCATGAAGCCCACATTGACTCGCTCGGGGAACTGTTGATGGCTTTCCAGCAGGGGGCCGACGGTCTCCACCGGGGCGTTGTCCACGTTTTCCACCAGCAGGGTGCAGTGCGGGTTGCCCAGCCCTACCGCACCCACTTCCCAGGCCTGTGTGCCACTGACCAGAAAATAGCTGTCGGCCTCTGCGCTGGCGATCATGGGGATGTCTTCGGGGGCCCAGCGTGGTGCGCCCATGTCCACGGTGACCTGTTGATCGGCATTGACGGTCAGGGTCATCTGGCCGGCAGCGGTTTCCACCACGATGCGCTCCTTGTCGGTCAGCCCGGCCTGACGCACAAAACGGGCAAAACAGCGGGCACCATTACCGCATTGGCTGACCTCGGAACCGTCGGCATTGAGAATGCGATAACGGAAGTCCGCCTGCGGGCTGCGGGCCGGCTGCACGATCAGCATCTGGTCGAAGCCGATACCGAAATGGCGGTCTCCCAGACGGCGCACATCCTCGGCGGCAAACGGCAGTCCGGTTTCCGGCAGCGGCTGATTGATGGCATCGATGACCATGAAATCGTTGCCCAGGCCATGCATTTTGGTAAAGCGCAGGTTCATGCTGGTGTCCGCATCGGTAAAAGCGCCATTGTACTCCGGGAGGCAGGTGTCGTCAGGTTCACCGGTTATGGCCGCTGGCGTCCTGTCAGAGGCGGGTGTTTGGCCACAGGCAGTGTACAATGCGGCACCACTTTCTTCGGGTCTCCACCATGTTGTCCTATCGCCACAGTTATCACGCCGGCAACTTTGCCGATGTTCTCAAGCACCTGGTGCAGGTCGCCATCATCGACTACCTGAAGCGCAAGGATAAACCCTTCACGGTTCACGATACCCACGCCGGTGCCGGCAGTTATGTGATCGCCAGCGAGCATATGCAGAAGACCGGGGAATATCAGGATGGCATTGGCCGCCTGTTTGGTCAGCGTTTCGGCGATCCTTTGCTGGACCGTTATCTGGCGCTGGTGGAGAAGCTGAACCCGGTAGGGCATCTCACCGACTATCCCGGCTCGCCGCTGATCAGCGCGGCGCTGCTGCGGGAACAGGACCGGCTGCAGTGTAGCGAACTGCACAGCACGGATTATCCGCTGCTCAAGCAGCGTTTTGCCGGCGACAAGCGAGTGCGGGTGGAAAAGCTGGATGCCTGGCAGGGCCTGCGCGCCATGCTGCCGCCCACCCACCGACGCGGCCTGGTGCTGATCGACCCCTCCTATGAGCTGGAGGCGGATTACACCGCCGTTCTCGACGGCGTGCGCGAAGGCCTGGGCCGCTTTGCCACCGCCACCTACGCGGTCTGGTACCCGGTGCTGGATCGCAATCGTACGGAAAGCTTTGTGCGGCGTTTCGTCAAGGCGGGTTTTCCGGATCTGTTGCGGGTGGAGTGCTGTGTGCGCGCCGACGGCAGCGGCCGTGGCATGACCGGTTCCGGTATGTTGGTGATCAACCCGCCCTATTTGCTGGCCCAGCACTTGTCGCAGACCCTGCCGCTGCTGAAACAGCAGTTGTGTGACCGTCACGGCCATACCCTGGTCAAGCCCTTGACGCGCCCGGAGTAGTCAGCGCCGGGGAGACGCCCGGCGTCATTCTGCAAATATAAATGCGAATCGCTTGCATTTGCGTTATTGGTATCATAATCTCCTGCCCCTCAATGCTGATGAAGGCCGTGAGGCCTGTCGTTATGGAAGGAAACAAGGGGAATATGATGCGTCGTTTACTTGCTGGCCTGACTCTGCCTGCTGCCTTGCTGGCCCAGAGCGCCCATGCGGATGAAAACCTGTTTGGTTATGTGGCGGGTGCCGAAACCCTGCCCAAGGGCAGTGGCGAGCTGTATCAGTGGGTGACCTCGCGGGACGACAAGGGCCAGGGCACCTACCATGCGATCAATACCAAGACCGAGCTGGAATACGGCGTGACCGACCGCTTTTCCACCTCCGCCAGCCTCAAGATGCAGTCCATTGATACCCATGGCCTGATCATCGATGGCTACCTGCCCAAGGCCGAGAAGTACGGTCTGCGCCCATCCGGCGTGGAGCTGGGCATGAAGTACAACTTTCTCAAGCCGGCGCTGGATCCCATCGGTCTGGCCACCTACTTCTCGGTGAACTACGACTGGCTGGACCCGCACTCCGGGCAGGACAAGGACACCCTGTCCATGGAGCTGAAACTGCTGGCGCAGAAGTACTTCATGGAAGGGCGTTTGATCTGGGTGGGGAACCTGGGCATGGAAAGCACCTATGCCGACCGGGCCGAGATCGATAATCTGCCGGCCGGCTTTGACTGGCCCACCGACCCGGAAATGGAAATCGAGTTCAAGACCGGCACCGGCTTGAGCTACCGCTTCGTGGATAACTGGTATATCGGTGCGGAAACCGTTTACGAGACCGAATTCGAAACCGAAGTGGGCCAGGAGCGCTGGAGTGTCTTCCTGGGGCCGACGTTGCACTATGCCAGCAAGAAATGGTGGGCCACGCTGACCTGGTTCAAGCAGGTTAAAGGTGGTGGTGAGATGTATGCCGGCCAGCAGGATCATGATCTTCATCTGGTCGAAAAGACCGAGCAGGAAGTGCGCCTGAAGCTGGGCTACAACTTCTGATCCGGCCCATTTGCAACAGGGAGAATCGCCATGAATCGTGACTGGCAGCCCCTGTGGTTGGTCCCCGCCGTGGCCCTGGTGGCTCCGGCGGCGCATGGTACCCAGTACCTCACGACCACCCAGGCACAGAAACTGCTTTTTGCCGACGCCAGCCGCTTTGCCGAGCATCCGCTGACGCTCACCGATGCGCAGAAAGATGCCATCCGCAAACTGTCCGGCGTGCGCCAGCGCCAGGACAGCCAACCGGTGTGGAGCGCCATGAAGGATGGCGAGCGGCTGGGCTGGTTTATTGTCGATGACGTAGTCGGCAAGCACGAATACATTACCTACGCTGCCGCGCTGTCGCCGCAGGGTGAGGTGATCGGGGTGGAAATTCTTAATTACCGGGAAACCCATGGCGGTGAAGTGCGCCAGGCGGACTGGCGCGCCAACTTCGCCGGCAAGAGCCTGCAAGACACCCTGAGACTGGGGCGCGATATCCCCAATATCAGTGGTGCCACCCTGTCATGCCGCAACCTCACCGATGGGGTGAGGCGGCTGCTGGCGTTGCAACAGGTGGCCCTGCGCGATGCCTGAGGTCCGCCGAGCCCGCCCGCTGCTGGGAACCTTCGTGGAAATCCAGCCATGCGGGCCGCAGGATCGCTGTCAGGCCGCCATCAGTGCAGCCTTTGCGGTGATGCAAACGGTGCATGATCGGCTTTCCTTCCAGTCACCGGTCAGCGAGCTGACCCGACTCAACCAGGCCGGCGGTGACTGGCTGGCCCTCTCTTCGCTGAGCCTGCGGGTGCTGGCGCTGGCGCGTGCCATGACCGCCCTCAGTGGACGGCGTTTCAATGCCACCGTGGGCGGCGAACTGGTGGCTGCCGGTGTGCTGCCGGACCATGGCGGTGATTACCTGCCGTGCGGGGAAGAAAACGACATCCAGCTGCGTCCGGGCGCAGCGCGCCTGGCGCGGCCGGTCCGGCTGACCGTGGATGGCCTGGCCAAGGGCTATGCGGTGGATTGTGCGGTGCTGGCGCTCAAGCGCGCCGGTATCCGCCAGGGCGCGGTCAATGCCGGTGGTGATCTGCGCCTGTTTGGCGAGCAGCCACAACCATTGCTGGTCCGCAACCCGTCCGGTCGGGTATTGATGCAGGGTGAGGGCGTCAACCTGGCGCTGGCCACCTCCGCCCAACAACCGGCGGAGCCGGACCGCTTTCCCGGTTATCTGGTGGGTGCCGCGCAACCCGGTTGCCATTGCTGGAGCGTCTGCGCCCGTTTTGCCTGGCGCGCCGATGCCTTGACCAAGGTGGCCGCCTGCACGCCTGCCGCGCAGCGGGCCGAACGTATCCGGGCGCTGGGCGGGCTGTTGCTGGAGCCGTCAGCGCAACAGGCGGCATGAGAAATAGCATGAACAACGGTATCAAGAGAGGCATGCGAGGTTATCCACGGCATTTCAGCGGGCTGCTGTACACCTGTTTGTTGCTGATTGTGGTCACCGGGCTGGCCCTGCTGCCCACCTTCCTGGATATGCGTTTGCAGATGGATGTGCCCTGGCGCCCGGATTTTTCCCAACGCACCGGGATCGCTCTGCTGCATACCGGCGGCGGCCTGCTACTGGCCTGGCTGCTGGGGGCGCTGTGGAGTGTGCACATGCGCGCTGGCTGGCGCCGTGGCAAGAACCGCATCAGTGGTGTGTTACTGATGACGGTGCTGGTGGTGCTGATGCTGTCCTGTCTGGGGATTTTCTATGCCGGCGATGAAGCCCTGTCGATCGGCTCCAGCCTGGTGCACGTGGTGGCCGGCCTGTTATTGCCCTTGCTGGCAATGGGGCACTGGCTGCTGGGGCGGCGTTTGCGCCATGAGCGGCAACAGGCCGGGCAGGCAGGGGCCGATCACAACCGGCCCCTGCGTCAGGCTGCCTGACTAGTTATTGATGACCTGCATAAAGCTGTAATCCGGCGCCTCGCCATCTGCCGCTGCCGGCACCTGTGCGGCGCAGCCGTGGCGCAGGTCTTCGCAATCGAAGCGTTGGCCGTCTTCCCGTGTGATCGCCAGCCGTGAGCGGTAATGCCAGGAAAACATGTTGCCGTCGCCGGCCGGGTCCAGCGCGCGGGCGCCTTCGTCATTACGCCAGCGGCTGCTGAGCAGCATGGCATCGCCCTGCGGGTCATGTTGCAGGTATTTCTTGAACCAGCCCACCGTGTACCAGGTGACCAGATCAATGCCGCGCAGGGTGGCGGGGATCGCCACCGGCACATCGTTATAGTCGTAGTGGGTGCCGCCGCGAATCACCAGGGTGCCGCTGTCCACGCCGGCCTCTGAATAGAAGCGGGATGCCTTGCTCTTGATGTCGCGCTGGGGGGGCTGATTGTAGGGCTGTGGTGCCAGGGCATAGTCGGAGCTGATGCCGAACACCGGTGTGGTGATTGGTGCCAGCGGTTCATCCGGCGCGCCGAAACAGGGGGTGCCAATGCCATAGGCGATGGGGGTGGGAATGCCGCCCACATTGTTCATCGGTGTGCTGCTCACCGCGGTGGTTTCATCCGGCGAGGGCGAGATCGGCACACAGAGTTGATCCCAGGCCACCGCGGTCTTGACCCGGTTATCCTGCTGGGCCAGCCAGCTGGCCGCTTCCGCGCCATAGGAGTGACCGGCGAGGCCAATCGACTGCGGATTGAGCATCGTCCAGAGCGGGTTGAACGCCGCATTGCGGCCCTCGCTGACACGCCGATTCTGTTTGTCGGCGTGGGAGGTGCCGGTGGTGCGGCTGGGCACCGGTTGATAGGGCGAGTTCGGCGTCGACAGGAAGAAGTTCAGGGCATCCTCGCCGCCGTCGTAGAAGGGCAGGCCGTTGCCGCCCAGACCGTTGTCGCTGTAGCTGCCGGGTGTCAGCAGGTCCAGCCCGGGGGTGCCGGCAAAGGCGTCCTCGGTCAGGTCCGGCGACTGGCCGAACTGGTCCGACATGCCTTCGCCCTGGGCGTCAAAGGTCATCACCACAAAACCGGCCTTGGCCAGGGCCTGGGCGGCATACCAGTAAATCTGTTCAAAGCCGATCACCGAGCCGTTGATGATAACGATGCCGGGACGCTTGGCCGGGCCGTCCCGGGTGGCCCAGACATGGCCGGACAGGGTGGCACCGGAGCGTGAGGTAAACAGTACCGGTTCCACCAGGCCGCCGTTGTCCTGCCAGTGCTGGACGCGCGGGTCTACCGGGCATAGCAGCACACTGGTGCAGCTGTCCGGGTTGGGCTGGCGCTCCGGGTCGGTGACGGTGAGCGCCAGTCTGTCGCTCTGGTAGGCACTGGTAGCGGCAATCACGCCGGGCAGCAGTGGCAGGTGGCCGGCCGGGTTCTGCGCGGTCACCGCGTAGTTTTCCGCTTCGCACTGGGTCCAGGTCAGGGAAGGGTAGCTGGCACTATCACAACGGGTCAGGGGGCCGCTGGTGATGCTGTTACTATTGGGGTCGGAAGGCGCTGTCTGCGGCTGGGGCGTGGTGCTGTTGGCCGTTGGTGTATTGCTGGTGCTCTCCGTGCTGTCGGCGCTGGAAGAGCTGCCGCCACCACAGGCGGCCAGTGTCAGTAGTGTGGCCGCTGCCATGGCCCGCAGCGGTGCCGTCATCTGTGTCATGGTGAACCCCATACTTGTCGGTATGGAAATTACCATGGCGGTAGCCGCAAGCAGAATCGAGAGTAAAAGCGTTGCGCGAATGTAAGCCGGTTTGAAACAGGCAGCCTTTGGCTGCCTGTATATCAGGGCAGCAGTGTCTCCAGTTTGAGCTGCTCGTCGATGGTTTCCCGCTGGCGCACCACATAGGCCTGGTCGCCATCGACCATGACTTCGGCGGGGCGGTTGCGGCTGTTGTAGTTGCTGGCCATGGCAAAGCCGTAGGCGCCGGCGCTGCGAACCGCCAGCAGGTCGCCGGCCTCCAGGGACAGGGCGCGGTCCTTGCCGAGGAAGTCACCGGTCTCGCACACCGGGCCGACGATATCCCAGGTGCGGCAGTCCGCATCGTGGGGCTTCACCGGAATGATGTTCTGCCAGGCCGAGTAGAGGCTGGGACGGATCAGGTCATTCATGGCGCCGTCGACGATGGCGAAGTTCTTGTGCTCGGTGGGCTTGAGGAACAGCACCTCGGTGACAAAGATACCGGCATTGGCGGCGATGGCGCGGCCCGGTTCGATGTGTACCGGCAGATCGCCGGGAATGTGCCGGAGCAGCGCCTGTACATAATCGGACGGCAGCGGCGGGGTCTCGTCGTCGTAGGTCACCCCCAGGCCGCCGCCCAGATCCAGATGCTGGATCTCGATGCCGTGGGCCTGCAGCTGTTCCAGCAGTTTCAGCACCCGCTCCAGGGCATCCTCGAAGGGCGACAGCCTGGTCAGCTGGCTGCCGATATGGCAGTCGATACCGAGAATACGGATATGTGGCAACTCGGCGGCGCGCTGATAGAGCGCCGGTGCCCGGTTGATATCCACGCCGAATTTGTTGTCTTTCAGGCCGGTGGAAATATAGGGGTGGGTCTGGGCGTCCACATCCGGGTTCACGCGGATGGCGATAGGCGCTTGCAGGTCCAGCTCGCCGGCCACCAGGTTGAGCAGTTCCAGCTCGGCGGCGGATTCCACGTTGAAACAGTGGATGCCGGCCTTGAGGGCGGCGGCCATTTCGCCGGCGGTTTTGCCGACCCCGGAAAACACGATCTTGTCCGGCTCACCGCCGGCGCGCAGTACCCGTTCCAGTTCGCCGCCGGAAACGATATCGAAGCCGGCGCCGCAGCGGGCCAGCACGTTCAGTACCGCCAGATTGGAATTGGCCTTGACCGCGTAACAGACCTGATGAGGGTGGTCGCCGAAGGCCTCGTCGAAGGCCTGAAAGTGGCGTTCCAGGGTGGCGCGGGAATAGATGTACAGCGGGCTGCCGAAGCGCTCGGCCAGTTGCTCCACCGGCAGTTCTTCGGCAAACAGCTGGCCGTCACGGTACTGAAAATGATCCATGATTAATCCTGTTCGGCCGCAGGGGCGTCCGGTTGCTCTTTTTTCGGTGTCTGGTCGTCGTTCTGCTTGCTGGGGGCCTGGGCGCTGGCCGGCGCCGCCTTACTGGCTGGCTGCGGCGCGAAATACAAGGAACCTTTCTGGCCACAGGCGCTCAGCAGGCCTAGCAGCAGCAGGGGAATCAGGGCGCGCATGGTTGGGCTCCGGCGGTCATCGAATGGCGCAAGTATAGCTTTTTATGGCGCTGGCGACGATGCATTCAGGGGGGGATGACGGGGTGGGCCATGCCTTGCCGACGGCAAGGCATGGCCGGGTATTACTGGCCGGCGCTGGTCAGGGCGTCACGGGCGCGGGCAACGGCCGCGCGAACCTGATCGGGGGCAGTGCCGCCGATGTGGTTACGGGCGCTCACCGAGCCTTCCAGGGTCAGCACTTCAAAGACGTCGTCCTCAATCTGGTCGCTGAACTGCTTCAGTTCGGACAGGGACATGTCGCCCAGATCCTTCTTCTTCTCCACACCGTAGGCCACCGCCTTGCCGACGATCTCGTGGGAGTCGCGGAAGGCGATGCCCTTGCGCACCAGATAGTCGGCCAGGTCGGTGGCGGTGGCGAAGCCGCGGCGGGCCGCTTCGCGCATCACTTCGCGGTTGGGCTCCAGCGCCGGGATCATGTCGCCGAAGGCGCGCAGGCTGCCCTTGAGGGTGTCGACGGCGTCGTACAGCGGTTCCTTGTCTTCCTGGTTGTCCTTGTTGTAGGCCAGCGGCTGGCTCTTCATCAGGGTCAGCAGGCTGATCAGGTGGCCGTTGACGCGACCGGTCTTGCCGCGCACCAGCTCGGGGACGTCCGGGTTCTTCTTCTGCGGCATGATGGAGCTGCCGGTGCAGAACCGGTCGGGCAGGTTGATGAAGTTGAACTGGGCGCTGGTCCACAGCACCAGCTCTTCACTGATGCGCGACAGGTGGGTCATGGAGAGGGCGGCCAGGGCGCAGAATTCGATGGCAAAGTCGCGATCGCTGACCGCGTCCAGGGAGTTCTCGCAGACACCGTCGAAACCGAGCAGCTCACAGGTGCGCTGGCGGTTGATCGGGTAGGTGGTGCCGGCCAGGGCGGCGGCACCCAGCGGCATGCGGTTAACCCGCTTCCTGGCGTCCAGCAGGCGCTCGCGATCGCGCTTGAGCATTTCGAACCAGGCCAGCAGGTGGTGGCCGAAGGTAACCGGCTGGGCAGTCTGCAAGTGGGTGAAGCCGGGCATGATGGTGGCGGCTTCACGCTCGGCCAGGTTCAACAGGCCCTGCATCAGGTACAGGTACTGCTCTTCCAGGATCAGCATTTCGTCGCGTAGCCACAGGCGGATGTCGGTGGCTACCTGGTCGTTGCGGCTGCGACCGGTGTGCAGCTTCTTGCCGGTAATGCCGATCTTGTCGGTGAGGCGCGCCTCGATGTTCATGTGCACGTCTTCCAGGGCCACGGACCACTGGAATTCGCCGGCTTCGATCTCTTTCTGGATTTCCGCCAGGCCATTGATGATGGCGTCGCGCTCGTCCTCGGTGAGCACGCCCACTTCCGCCAGCATGGTGGCGTGGGCCTGGGAGCCGAAGATGTCCTGACGGTACATGCGCTGGTCGAAATTCACGCTGGCGGTGAATTCCTGCACGAACTGGTCGGTGGATTCGCTGAAGCGGCCGCCCCAGAGTTTGTTCTGCTGCTTGTCAGTCATCGTCTTGCTCGTCTAAAGCCGGAATTGCGGGCGCGCAGTATAGCAGGGCGGCGGTGGCCGTTGGGAGAGGGGCGCCACAAGGATGGGCTTTTGTCGGGCCGCTGATGTATAACTGCCGGGAAGGCAACACATTTTTCAGGGAAGACGCGCATGGCAGAACAACCACGGGAGAGTTTCCTGCCGGATCTTTGCAGTACCCGGGCGGTGTTGGTGGTGGTGGTGGTGGCGGAGCTGATGGCGCTGGTGGTCTGCCTGGTGGCGACTTACTACCGTGCTTTCAGTCTGGAACAACTGGCCACCACGTCCCTGTTTGTTCAGTGGGTGGGG
>JAWVWY010000013.1:0-30986 GCA_033723495.1 Alcanivorax sp. | reverse complement strand
GCCCCCAGCAGCAACGAGCCACAGGCAATATTGCCGCGCCGGTCAACGTCGGTACCGCTTCCCTGCAACCCCGCCAGCATCTCCCCCAGATGTCCGGCAATGGTAAACTCTTGCAGTGCATTTTTTATGACACCGTTCTCAAACCAGAAACCGCTGGCGCCGCGGGAATAATCCCCGGTGACCAGGTTCACACCCTGCCCCATCACCTCAGTGACCAGAATGCCGCAGGGCACCCGCGCCATCAGCTGTTGCAGGTTTTCCCCACTATCACTGATGGACAGGTTACGCACCCCGCCACCATTGCCGGTGGGCGCCATGTTCAGCCGCCGTGAGGCATAAAGACCCAGCGCATAACGCTGCAGCACGCCGTCTTCCACAAAGGCCTGCTCCCGGGTGGGCAGACCATCACCATCAAACGGGGCGGAGGCGTTGCCCTGGGCCAAATGGGGGGATTCCTGCAGCCAGTAGCCGGCCGGCAGCACGGCCTTGCCGAGGCTGTCCTGCAGGAAGGAACTGCGCCGGTAAAGCGCCCCGCCACTGATGGCCGACATCAGATGCCCGAGCAAACCTGCAGCCACTTCCGGCGCATAGATGACGGGCCAGTGGCCGGTTTCCGGTACCTCAGCACCGAGACGGGCCAGGGTGCGCTCACGGGTCTTTTTGCCCACCGCTGCGGCACTGGCCAGCCGTTCGGGCACACGGCTGGCGTCATAATAGAAATCGCGCTGCATGCCGGCCTCGTCTTCCGCCACCACACTGCAGGAACGGCTGTGGTGGGTGCCCCGGTAGCCCTGCAGAAAACCGTTACTGGTGGCGTAGACACGCTGACTGGCGCTGGTAGACACCGCCGCCCCTTCGGAATTGACGATGCGGCCATCATCACGGGCCACCGTTTCGCATTGCAGCGCTTCCTCGATGGCCTCGGTGGTGCTCAGTGACCAGGGATGGTAGAGGTCCAGGTCCTGCACATCCGCCGCCAGCTGCTCGGCACTGGCCAGACCGGCATAGGGGTCTTCTTCGGTAAAGCGGGCAATGGCCAGGGCCGCAGCAATGGTATCGCGCAGGCTTTCCCGACTGTCATCGGAACTGCTGGCGTGACCCTTGCGCTGGCCACGGTAGACCGTCAATGACACGCCGCGGTCGCGATGGAATTCCACCGTTTCCACCTCCCCCTGGCGAACATTGACCGAATACCCCTGGGACAGGCTGACATTGACCTCGGCGCCGTCCGCGCCCTGTCGGCGGGCCTCTTCCAATAGCCAGGCGGCGGTATCCTGGGCCAGTGCCAGTTGCCGAGGTTCCAGTTCAGCTGTTGTTGCGGGGGAATCAGACATAAAATAGCGGCTCCACGGGTGCACGCAAAAAAAGACATGACCGAGTATAGCGACGACGACTTTACCAGCAAGACACAACAGAAACGCGAAGACAATGCCCTGCATGAACTGGGGTTATCGTTAATGAACCTGAAACCCGCTGACCAGGGCCGGCTGCCACTGAGCGACAGCCTGATCAAGGCACTGGAAGAAGCCAAGCGCATCACCAGCAATGAAGCCCGCCGCCGCCATGCCCAGTTTGTCGGCCGTCTGGTTCGTGAATCCGACAGCGAGGCTATCATCAGCGCGCTGGAAGCCCTCAACGACCCCTTTCGCCAGCAACGGCTAAGCAACTGGGTCGAAGAGATACTGTCTCACCAGCAGCCCCGCGATGCTGAAGGCGTGCTGCAACAAATTCTCGCCTTCTTCCCGCATGGTGACCGCCAGCAGCTACGCAGCCTGGTCCGCAATCTCTTCAAGGCCCGGGTAACCGACCCGGCCCAGGCCAGCGGCACGGAAAAAGACAAGTTCAAGCGCGAGCGACGCAAGCTGATGAACTACCTCAACGAGCTGGACAAGAACGCTCCGCTCTACTGATCTTTTGCCTTGCCGGGCATGGCCACGGCCTTGCTGTGCCACCAGTGCAGGAAGGCATCACCAATGGCCTGCTGCGGCAGGGAATGGGCATCCCCCTCGATTCCCTGTTGCTGCTCCAGCTGTTCCACACGCTGATCCGCCGCCTGGAACAGGGCCTGCGGATCAGCCAGCCCCAGCGTCTGTAGCGCCTTGCCATACAGGGCCTTGCTGAACCAGGTGCGCTGGGAATCGTCGCCACACCCGAACGAGGTGCGATCCTTGGCGGCGGAGGTAAAAATCACCCGCTGGGGGCTGCGCAACGGCGCCACCCACTGTCCGGAATAGCAGGCCGAAACCACCAGCCACTGATGCCTGATATGCATGGCATCCAGTTTGGCCGCCATATGCTTGACCGACAGATCATTGAGCCGCAGCCCCGGTTCCGCCAGCACCACATCACCGTCACGGTCACCATGACTGGTGATATGAATCAGTAACAGGTCTTCTTTCGGATCGAGAATCTTGTCGAGAGCATCCAGGCTTTCATCAATACTGGTCACCGTTGCCAACGGCTGCTGGCCATCACCGCCGTTGACCAGTGACAGGCTGCGGCCCTTGAAGTCCCATTTGCTGCCCAACTGCTGCTCCACCCAGGCTACCTCCTTGCCAAAGACCTGCTGGCGCCCATCGCCACCAATGGCCAGCAGGTAGATATCCCGCACCCCCGGCCGCTGCGGCGCCAGGGTCGCCAGGGACGACTGCAGCCGCCGCCCTTCGGAATAGAGTCGCTGCTCAAGCCGGGCCGCCTGCTGATGGCGCCGCCGCTGACGACTTTGTGGCCCACCCTTGACGATATCACCGTCCAGGAAGTAGACCGCTTCATGGTGACGGTCGCCTGCGGGGCCGGTAATGCGCTCACCAGCGCCCTGGGCAAGGCCGTTTTCAAAACGGGCCTTGTGCTGGTCCCCGTTGGCCAGCGTCAACACCCCCTGACCGTTGAAGTTCCAGTTCTGAAACTGGCCCTGGTACTGACGGCCGGAGGGATCTCGGTAACGCCCCTGGGTGATATCGCCGTCATAAAAGGTGCCCTGGAACACCTCTCCGCTGTCACTGGTCCAGGTCCCCTTACCTTGCGGCTGCCAGTCTTTCAGCTCACCCTGATAGCTTCCGTCATCCGGGTAATCGACCTTGCCCTTGACCAGTTCGCCATGCTGAAAATCGCCCTGGTAAACCACCCCGTCCTTACATTCCAGCCGGCCCTTGCCATTGGGCTGGCCGGTGTCGAACTGGCCCTCATAGACACAGCCATTGGCCCGCTTAAGACGCCCCTTGCCCTGCATCACGCCATGATGGAACTGGCCCTCGTAAACGGTGCCGTCCGGCCAGCTAAGCCGGCCGTGCCCTTCAAACATCTTGTGGCGGGTTTCACCGTGGTAGATGGCGCCATCGGGCAGACGGTAATCGGCGGGCAGCTGTACCGGGTCACAGGCGACCAGCAGTATGGAAAAAACAACCAGAGCAGGTATTTTCATTGTTATTCACCGCAGGTAGGCACAAAAGGCGGCCTTGCCAAGGCTAACCGACCGGCAATTTGAACTGGGCCAGCTGGGAAGAGGTCTGGCGCAGGTGAGCACACAGCAAACGGGCAATATTCTCCATCACGATACTGGCAGCGTGGGGGCTGCGTTTACGCAGTTGCTCAACCCCTTTACGGGTCAGCACGATCAGGGTGGCATCTTCGGCTGCACGCACCGTGGCCGAGCGCGGCTCGCTATCGACCAGCGCCATTTCGCCCATGGAATCGCCGGGCCGCAGATGGGCAATTACCACTTCGCCACCGTCATCGTTGACCTTGACGATATCCAGGCATCCCCGGACCACAAAGCAGACAAAATCACTGCGATCGCCTTCCCGGCACACCGGCTCACCGGCCGGTACCCGGTTGACGAATACCAGCTTTTCCAGCGTTGCCAGTTCATCCTCACTGAGCCCGACAAACAGGCGCATCCGGGCTAGCACCTCACCCACCTGGGACATCAGGCGGTTCCCCCCACCGTCAGGGCATCCACCCGCAGGGTGGGCTGCCCCACCCCGACCGGCACCGACTGGCCATCCTTGCCACACACCCCGATGCCACTGTCCAGCGCCAGGTCATTGCCGACCATGGAAATGCGGCTCATCACTTCCGCGCCGCTGCCTATCAGGGTCGCCCCCTTGACCGGGCAGACAATCTTGCCCTTCTCCACCAGGTAGGCCTCGCTGGTGGAGAACACAAAGCGCCCGGAGGTGATATCCACCTGGCCGCCGCCGAAATTCACCGCGTAAATGCCGCGATCCAGACTGGCAATAATTTCTTCCGGGTCACTCTCGCCGGGCAGCATGTAGGTATTGGTCATGCGCGGCATGGGCAGGTGGGCATAGGATTCACGGCGGCCATTGCCGGTGGCAGCGACCCCCATCAGTCGGGCATTGGTCTTGTCCTGCATAAAACCCACCAGCTTGCCCTTCTCGATCAGGGTATTGCAGGCGCTGGGAGTGCCCTCGTCATCCACCGTCAACGAACCGCGCCGGTCCGCCAGGGTGCCGTCATCTACCACCGTACACAGGGGCGAGGCCACTTGCTGCCCGAGCTTGCGGGCAAACATCGAGGTACCCTTGCGATTGAAGTCGCCCTCCAGGCCGTGCCCCACGGCTTCGTGCAGCAGAACGCCCGGCCAGCCCGGCCCCAGCACCACCGGCATGGTGCCGGCCGGCGCCGGCTGCGCCTCCAGATTCAACAGCGCCGCCCGCACCGCCTCGCGGGTCCAGTGTTCCACCCGCTGTCCCTGGCGCAACCAGTCGAACGCCACGCGGCCGCCACCGCCGGCGCTACCACGCTCACGGCGGCCATCGCGTTCGGCAATCACGCTCACATTGCAGCGGATCAGTGGCCGCACATCGGCGGCCAGGGTGCCATCACTGGCCGCCACCAGCACCACATCCTGCACGGCACTGAGGCTGGCGGTCACTTCCACGATGGCCGGGTCCAGCGAGCGGGCCAGCTGGTCGATTTCGCGCAGCAGGGCAATCTTTTCCTCCGCCGGCCAGCCGACCAGCGGGTCCAGCGCCTGATAGCGGCTCGGCGCACCGGCGCGTACCAGCTTGACCTGCCGGGATTCACCCTGACGGGTAATGGCCCGGGCTGCCCCGCTGGCCTGCTGCAGGGTTTGCAGATTGATGTCATCGCTGTAGGCAAAACCGGTCTTGTCACCGCTGACAATGCGTACCCCGGCGCCCCGCTCGGTATTGAAGCTGGCATCCCGGACAATGCCGTCTTCCAGCACCCAGCCCTCGTGACGACTGTGCTGAAAATAGATATCGGCGTAATCCGCCTGCCCGGTCAACTTGCCGTTGAGCAGGGTTTCCAGCTGCCCGGCCTGCAGGGAGGCCGGGGCCAGTAGCAGGTCCTGGGCGATGGCGAGGCTGTCGGAATCAGAGTTCATAGGGTCCTTTGGGGCTGAATCGTTGATGGAGCATGACCGGCATGCGCTTACGGACACTTTCCATGGTAGCAAGGTCCAGCGGCGCCACAAGCACGCCCGACCCATTATCCAGCTGGTCAATCACTGTGCCCCAGGGGTCCACCAGCATGGAATGACCGTAACTGGCGCGGCGGGCGCTGTGCTGGCCGCACAGATTGGCGCCCCGCACATGGCAGCCGGTCTGCACCGCGGTGGCCCGCAGCAACAATTGCCAGTGGGCGGCACCGGTGACCGCGGTAAAGGCCGACGGGTATACCAGCAGGTCCGCGCCTTGCTGGGCCAGGGTCTGGGCCAGCGCCGGGAAACGCAGGTCATAGCAGATTGCCAGGCCCACCTGAAGACCGGCCAGCGGAACCGTCAGCGCCTGATCACCGGGCTCGAACAGATCGGACTCACGGTAGCGACCCTGGGCATCGGCCACCTGGGCATCAAACAGGTGCAGCTTGTCATAGCTACCCACCAGCCGCCCGTCGGCATTGACCGCCAGGGCCCGGGTGCGCACCCGCGGTGCCGGCACCTCACTGCCATCCGGACGCGTCAGGGACGGAATACTGCCACCCACCAGCGCCATGCCATGGTGCACCGCCTGTTCGCCAAGCCAGTCCCGTAACCGCGGATATTGCGCCGCCAGGGCCCGGTAATCGATGCCATAGCCGGCAAAGTTCTCCGGCAAAACGGCCAATTCGGCCCCCAGATCGCGGGCCTCGGCCAGCAATGACGCGGCCTGGGCCAGGTTTTCTTCCAGCACCCGGGTACTGGTCATCTGGATGGCTGCCACCATGGTCATCAGAATAGCCCCTCGGTTTCCTCCACCTTCGGATCTTCCCAGTTGCCGGTCACCTTGAACTGCATGCTGGTGGTCTTGTCCAGCTTGTCGCCCCAGATCCGTTCCACCACGAAGATACCGGCACAGGCCGCCGGCCCTGCCAGACAGCCGGCATAGAGGTTACTGGATATGGGCAGGGTGACCTTCATGCTGTGATTGAGGGTCTCCTTGTCCAGATTCATCTCCCCCTTCACCAGAATGGCGGCAGAGGGAGACTCAATACTCAGATTAGTGGTAGAGACCTTGGGGCCGTCAATGGAAAAATCACCGGTGATGCCATCGCAGCTGAGCCCCTTGCGATACAGGTCGGAGAAATCCAGACGCAATCGGCGCTGAATGGTGCCGATATTGAGGATCCCCAGCACGCGCAGGAAGGAAGTACGGGTATCGGTGTCGGGGATGCGGCATTCACCGATATCCACATTGGCCTGCCCTTCCATGGCCAGATAATCCGGGCTGAACGGCCAGTTGTGCCACCCCAGCACCACCTTGGCAGAACCATCCCTGGATTCAATCAGACGCGGCAGATCCCAGTCCTGCAGGGCCTGGCCCAGGTCACGGGTTTTCAGGGAGCCGTTGTAGCGGGTGTACTGGCCATCATCCTCGGCGGTCCAGTCCAGGGTGCCGTCATAATCGGTATGGCGCCACTGGCCATGCAGATCATCAATGCGCACGCCGCCATTGGTGGCGCGCAGATCGCCGCGCCACTGGCCGTAATTCTCGCCATCGATCACCACATCCTGCACCCGGGCATTCATCACCGGCACCTGCAGCGGCGACATGCCGGGCTGGTCAGAATTCGCCTCGTCGTCGGGCAAGGTCACGTGCAGCTTGCTGATGGAGACATCCAGCGGCTTGTCACCACGCTGGGTAAAGCCGGCGGGAATCCGCACCGACCCGGCCACCGCCTGACTGCTCATGGCCACATGCCAGTCATCGCCCTGGGGCGCTGCCGAAATGGTGGTATTTGTCACCGGCGCACCGAACAGATCCAGCTTCGCCACCTTCACCACCACATTGCTGAGACTCGTTGATGGCATGTCAACGGCAGCACTCGGGCCAGCGTTATCATCGAAAGCGGGTATCAAGCGGTTGGACAGGTAATCCAGCCATGGCTCCATGGCCGCCTGGCCGACACGGCCACGTACCGCAATACCCCGGGCCGGGATGCTCGGCTGCCCGGCCCCCAGCAACAATTCCCCGTCCACCGACTGGCCAAGCCGAAAAACACCGTTTAGCTGATCACCATAATGCACCGTCAGCCGTTGCCACTTGCCCTGGTCGCTCAGGGACACCTGCAAAGGACGGGTTTCGTCCGCGGCCTTACCCAATGGCGCCGGCACCGCCACCGTCACGCCCTTCAACGACGACACGGCCTGCAGGGAGAAGGGATGCTCCTGCCAGGGCACTTCCACCTTGAGCCCCAGCGGCATGGTGCCGGTGAGCGGCTCCAGCCATTTGAAACCCAGCCACTGCCTCACCTGCGAGACCGGCGCCTGGCCATCCAGAATCAGCTGGCTGTGGCCATCCCGCGTCAACCACTGGCCACTGAAATGGCCGCCAAAGGTATCCGCGCTGAGCGTCTCCATCTGCATGCCATCACGCAGGTGAAAATAGACCGGCGCCTTGATATGGGTGATCGCGAGATTGCGGTCGGCATTGCTGGCTGCGCCATTGTTAACCTGCGCATCCACCACCACCGCAGGCGGGCCACTATTGGGCGCCAGCGGGATATCCAGCAACAGGTGCCCGGCCATCTGGCCATCGGTAAAGCGCCAGTGAGTGACCTCCGCGGGCAGGGTATCGTGCAGGGGCGTGGTCTGGAACAAGGCATCCAGATCCTTGAGAGGGCCATCCACCTGACCACTGATGATCACATGGGGCACCTGTCCCAATGGCTCTTCCGGCACATCCACATAGACCCTGGACAGTTGGCTGTTGAACAAGCGCCCTTTTTCCACATAAGCACTGACCGCTCGGCCATTGATCAGCACATCGGCCTGCAGGTCCCTGGCCGCCGGCCAGTCGGGCAGGAACGACAGGGCCACGCCATCGCCCTGATAACGCATCTGCAGGGTCCGATCCTGCTGGCGCCGCTTGTCGATCTTGACCGGCCCCTGATAGAGAATCTGGCCCCGCTGCAGGTGCCCTCCCTGAATCGCCTGCCCGAGCCAGCCAGCCACCTTGTCCGGCAAACGCCGCAGGGGAATATAACGGTTGGCGTGATCACCATTACCGTCATGGATATCCACCGCCAGGCGCAGATCGGGAATCTGTCCCGGCACCACCGTCACCGCCGCCATGGCCTCGCCACGAGCATCCTGATTCTGTAATTGCAGGCGATTGGTGCGTATCTGGATCTGTTTTTCACTGCGCTGCCAGGCCAGCCGCCCGTTCAACCCGACGGTCAGGGCATGATCATAGAGTCGCGGCAGATTCAGCCGCACCGCCTGGCCCTGCAATTGCGCCACGCCACCGTCCGGACCACCGGCCAGCCAGCCACTCAGGCCGTCCACCCCGGGAATCCGGCCATCTGCCTGGCTGGTGAGGTCGACAAAACGGGCCTGAAGCTGCTCCGGCCGGGAAGCATGACCACTGACATAGAGGCTTTTCAGCAACCCGGTCGGCTTCAGGCGCGCCAGCTTGTCACGGGCTTTTTCCACCCCGGCGGGCAGAGCGAATGGCCAGCGCAGAAACTGGCTGGCCAACGCCTGCAAGGAAAGATCATTAGCGCGCAACCGCCACTGGCGTGACTCACCCTGGGTCTGCCATTGCAGCGCGGCACGCCCAACAGCAAGGGTGCCGGCGGGGGACTGGCCGGCCAGCCGCGACAGCACCAGGCGCGCCTGCTGATCATGGCGCTGCAGCGCCAGAGACAATTGCAGATTTTTCAGCGGCCATTGCTGGCGCCCCTGTGCCAGGGTCAGTGCCGGCAGCTGCAAACGCAGCTGACCCTGGTCGGGCTGACCGCCTCTCAGACTGGCCCATACATCCACCGCGCCGCCAAGACGCTTCACATCCAGCGGCCAGTGACGGGCACTGGGCAACCATTCCTGCAAACGCTGGCCTTTCACCTGCCCGTAAATATCCGCATCGACCTGCTGCCAGCGGTAGGCATCGCCATGCAGGTGCACCCGGGCATCCACCTTGAGAGGGCGGTCGCGAGCTTCCAGCCGTAACGCCAACTGGTGTTCATCACCGTGATTGATCAATGAGGCGTTAAGGGAAGAGGCCAGAGGCGGCAGACCCGGCCAGGCCAGCATCAGATGGGCATCGTCAATGGTCACATGCTGCTGGCGATAGAACAGCCGCAACAACTGCTGCACCGGTGGCTTGGCCTTGGGGTCGGCGCTACCCAGGGCACCCAGGCCACGCAGATGAATTCGGCCATCCGGGTCACGCACCAGTTGCAAGTCGATACCACGGATACTCAACGACTGCAGCACCAGTTCGCGGTGCAGCAACGACCCCAGCACATCCACATTGAGGGTCACCTGATCCAGCACCAGCGGTGCCTCGCCTTCCGGGGCCGGCAGGCGAATCTGGCGCGCCACAAAGCGGGGCGTGAGGCCATCCATGCTGCCCTGCAGGTCGGCGATGGTCAGTGGCGTCTTGATTTTCTGTTCAATCAGGGTTTCCAGTCGCGCGCGGTATTCGGGCACCAATTCCATCAATTGGCGACCGATCACCGCATAAGCCGCCAGCAACAACAGCACCACGGCCACCAGCCACAGCAGGTAGGATTCCAGATGACGCCAGTGACGGCGCGACGCAACAGAAGATGCAGTTGCCATAGGTCAGAGTTGCTGCCAGTAGGGAATACCGGCCCCTTCCAGTAATATCACGGTCTGCTCCAGAGGCAGCCCCACCACCCCACTGTAACTGCCGTTGATGGCTGCCACCAGCACAGCACCCAGGCCCTGGATACCATAACCGCCGGCCTTGTCAGCCCCCTCACCGGTAGCCACATAGCTTTGCAGCATGGCCGGCGGCAATTGGCGAAAACGTACATCCGTGATGCTGGTCCTGACCTGCTGCTGGCCCCCGGCGTCAATACAGACCGCCGATATCACCTGGTGGGTCTGCCCATTGAGCTGCTCCAGCATGCTTAGAGAGTGACTGGCATCGACCGGCTTGCCAAGAATCCGCCCATCAAGGATCACGGCGGTATCCGCCCCCAGCACCACCGCATCCGTCACGTTACCCGCCCCGGCGGCCGCCTTCTCCCTTGCCATGCGACTGACATAATCCAGAGGGGCTTCCTGACGGTCGGGGGTTTCATCAATATCCGGCGCACTGAGCACCGTGAAGGACACACCAATCTGCCTTAGCAGTTCGGCGCGCCGGGGCGAACCGGATGCCAGCAACAGTTGCATGCCATGACTCTCCAAACTGTCAGCAAGAACGCGCGTTAACGTACCAGAAAGCGCAACTGGACCCAGTGCAGCACCGCCACCACCGGCTGCCATAGCAGGGCACTGGTGGCAGAAGCATAAAGGATGGTATAGGGGGGATACAGGGTACGGCCCACAGATTCCTGTACCAGGAACGCCAGCAGGCTGGCCGAGCCGATCAGCAGGAAAACCACTGCACTCTGCTGCAGGCCATTGAAGACCCGCATGCGCTTGTAGGCCGCCAGCATCACGTAGGCACCGAGCGCATAGGCCAGTCCCCATTGCCCCAGCGTGGTGCCCACCAGCACATCATGGTAGAGGCCGATAAAAAAGCCCCACAGCACCCCGACCCGGCCGGGCACCGCCAGCACCCAGTAAATCAGCACCATCAGCAACCATTCCGGGCGCACCCAGTCGAGCCGGCCGGGCATGGGAATCACTTCCAGCAGTGCTGCCACAAACAGTGTCACCAGAATGATGCCGGTTCCCGCGGGACGATCACTCATCAGCACTCTCCTTGGCATCCGCGGGTGGCACGTCGATCTTCGGCGCATCGCTATCAGGCTGCACCAGCAGCACATGACTGGCGCGGTCAATATGAGCCGTGGGCAGCGCAATGATCTGGGCGAAAGGGGTACCGGCCTTGTGTTCGATACTGACCACCTTCGCCACCGGATAACCACGTGGGTAGCGCTGGCCAAGGCCGGTGCTCACCAGCAGGTCACCCTCCTTGATGTCGGCGGTATCCGGCACATAAAGCAGCCGCAGCTGGCCGGACTGGCCGGTACCGGCCAGCACCGCGCGCACCCCATTGCGGTTGACCTGCACACTCATGGCATGGCTGGCATCGGTGATCAGCAACACCCGCGAGCTCAGCGGCCCGGCCGACACCACCTGACCGATCAGGCCATGGGCATCCAGCACGGCCTGGCCTTGTGCCACCTTGGCGCCGGCCCCCTTGTTGATCACCAATTCCTGGCGGTTGGGATCAGGGTCAACGCCGATAATTTCGGCCACCAGCACATTGGCGCCCAGGTCCGCGGAGGAGTTGAGCAGCTCGCGCAGACGCACGTTCTCCGCCTCCAGCACCGCCAGACGCTGCACTTTCTGCTCCAGGATCAGTACCTGGCGCTTGAGGCTGTTGTTATCGGAGATCAGTGAAGAACGGCTCTGGGTCTGCTCGGACAGCCACTCACTGCTGTCCACCGGCAGGTGGGCCAGGTAATGCACAGGCGCGGTCAGGTAGCCCAGCCAGTAACGTACCGGCTTGGCCCAGGGGGTACGCTGGTCCAGCACCATCATGACGATGGCGAGGACCAGGGCAATCAGTAGTCGATAGGAAGGATTGGCCGGGGCCGCCATGGGTTTAGCCCATGGCCAGCATGTCGAAACCCTGGCTGTCCATCAGTTCCAGCGCCTTGCCGCCACCGCGCGCCACACAGGTCAGCGGGTCATCGGCAATGATCACCGGCAGGCCGGTTTCCTCGGACAGCAACCGGTCGATATCACGCAGCAGGGCGCCACCCCCGGTGATCACCAGGCCACGCTCGGCGATATCTGAGGCCAGCTCCGGCGGCGACGCTTCCAGCGCATTCTTGACTGCGTTGACGATGGCCGCCAGCGGCTCTTTCAGCGCCTCGAGGATTTCCTCGGAGTTAAGCGTAAAGCTGCGCGGCACACCCTCGGCAAGGTTACGGCCACGCACATCAATCTCACGGATCTCCGCGCCCGGGTAGGCGGTGCCAATTTCCTGCTTGATGCGCTCGGCGGTGGATTCACCGATCAGGGAGCCGTATTCCTTGCGCACAAAGGCCACGATGGCTTCGTCGAAACGGTCGCCACCGATACGCACGGATTCGGAGTAGACCACGCCATTGAGGGAGATCAGGGCGATTTCGGTGGTACCGCCACCGATATCCACCACCATGGAACCACGCGCTTCTTCCACCGGCAGGCCGGCGCCAATGGCCGCCGCCATGGGCTCTTCGATCAGGTAGACATCACGGGCACCGGCGCCATAGGCGGAATCCTGAATGGCACGGCGCTCCACCTGGGTGGATTTGCACGGCACACAGACCAGAACCCGGGGTGCCGGCGGGAAGAAGCCGGTGTCATGTACTTTCTTGATGAAGTACTGCAGCATTTTCTCAGTCACATCGAAGTCGGCAATCACGCCGTCCTTCATGGGACGAATAGCCGTAATATTGCCGGGCGTGCGGCCCAGCATACGTTTGGCGTCGGCACCCACCGCCGCCACGCTCTTCTGGGCGCCGTGGTGACGGATGGCAACCACAGAGGGTTCATCCAGTACGATGCCGCGGCCACGTACATAAATAAGGGTGTTAGCGGTCCCCAAATCGATGGACAAATCGGTGGAGAACATCCCCCGAATACGCTTGATCATGGACATCCTGGTGAGTTTCCTGAATTTTTCGCGAAAAATACGATGCCGGGCGGGAAAAAGCCGGGCATCTCACAAGATGGCGCAACTCTAGCAATGGCCGGGGCATTGGGCAAGCAAACCCGTCACCCGGTTCCCGCCCCGATGCCCGGTGGACAGTGGCCCCGGACGGGCGGTCTATGGTACTTTTTGCGGCTTTCCAGACCCGCTTAACCCCGCTGCGCCAGCGGCGGAGAGAACCCGACGGAGAATACCATGGCCATTGATTCCAAGGTGGTTGCCCAGGTGGCCCACCTGGCGCGCCTGAAAGTGGACGAGGCAGACGGTGCCGCCCTGTCCGACCGCCTCAACGACATTCTCGCCATGGTGGACCAGCTGCAGCAGGCCGATGTGGCCGACGTGGCGCCCATGGCCCACCCCCTGGATGTGACCCAGCCACTGCGCGAGGACCGGATCAGCGAAGTGGATATTCGCGACAAGGCCATGGCCATTGCCCCCGCCGCCGAAGACGGCTGCTTCCTGGTACCCCGGGTGATCGAATGAGTGCCTTGCCTTACCTGCACCTTGGCACCCTGATTACAGCCTCTGACGCCAAACGTCTGACGTCGGACGCCACCCGACAGGCAGAGCCTTTCCGCTTGCAGCGAGTGATCCAATACCATGCACACTAAAACCCTCACCGAACTCAAGGCTGGCCTGGCCAACCGCGACTTCTCCTCCCGGGAGCTCACCGAGCACTTCCTGGCCCGTATCCAGCAATACGACGGCGAGCTCAACAGCTTTATCACCGTCACCGCCGAACAAGCACTGGCCCAGGCGGATGCCGCCGATGCGGCTCTGGCCGCCGGCAACGCCGGCCTGCTCACCGGCCTGCCCATTGCCCACAAGGACATCTTCTGCACCGAGGGCGTGCGCACCAGCTGCGGCTCGAAGATGCTGGATACCTTCATTGCCCCCTACACCGCCACGGTAGTGGAAAAGATGGCCGCCGAAGGCGCGGTGATGCTGGGCAAGACCAACATGGACGAGTTCGCCATGGGCTCCTCCAACGAAACCAGCTATTACGGCCCGGTGAAGAACCCCTGGGACCTTGAGCGGGTACCCGGCGGCTCCTCCGGCGGTGCCGCCGCCTGCCTGGGCGCGCGCCTGGCCCCCGGCGCCACCGGCACCGACACTGGCGGCTCCATCCGCCAGCCTGCCGCCCTGAACAATATCACCGGCCTCAAGCCCACCTACGGCCGGGTGTCGCGCTGGGGCATGATTGCCTTTGCCTCCAGCCTGGATCAGGCCGGCCCCATGGGCCAGAGCGCCGAAGACTGCGCGCTGATGCTGCAGGCCATGGCCGGCCATGATCACCGTGACTCCACCAGCCTCAACGAAAAGGTGGACGATTATCTGGGCGCCCTGAGCGGCGACATCAGCGGCCTGACCGTCGGTATTCCGGAAGAGTTCTTCCCCGACACCCTGGACGGCGCCATTGCCGACAACAGCCGCGAAGCCATTCGCGAGCTGGAAAAGCTCGGCGCGAAAGTCGTGTCCGTGTCGCTGCCCAGCATCAAGCTGTCGGTACCGGCCTACTACGTGATTGCCCCGGCGGAAGCCAGCTCCAACCTGAGCCGCTTCGACGGCGTACGTTTTGGTCATCGCTGCAAGGACCCGCAGGATCTGGAAGACCTTTACAAGCGCTCCCGCTCGGAGGGCTTTGGCGACGAAGTAAAGCGCCGCATCCTGGTGGGCACCTATGCCCTGTCTGCCGGCTACTACGACGCCTACTACCGCCGCGCCCAGCAGGTTCGTCGCCTGATCCGTGACGACTTTGCCCGCGCCTTTGAAAAAGTGGATGTGCTGATGGGCCCCACCGCACCGGAGACCGCCTTCAAACTGGGCGACAAGAAAGACGATCCGGTCAGCATGTACATGGCCGACGTATTCACCATCGGTGTCAACCTGGCCGGCCTGCCGGCCCTGTCCATGCCCACCGGCTTTATCAACGGCCTGCCCACCGGCACCCAGATCATCGGCAACTACTTCCGTGAAGGCCAGATCCTCAACGTGGCACACAAATATCAGCAAGCCACCGGCTGGCACAAACAAGCTCCGGCATTTGGAGGTGAACAATGAGTTGGGAAGTCGTGATCGGTCTGGAAATTCACGTCCAGCTCAACACCACCAGCAAGCTGTTTTCCGGCAGCAAACTGTCCACCGGCGCCGAGCCCAATACCCAGGCGTCACTGGTGGATCTGGGCATGCCCGGCACTCTGCCGGTGGTCAACAGGGAAGCCGTGCGCAAAGCCGCGCTTTTTGGTCTGGCCATCAACGCCGATATCTGTCGGCACAGCGTGTTCGAGCGAAAAAATTATTTTTATCCGGACCTGCCCAAGGGCTATCAGACTACTCAGCTGGCCGAGCCGATTGTCGGCGCCGGCGAGGTGGAAATTCAGCTCGAAAGTGGCGAGAAAAAAATCGTTCGCATTCATCATGCGCATCTTGAAGAAGATGCCGGCAAATCCCTGCATGAAGACTTTCATGGCATGACCGGCATCGACCTGAACCGGGCCGGCACGCCGCTGATCGAAGTGGTCACCGAACCGGACATGCGCAACGCCGAAGAGGCCGTCGCCTTTGCCAGAAAACTGCATGCCATTGTCACCTCCATCGGCATCTGCGATGGCGACATGTCGCAAGGCAACATGCGTTTCGACGTGAACGTCTCCATCCGCAAACCCGGCGAGCCGCTGGGCACCCGCACCGAAACCAAAAACCTGAACTCCTTCCGCTTCATGGAAAAGGCCATCAAGCTGGAAGTGGAGCGCCAGATCGACGTTCTCGAAGATGGCGGCGAGATCGTGCAGGAAACCCGTTTGTATAACGGCGACACCCATACCGCCCGCTCCATGCGCAGCAAGGAAGACGCCAACGATTACCGTTACTTCCCATGCCCGGATCTGCTGCCGGTGGCCATCACCGACGAGGACATCGAGACGCTGAAAGCGGCCATGCCGGAACTGCCCGGCGCCCGCAAGGAGCGCTTCATGGCCGACTACCAGCTGTCCGATTACGATGCGGACCTGCTGTCCGGCTCCATCGCCACAGCTGCCTTCTTCGAAGGCGCAGCCAAAGCCGGCGGCGATGCCAAGCTGGCCGCCAACTGGGTGATGGGCGAACTGGCCGCCAAACTGAACGCCGACGAAAAGGATATTACCGACAGCCCGGTCAGCGCCGAGCAACTGGGTCAGCTGATCGCGCGCCTGAAAGACGGCACCATCAGCTCCAAGATTGCCAAGCAGGTATTCGAAGCGTGCTGGGCCGGTGAAGGCGACCCGGACGCCATCATTGAAGCCAAGGGCCTCAAGCAGATGAGCGACAGCGGTGAACTGGAAAAAATCGTTGACGACATCATCGCCAACAATGCGCCCCAGGTGGAAGATTACCGCAACTCCGACGATGCCAAGAAAAAGAAAAAAATCGGTTTCTTTGTCGGTCAGGCCATGAAGGCTACCCAGGGCAAGGCAAATCCGCAGCAGTTGAATCAGTTGCTGAAAGAAAAACTGGGATAACGTTTGCAAGCTGGCACGCCTCACGCAACACGATTTTTTGCGTGCCTGCGTGAAGCGTGTTGCGTGCAAGCAACATTGAGGATCCAACCATGACCACGCAAACCTTCCAGAACCGCGTCACCCTGGAAAAGAAAAACGGCACCGCCTACATCACGCTTAACCGCGCCGACAAATACAACGGTCTTGATTTCGACATGATGGAAGGCCTGATCGATGCGGCCAAAGCGGTAAAACATGACCGGGACCTGCGGGTCGTCATCCTGCAGGGGGATGGCAAGGCATTCTGCGCAGGGCTGGATTTTGCCACGGTGATGAAGCAGCCGCTAAAGGTGCTCAAGGGCTTCAGCAAATACGGTATCAAGAAAACCAACCTGTTCCAGCAGGTATGCTGGTGCTGGCGCGAACTGCCGATTCCGGTGATCGCGGTACTGCACGGCTATTGCTACGGCGGCGGCATGCAGATCGCCCTGGCGGCAGACTTTCGCTTCACCACACCGGACTGCGAAATGTCGATCATGGAAATCAAGTGGGGCCTGATCCCGGACATGACCGGCACCGTGACCCTGCGCGAACTGGTGCCCATGGATGTGGCCAAGGAACTGACCATGACCGGCCGCCTGTTCAATGGCGAAGAAGCGAAGCGCCTCAACCTGGTCACCCGGGTAGCCGACAACCCGCTGGAAGAAGCGGAAAAACTTGCCGACGCTATCAAAACCCGCTCGCCGGATGGCATCAGTGCAGGCAAGAGCCTGTTCCAGCAGACCTGGAATGCCTCCGAATCCCAGGCCTTCGCTATTGAGAGCAAGCTGCAGTTTAAACTCATGCGCGGCAAGAACTACCGCAAGGCGCTACAGGCAGGCAAGAAAAAAGAAACCCCGGTATTCGGCCCCCGCGAAAGCGATTATTGATCAACAGGCCTGCGAGTGCCGCCCGGCACTCGCCAACTGCCAACCCAGTCCTGTTTCCCCTTGTTTCCTTGTTGCATACTCAAGCTCGACCATCGGCATTGAAGAGGCAGCACCATGATTTCTCTGGCCGAAGCCAGTGGCGGTTTTCCCGCGCTGATTCGCACCTACAAACGCCTGGTGAACGAACTGTTTGCCCAGCTCCCACTGCAACCGGACCCCCTTTCCCTGCCGCCCACCGAGGAGGCTGGCAAACACGGCCTGCGTGATGACACCACGTATCTGGTCAAGGGCGGCATGCTGGGCATGAAATGCCATGAACGCCGTCTGTTCACCTGGGATGAAGGCGACTTGATCTTGCCGGACGCCGCCGGCAACGGGGATGTCAGCTACTATGCAGAAGGCGCTGTTCTGTTGGCGGCCTACCCGACCGTGGAACTGGTCCAGCAGATTCTCGACGAACCGGAACGCGCGCGGCTGTGGACTCGCATCCTCACCACCCAGCAAGCCCTGATGGTACGGCTGCTGGCCAGCCAGATGCCGGAAGAGCACCACGCCACCCCGGGCTTTGCCTATTTTGAGCCCGGCGATGTGATTATCCGTCAGGGTGAACCGGCGGATTATGTGTTCAGCCTGTTTGAAGGCGACGCGGAAGTGCTGGTGGATAATGTGGCCGTCGGCCAGGTCAGTGAGGGCGAAGTCATCGGCGCCATCGCGGTGCTCACCCATGCGCCGCGTAGTGCCACCGTTCGCGCCAAGCATCGCTGCTCGGTGGTCAAGGTTCCCAAACACCAGTTCAAGAACCTGATTCGATCCAACCCGGGCATGATCCACGGCCTGCTCACCGACATGGCTCGCCAGATCACCCAGCTTAATAATCAGGTGGTGGAACTGTCCGCCTGATCCTGGCCCGGCCATGCATTGTTAGGCCACGCAAAGCGGCCTATTATTGGTAGCAGAGGTTGGCCGGGGCGCCACTTCCGACGCACGCAAAGGCCAGCCACAGATCCTGACCAGGGAGGCCTGTGCCATGAGACACATTCTTACCGTGGCAATCATCTTGTGCTTGCTGATTCTTGTCGCCCTTTACTTCTTTTCCTCGCCACCCGCCACCATGAACAGTTCTTCGCCGCAACCCGCGACCTCACAACAGATGATGTCGCCGTCCCAGTCCATGGGCGCAGATAGCCAGCCGATGACGGATCACTCCCGGCCCATGATGGACAACAGCGACAGCATGATGCCAGCCCAGCAGCAGCAACCGGCAATGGAGGCGCCCAGTGAATCCGCCGAAGACCCGGCCCAGCAAAGCAGCCCCTGACACCGGCCAGCCCCTGGCCAGGGGACTGGGATGTCCGCCTGCCACGCTGTCCGAGTTCGACAGCCTCAGCCGGCAACGTCAGCAGCAATTGCTGACCATGGTGGCGCAGGTACGCCAGCAGCAACTGGCCGGGCTGCGTCAGGCGCTGGCCAAGGCCTTGCCCAGCCTGCTGCTGCGTCTGCTGCCGGGCGAACTGCGCCAGGAAAGCCGCTGATGCTGGCCAGCCAGGTGGAGGTGCGCAAGCTGGCGGCGCTGCTGGCCCAGCCGGAAAGCACCCTGCAGGATCTCACCGCCTATCCGCCGGAAGCCCTGCGCACCCTGCGCCTGCTTGCCGAAGAACAATGCCTGACCCAGCAACGCCCTTTCTTCCGCCGCTGGGCGACCCTGCTCGGCATGCTGCCGGCGCCGCTGGCCGCCAGCCTGGCCAACCGTATGGGGCCCTTGCTGACCGCCCGCGCGGCCACCGAAATGCCATCCATGCGAGCCGCCGCCATTGCCAATCGGCTATCGCCGGTATTTCTGGCCCGGGTCTGTCATCACCTGGACCCGCAGCGCTCCCGTGAGCTGATCCGTCAACTGGCGACGCCGCGCCTGGTGGATACCGCCCTGCTGCTGATCGAGCAACAGGCCTACCTGTTGCTAGGCCGGGTTGCGGATGCCCTGGATGACGCAGCCATTGCTGCGGTCATGGCTGCGGTGCACGACGACGCCCACCTGTTGCGCATTGCCCTGTATATGGAATCTCGCACCCGGCTGGACCATCTGGTTCGGTTGCTGCCCCGCGAGCGGCTGATCCGCGCGGTGCTGCTGGCCACCGATCCCGAGCAGGACCTGATGGTGGAAGTGATCGCCCTGCTCGCCAATCTGGGCTACGGGCTCAAGCACGAGCTCGGCGACCTGGCCGCCAGCCAGCCGGCCATGGTGCTCGAACGCATTATCCAGGTGGCCGAAAGCCGGCAACTGTGGCCGGACCTGATCCCCGTAATTGCCGAGCTGTCCGCCGACACCCAGCAACGGTTGCTGACCCTGCCGGTACTGCTCCAGCAGCCCAAAATCCTCGCCCATATCATCGACGCTGCCGACCAGCACGAACTGTGGAGCCAGGTACTGCCGCTAGTGGCGATGATGAGCCCGCAACTGCTGGAACGGGTCGCCGAACAGGCCGCCGCCCTGCCCGATCAGGCCCTGCGCCGGGCTATGGAAGCGGCCCTGATGACCGAACAATGGCCGGCTCTGGTGAGCGTGGCCCAGCGGCTGCCGGCCGATCGCCAGCGGCAAGTGGCATCCATCATCGACGGCTACGGCCAGCAGGACCCGCAATTACGCCGGCGGCTGGTCAGCCTGGCCTCGCAACACCAGCTGGGCCAGCTGTTCAGCGCCAACGGCTAAGCGATCAAGGTGTCTCGCAACGGTGTCAGCACCTGCAGGGCATGCCGGTAACCACGCTCGATCAGGGTATCCAGGGCTTTCCAGTCAAACATACCGACATCGGTCACCGGCATGTGCAGGCACACATCCGAGCGCGCCACCGAGGCCGGGTAAACCACGGTGTCACTGTTGAGGGTGGCCGTACGCAGCAGGATTTCCCCGAATCCCGGCCAACGCCGCCCCCGCTCCCGGCGTAGCAAGGCGCCCGGGTCCGGCAGGCTGGACTTCATTTCCGCCAGTTCGATATCGCTCTGGGCACTGACACTGGAGGCGATAATCACACCGCGCTCCATGGCCTGCATGACATCGGTGGGCAGGTTGTCCACCACCCCGCCGTCGCATAGCAGCTCGCCCTCATACAATACCGGCGGCGCCACTCCGGGCACGCACATGCTGGTGCCCACCCAGGTGGCCAGACTGCCAAATTCATGCACTACCGCCTCGCCGCTGGTCAGATTGCTGGACACACAGAAGTAGCTACGCCACAGGGACTCGATGTCTCGTTCGCCGAACACCGACAGCAGGCGCTGGTGGAACTTGCGACCGCGGATCAGCGACACCCGCGGCAGGGTGTAATCATTGAGATAGTTGCGGCTGACAAAGGTATCCCTGGCCACCTGGGCCATCTCTACCGCATTGAGCCCGCAGGCCAGCAACGCCGACACAAAGGCGCCCATGCTGGTCCCGCCCATCACGTCCACCGGCATCTGCAACTGTTCCAGCGCCCGAATCAGGCCGATATGGGCAAAGCCGCGGGCACCGCCGCCACCCAGTACCAGGCCCAGGCCGCGGCCGGTAATCTGCCGCGCCAGGGCATCCAGATCCGGCCCATACCAGGGCTGCACATAGTAGTGACTGCGCGCCTTGAGCAATTCGCGCCAACCGCGGGTATGGGCCGACTGATCGCCCCGTGCACACAGCATGACCAGCTCCATGGGCGCCTGCAGCGGGCGAGGCAGGCGCGCCAGCACTGGCACCGGCGTCGGTTCCACGCCGGCCTCGGTCAGCATCAGCACCCGGTCGCCGTGGCGCAGACAGCGCTCGGCCCAGGCACCGTCATTGCGATCGGCCACATAGATCAGATGATGATGGCAGGACTCCAGCTGCCGCAGGTGTTCGGACAGGGCCCGACCGGCCACGCTGTCCACCGAAGGTTCACTACAACCGGCTCCCAGGGCTGCCTCCACATGGGCCAGCGTCACCATGCGCGCTCGCGGCCAGCCGCCCAGCCGGCGTACCAGTGCCTCGGCCAGATTGGCCACCGGCACACCGGGGCTGGCCGGCACCAGGGCCAGCGTACCCTGACGGGCCGGGTGGCCGGTGGGGCGCACCTGCGGCCGGTCGCTAACCAGATAGCGGGTCAGCGCCAGCGTGACCTGGGGGTAATCCAGCAGAAAGGGGGACAGTGACCCGGCGGGGAAACGCAACAACTGGCTGTCACGCAGGGCATGCACCTGGTGGCGGTAGGGCCGCTCGCCAAGCATCGCCCGGGCACCAATGATGGCGCCGGGATCGATCAGCGAGGCCTCACCTTCCTCGGAAACCAGGCTCAAACGACCGCTGAGCAGAACAAACAGATATTGAGGCGTTTCACCGGCCTGACACAGGCTCTCGCCGATATCCAGCGACAGCGGCTCAGCCAACTCGGCCAGGGCCGCCAGCGCCGCCTCCGGCAGCGCTGTAAAAAGAGGAAGGGATATCAGTTGCTTCAGAACCTCGCTCACCGCCGCCTCCGTCAACCGTCCTGTTACAGAGTAGCCGGGCTGGGCCAAGGATACCGTTTCGCTATGTATCCGTATCTTGCCTATCGGCGTGGGGAGAACCACACACCGGGCAGGCCGGATCGCGGCGGAAGGCAATTTCACGCCAGCTCAGGGTGCGGCCATCAAACAGGCGCAGGCTGGCCGGCAGGGTGTGACCGGTGAGCAGGCGAATGGCCGCCTGCGCTTGCAGGGTGCCGATGGTGCCGACAACGGGGCCGACAATACCCGCCTGATTACAGGCCAGGTCGCCGTCTACCCCGTCGCCGTAAACACAGGCATAACAGGCGGCGTCCGGCTGGCGCAGATCAAACACCGCCAGCTGGCCATCCATGCGGATGGCGGCACCGCTGACCAGCGGGGTACGATGCTGCACGCAAACCGCATTGACGGCCTGGCGGGTGGCAAAATTATCCGAACAATCCAGTACCACCGTGGCGCTGGCCACCTGTTGCCGCAGCCAGGCAATATCGGCCCGCTGCATGAAGGCTTCGACCCGCACTTCAGGGTTCAATGCCTCTATCTGTGCCGCCAGCACCGCCGCCTTGGCTTTGCCCAGATCCGCCGTGCGAAAGGCCAGCTGACGCTGCAAATTGCTCAGTTCGATGACATCGTCATCCACCAGCACCAGCTGGCCGACCCCGGCAGCCGCCAGATACAGCGCCGCCGGGTTAGCCAGACCACCACAGCCAACCAGCAGCACGCGAGCCGCCGCCAGCGCCTCCTGCCCGGCCAGGTCCACCTCATCCAGCATCAGCTGACGGCTATAGCGTTCAAGCTGTTCGTCGTTAAACATGGTTCTCCCGCTGGTGCGCAATACGCGTGTCACTTGCACGCGCACAAAGCCGGTCTACGAAAGTCACTGCGCGAGCCTGCCTGTAGACGAAAATCGCGAGCAGGCTCGCACCTACATCGGGCTCTGCCCCAGGGTCACGCGATCATTGCCGCCCAGATCCGACTCGGTGCGCACCTGGCCAAAACCCGCATCGGCCAACAAGGCACGCACCGCCTCGCCCTGCTCAAAGCCATGCTCGAGCAATAACCAGCCGCCATCAACCAGCTTGCCGGACGCCTGCTGGATGATGGCAGTCAGATCCGCCAATCCCTTTTTCGCGGCCACCAGGGCGGAGCGGGGTTCGAAGCGCACATCGCCCCCTTGCAGATGGTGGTCGTTGTCTTCGATATAAGGCGGATTGCTGACGATCAGATCGAACTTGCCCTCACAGGGAGCCAGCCAGCTACCGTGCTGGCAGGTCACGGCGGCACCCAGTGCACCAGCGTTGGCCTTGGCCACGTGCAGGGCCGCCTCGCTGAGGTCCACCAGCGTGACCTGCCAGCCAGGCTGCTCCAGGGCCAGGGTGATGCCGATGGCGCCAGTGCCGGTGCCCAGATCCACCACCCGCGCCGGCCCCCGGGGCCCTAGCTGGAGCGCCAGCTCGACCAGGGTTTCCGTGTCCGGGCGGGGAATCAGGGTATCCGCGGTAACGCGGAAGGGGCGACCGAAAAACTCCCGTTCGCCGATCAGGTAGGCCACCGGCTCACCATTTTCACGGCGGCTCACCAGCGCCTCGAACTGCGCCTTTTGCTCGTCACTGAGCATGGTTTCCGGCCAGGCAAACAGGTAGCTGCGAGCCTTGCCCAACACATGGCAAAGCAGCAGTTCGGCATCCAGGGCGGCACTGGGCGACGCCGCCAGGCGCGCGCGGGCTTCTCGCCGGGCCTGATCGAGCCTCACTGATCCGCCAGCGCCGCCAGCTGATCCGCCTGGTGCTCGGCCAGCAAGCCCCCGAGCAGCTCGTCCATGTCCCCCTCCATCACCTCACCGAGACGGTACAGGGTCAGGTTGATGCGGTGGTCAGTAACGCGCCCCTGCGGGAAGTTGTAGGTGCGGATACGCTCTGAGCGGTCGCCGGAGCCCACCAGCGATTTACGCTCGGCGGCCTGCTCGGCATGCGCGGCATTCTGCTGGGCATCATAAAGCCGAGCGCTGAGCAGGCTCATGGCCTTGGCCTTGTTCTTGTGCTGGCTGCGCTCATCCTGGCATTCCACCACCACCCCGGTGGGCAGGTGGGTAATGCGCACGGCGGAGTCGGTGGTGTTCACATGCTGGCCGCCGGCGCCGGAAGAACGGTAGGTATCGATGCGCAGATCCTCATTGCGGATCTGGATGTCGCCGAGATCTTCGGCCTCCGCCATGATCGCCACGGTGCAGGCGGAGGTATGAATGCGCCCCTGGGACTCGGTGGCCGGCACCCGCTGCACCCGGTGGGCACCGGATTCGAACTTGAGCCGCGAATAGACGCCATCGCCGATCACCCGCGCCACCACCTCCTTGTAGCCGCCGTGCTCGCCTTCGCTGGCACTGACCATTTCCACCTTCCAGCCCATGCGGTCGGCGTAGCGGCAATACATGCGGAACAGATCACCGGCAAAGATGGCGGCTTCGTCACCCCCGGTGCCGGCGCGCACTTCCAGGAACACATTGGCGCTGTCGCGCGGGTCCCTGGGCAGCATCAGCTTCTGTAGCTCCTCGCCCAACGCGTCCATGCGCGCCTCTGCCGCGCGGGCCTCCTCGGCGCCCATTTCGCGCATTTCCGGATCACTGTCTTCCTGCATGGCGCGGGCGGCGTCGAGATTTTCCACGGTCTGCTGGTAGTCCTGGTAGCACTTCACCACCGGATCGATTTCCGCATATTCACGGGACAGATCCCGGAACCGGTTCTGGTTGCCGATTACCTCCGGGTCGGAGAGCAGGCCGGCCAGTTCCTCGAAACGGTCCGCCAGTTTGTCCAGTTTGCCTTGTAACGACGCTTTCATTTAATCCGGGTCCTGAGGGTCATCGGGGTCTTGCAATAATAGCTCGCGGGCCAGCAACAGGGCTTCGGCGCGCCCTTCCGATGCCAGCCGCCGCAGGGTGACACTGGGTTCATGCAGCCATTTGTTGAGCAGCGAATGCTGGAAACGCCGCAACACCTGTTCCGGGTCACCGCCGTTGTGCAACTGCTGCAGGGCTTTGTGCAATTCGTTATCGGCCAGGGCGGTGCGCTGCTCACGGTATTCGCGCAGCACGCCCACCGCGTCCTGTTCGCGGCGGCTGCGCCGGTGGCGCACGATGGCATCCTCAATCAGCGCCAGGGCGTCCTGGGCGGCTTGCTGACGGGCGCGCACGTTTTCCTGAATCGCCTCTTGCAGGTGATCCACGGTGTACAGGTAAACATCATTGAGTTCGCCCACCTCTGGCTCGATATCCCGGGGCACGGCAATATCGACCATGAACATGGGCCGGTGCCGACGCCGCTTGAGGGCACGCTCCACCATGCCCTTGCCGAGAATCGGCAGCGGCGCGGCGGTGCAGGAAATCAGGATATCGGCGTGCTCCAGCGCCACCGGCAGGTCTTCCAGGCTGATGCCACGGCCACCGATGCTGTCCGCCAGCTCGGCGGCACGACTCTGAGTGCGGTTGGCAATGGTGATCTCGCGGACCTGCTGTTCGTTCAGGTGCCGGGCCACCAACTCGATCATTTCGCCGGCGCCAATCAGCAGCGCCCGACTTTTCTTGAGGTCGGCAAAGATATGACGGGCAAAGGACACCGCCGCATAGGCCACCGACACCGGGTTGGCACCGATACCGGTTTCCGTACGAATTCGCTTGGCGACCGCGAACACTTCCTGGAACAGCCGCGACAGCTCACCGCACAGCAGGCCGGCCTCGCTGGCGCGGGCATAGGCTTCGCGCATCTGGCCAAGAATCTGCGGCTCGCCCAGCACCAGCGAATCCAGCCCACCGGCCACCCGCATCATGTGCTCCAGCGCCTGCTCCCCCTCATACTGATAAAGGGCCAGACCAATGCGCTCGGCAGGCAAATGGCGGCTGTCCGCCAGCCAGCGGACAAAATCCGGGTCATCACCGTCGGTGAGGCAATACAGCTCGGTGCGGTTGCAAGTGGACAGCAAGGCCGCTTCACGCACTCCCGGCAGGGCTCGCAGCGATACCAGCGCCGCGTCGGCCTGCTCCGCGGAAAACGCGAGCTTTTCACGTAATTCCACATCCGCGGTGGTGTGATTCACGCCAACTGCGATTAGAGTCATAGATCGTCAGGCTTGCCTGTAAACGGCCAGCCACTGTGCCCCATGTGTCTGTTTTTTCACCTTGCCGGCCTCGCCATCCAGCCGCCACTGGCGGCCTGAGCAAGGTGGCGGCATTTTGCGGTAAAGCGCCAGGCAACACAATGATAGCGCCGACGGGCAGTCCCTCAAGGCGACCAGCTTCGCCGGCGCTTGGGCTCGGCCGCAAGGCTGTGCCATGATAGGCGCCAATAACAACGATGCATGCCTTTATTAATGACTCGACTTTCCGCTCTGCCCCTGTGTGCCCTGCTGCTGGCCGGTTGCGCCAGCACGCCCTCCGCGCCGCCACCGGAGGCCGCCAACCCTGATGCGCCGCCGATCGAATACAGCGGCGAGACGCTATCCAATCTGCTGGTAGCGGAAGTCGCCGCCCAGCGCCAGGCACTGGATGTCACCCTGGGCTACTATGACCAGGCGGCCCACAGCACCCATGACCCCAAAGTGGTCAGCCAGGCCGCCCAGCTGGCCTACTACATGGGCGACTATTCGAAAACCCTGTCGCTGAGCCAGGAGTGGCTGACCCTGTCACCCAACAACCAGGATGCCCTGCAGCTGGCAATCCTGTCAGAGGTGAGCCTGCAAAACAGCGATGCGGCCGCCGGCTATCTGGATACTCTGCTTGACCACTACGGCGAGCAATCGCTGGGCCGACTGGTCAGCCAGGCCCGGGGCCTGGGCAATGATGACAACCTGGAGCTGGTCAAGGCACTGGCCCAGCTCACCGACCGTTACCCGAAACAGGCACCGCTGTGGTATGCCCGGGCCCTCTATCTGGACCACGAGGGTGATACCGAGGCGGCGCTGGCGGCGGATCAGAAAGCGCTCCACCTGATGCCAAAACATGAGGATGCGCTGCTGCTCAAGGGCCAGCTGCTGTTCCAGATGGGCGAGCAGAAAAAGGCCCTGCGCCACCTCAAGCGCCTGGTGCGCAAGTACCCGGATGCCCGCCGGCCGCGTATCAGCTACATCCGCATGCTGCTTGCCAGCGGCGATGTCAAAGCGGCTCGCGCCCAATTCAGGGAGATGGCCCGCCGTTACCCGGATGACCTGGACCTGCGTTTCTCCATGGCCCTGCTGGCACTGGAAGCGGGCGACACCGACATTGCCGAACAACAGCTCCGGGAGCTGCTGAAAAAGGATTACCGCCCCGACGATGTACGGCTCTATCTGGCCCAGGCCGCCGAACAACGCCAGGATCTGGACAGCGCCATCGGCTACTACCTGAAAATCCAGGGCAAACAGCAACTGCGCGCCCAGGTACAGGCGGCACGTCTAATGTACCAGCAGGGCAAGGCCGCACCGGCCCACCAGCTGTTGCAGAACCTGCGCAGCCAGCACCCGGAGCTGGCCACCAACCTGGTAATCAGCGAAGTGGAGATGCGCACCAGCAACCACGACCTGCAGGGCGCCATGACGCTGCTCAATCAGGCGGTCGCCGCCAACCCGGACGATACCGACCTGCGCTACAGTCGAGCCATGACCGCGGAAAAGCTGGACGACCTGCCGCTGCTGGAGAAGGACCTGCGCCATATCCTCAAGGACCACCCGGACGATGCCAGCGCGCTCAATGCGCTGGGCTATACCCTGGCGGACCGTACCCACCGGCTGACCGAGGCCCATGGCTATGTGAGCAAGGCCCTGGCATTACGCCCGGATGACCCGGCCATCCTGGACTCCATGGGCTGGGTACTCTACAAGCAGGGCAAGCTGAAAAACGCCCGCGAGTATCTGCGCAAGGCCTATGAGAAGTTCCCCGACCCGGAAGTGGCCGCCCACTACAGCGAGGTGCTCTGGAAGCTGGGCGCCCAGAATCAGGCCCGCCAGGTATGGCGCGATACCCTGGATACCAATCCGGACGCCCCGGCCATCGTCAACCTGATGAAAAAACTGGGAGCACTGCTCTAGATGCGTTTTATCGCCATCGCCCTGGCGGCCTTGTTGCTGGCCGCCTGCCAACACCTGCCCAGCGGCGAGCAGCATTACCAGACGCCCAACCAGATACAACAATGGCAGATCAACGGGCGCCTCGGTTACCGCACCGCCCACGATGGCGGCAGCGCCAACTTTGACTGGCGCCAGCGCCCCCGCGAGGGCCTGATCCACTTCTCAGGCCCGCTGGGTATCGGCAGCGCCGAATTGCAGTGGCAAAGCAACCTGGCAACCCTGAAAACTGCCAAGGGCACCTATCAGGCAGGCAGCCCCGGGGAGCTGGCCTGGCATCTGACCGGCTTCTGGTTACCGGTCTCCGCCCTGCAATACTGGGCCCGCGGCCTGCCCTGGCCCGGTGCTCCGGCCAGCCCTACCTACGATGACGGCCACCAGCTTTGCCATCTCGACCAGCTCGGCTGGTCACTGGATTTTGACCGCTATGCGCCGGTGGCCGGCGTTAACCTGCCCCATCGCATCAAGGCCCGCCAGCAGGACAATCGCTTCACCCTGCTGATCAAGAACTGGCTACCGGGACAGTGACGGACAGATAATGACGCACCCGTCTTCCCTGAACTTGCCGGCACCGGCCAAACTCAACCTGTTTCTGCATATCACCGGCCAGCGTGGCGACGGCTACCATGAGTTGCAGACCCTGTTCGTGATGCTGGACCAGGGTGACACCCTGCATTTCCGCCCTGCCGACAGGCTGACCCTGCGTTGCGATGCCCCGGACGTGCCCACCGATGACAGCAACCTGATCCTGCGTGCCGCCCACCTGCTGCAGGCCCATAGTGGCTGTCAAAAGGGCGCACATATCACCCTGCAAAAGCGCCTGCCCATGGGCGGCGGCGTGGGTGGCGGCTCCTCCGATGCCGCCACCGCCCTGCTCGGCCTCAATGTGCTCTGGCAGCTGAATCTGCCACTTGCAACCCTGGCTGATCTGGGCCTGTCGCTGGGTGCGGATGTGCCGGTCTTTGTGCAGGGCCAAAGCGCCTGGGCGGAAGGGGTCGGTGAGCATCTGCAGCCGTTTTTTGTGCCGGATGCGCACTTTTTGGTCATTCATCCCGGAATTCATGTATCAACTGCTCGAATTTTCGGCGACCGGCAATTGACAAGGGATACCCCCATCAGTAAATTACCGGCCTCGCTTGAGGCGGTACTCACCGACGACTTTCACAACGACTGTGAAGCGGTGGCAACCCGGCACTTTCCCGTCATTGGTGACGTGCTGGACTGGCTCAGGCAACATACGGGTAACGCCCGTATGACCGGTACAGGCGCCTGCTGTTTTGCTCGTCTGACCGATTCGCAACAGGGGCAGCATTTGCTGCAACAGTTGCCACAACACTGGACAGGTTTCGTTGCTCGAAGCAGGAATACTTCCCCTCTCCACGAGGCACTGGCGAAGTTTCGGGCGACACAGAATTCAGGCAAACCCGTGTAGACGGGCCTGAAAAAGCGTGTTGGGGTATCGCCAAGTTGGTAAGGCAACGGGTTTTGATCCCGTCATTCCCAGGTTCGAGTCCTGGTACCCCAGCCATTTTCTTCTCAGGAACCTCTAATCCATCCCCTTAGCGGTTCCCAAATTCACGACGCAAGACCCCAGGGGGCGCCAGTGTCCAAGCTTGTCGTTTTCACCGGTAACGCAAATCCCGAACTGGCCCAGGCCATGGTCAACTATCTGAATCTGCCCCTTGGCACCGCCGATGTGGGCACCTTCAGCGATGGCGAAGTGGCCGTGGAAATCCAGGAAAACGTGCGCGGCAAAGACGTCTTTATCGTGCAATCCACCTGCAACCCCACCAACAACAACCTGATGGAGCTGCTGGTGCTGGCCGACGCCCTGCGCCGCTCTTCCGCCGGCCGCATCACCGCCGTGATGCCCTACTTCGGCTATGCCCGTCAGGACCGCCGGGTGCGTTCCGCGCGGGTACCGATTACCGCCAAGGTGGTAGCCGACATGATCACCACCGTGGGTATCGACAGGGTGGTGACCGTGGACCTGCACGCCGACCAGATTCAGGGCTTCTTCGATATCCCGGTGGATAACGTTTACGCCACCCCGCTGATCGTCGCCGATATCGAACGCCAGAAGCACGATGACCTGATGGTGGTGTCCCCGGATGTGGGCGGCGTGGTACGTGCCCGCGCCCTGGCCAAGCAACTCAACGACGCTGACCTGGCCATCATCGACAAGCGCCGTCCCAAGGCCAACGTCTCCCAGGTCATGCATATCATCGGTGAGGTGGAAGGCCGCACCTGCGTACTGGTGGACGACATGGTCGATACCGCCGGCACCCTCTGCAAGGCCGCCGACGCCCTTAAAGAACACGGCGCCGCCAAAGTCTACGCCTATATCACCCACCCGATCCTGTCCGGTCCGGCGATCGACAATATCGCCAACAGCTCGCTGGATCAGCTGGTGGTGACTGACACCATCCCGCTATCTGACGCCGGCCGCTCCTGCGACAAGATCCGCGTGCTGAGCCTGGCGCCGATGCTGGCCGAAACCATTCGCCGGGTGAACAACGAGGAATCGCTGAGCGCCATGTTTGACCGGCTGGAGCTGGTGTAACAGCCGCCTGCACGCTCACACGCTTCACGCAACACGCTGACACCGGCCCTCTGGGCCGGTTTTGTTTTGGCGTGCCGACGTGTGGCGCGCTTGCGTGCCAGCCCCCGAAGGGCCATAATCGCGCCCCCGCGGAATCCTCCGTGGTGTTAATCAACCTCTCTGGCCAACCTGGTCGCGGGACGCCCGAGAGCTTACTGGAGACAATCATGTCCAATGAATTCCTGCTGAATGCAGAAAGCCGCATCGACGCGGGGAAAGGTGCGAGCCGCCGCCTGCGTCGTCTGCAAGAGCGTGTGCCCGGCATCATCTATGGTGGCGAAGCCGAGCCGCAAATGATCAGCGTTGAGCTGCG
>JAWVWY010000012.1:0-31283 GCA_033723495.1 Alcanivorax sp. | reverse complement strand
TGGTGAAGCCATTGGGATACTTCACGCCCTTGTCGCGGCCGATCTTGACCGTGCCCAGGCCCAGGGCGCTGACCGTCAGACCTGTGTTGCCCAGCGGGCGCATGAATGCCATGAAAAAATCCTTGCAAACAAGTCGGACGTTAGACGTCAGACGTCCGATTTTCATTAAAACAGCGGTGCCAGTACGGCACCCCCATGGGCGCCTGTTCCAGCCTGGCCGGTACGGTTAATGGCGTCGCCCCCGGTTGCAGACCGGTTTCCTTCGCCAGCGCTGTGACCCGATCGCCCAGGTCCGGGGCCAGGGTCAGCTTGGTGGGCCAGCTGATGATCAGGTTCTGGTCGCGGCGCGCATAGGCGTTGTCCGGTTTGACCATGGCCTGCTGGCGCGGTTCGGCGCGTACCACATCCAGGGTGGCAAACTGCGCCTGGCTGAAGTCCAGCCACGGGAACAGCTGCTGCAGTTCCTCACGGCCGGCGGCCAGTTGCTGCTCGTCGCTGCGTTCCACGCCGCGCTCGGCCAGGTCTCCGCCCAGGTACCAGACCACCTGGCCGTCCGGGGCATCGTGGCTGGTGACGGTGAGTACCGGTTTGTTGCTGGTACCCACGCAGTGGGCATAGAGACGATGGCCCAGCGCGTGCTTGACCAGCACCATCTTCAGTGGCCGCAGCTGGCTGTGATCGTCCTCCAGCAGGTGGGCGCGGTGGGCATCGTCCAGCAGTGCCGGGTTGCCGTTGCCGGCGGCCAGGATGGTCATGGCCGGTTCGATACGCACGCCGTTCACGGTGACCGCCTTGAGGCCGTCTTCTCCCCATTCCAGTTCATCGCGCCGGCCATCGACGCGCAGCAGCCGCTCACGCACCGGGGCGCTCAGCACCTCCAGCAGCGATTCGGTATTGATTACCAGGTCGTCCAGTTTGTAGACATTGCCCCTGAAGGCCTTGTCGGACAGCGCACTGGGGAAGTCGGCGCGTTTCAGTTTTTCGATGCGGCCGCGCAGCATCTTGCTGGCAAAGAAGTTGGTCATGCGCGAGGCCACCGAGCCGCTGGACCACATGTGCTGGGTATCGCTGAGTACCTGCAGGCCGCGCAGGTCCACCGGGTCGTCGCCGGCGATGGCGGCGCGCCAGCGATCGGGCATGGCGGCAATGGCTTCCGATTCACTGGACAGGTTGCCGCCCAGCGCATACTTGAGGCCGCCATGGATAATGCCCTGGCTGGCCAGGGTCTGGTCGCCGCCCAGGGTGGCGCTTTCCAGCAGCAGGCACTGGTAACCTTCCGCCTGCAGGCGGTTGATCAGCCACAGGCCGGCGATGCCGCCGCCGAAGATCAGAATGTCGGGTTTCAGGGTGGAGTCAGTCATGGCTCACCATCGTTGAACAGTGCGGCTATGCTAGCATAGACCGGTCGGACGGCAGACGTCCGGCGTTCGACGTCCGACACAAGAAACCCTATGCGAATCTTCTACTCTGCTCTCTGGTACCTGTTGTTGCCTTTTCTGTTTCTGCGGCTGTGGCTGCGCGGCCGCAGAGCGCCGGCCTATCGGCAGCGCTGGAAGGAGCGCATGGCCTGGGGCTATCGCCCGGCAACCCTGCAACACAGTCTCTGGGTGCATGCGGTATCGGTGGGTGAGACGCTGGCGGCGGCGCCGCTGATCGAGCGGTTGCTGGCGGACTATCCGCAGACGCCGCTGCTGGTGACCACCACCACGCCCACCGGTTCCGAGCGGGTACGGGCGTTGTTCGGCGACCGGGTCACCCACGTTTATTGTCCCTGGGAGTTACCCGGCGCCCTGACCCGTTTTCTGCGCGCCTTCGATCCGCAGCTGGTGGTGGTGCTGGAAACCGAGCTGTGGCCGAACCTGTGTGCGGCGGTGCAGCGCCATGGCGCCAAGCTGATGCTGATGAACGGCCGGCTATCGGAAAAAAGTTACCGGGGCTACCGCAAGTTTGAGCGGCTGGTGCGACCGATGCTGGCGCGTTTCGATGCGCTGGCAGTACAGACCGAGGTGGAGGCCCGGCGCTATGTGGCGCTGGGCGCTGCCGCAGATCGGGTGCACGCCATTGGCAGCGTGAAATTCGATATGAGCCTGGATCAGGCTGTCCGTGACAAGGCGGCGGCGCTGCGCGAGACGATCGGGGCGCGGCCGGTGTGGATCGCCGCCAGCACCCACCCCGGCGAGGATGAGCCGCTGCTGGCGGCTCACCAAGCGCTCCTGAAGCAGCAGCCGCAGACGCTGCTGGTACTGGTTCCGCGCCACCCGGAACGTTTTGACGATGTGGCGGAGTTGATTCGCCAACAGGGGTTGCGCCTGGCCCGGCGCAGCCGCGATCAGGCCGTCGACGCCGACATCCAGGTGTACCTGGCCGATACCATGGGTGAGTTGCTGATGCTGTTCGGGGTCGCCGATCTGGCCTTTGTGGGCGGCTCGCTGGTGCCGGTGGGGGGGCATAACCTGCTGGAGCCGGCGGCCTGGGAAAAGCCGGTGCTGACCGGTCCGCACCTGCACAACTTTACCGCCATTGCGCAATTGCTGGACGCGGCCGGCGGGCTGACCCGGGTGGCGGACGCCAGTGACCTGGCCGAGGTGTTGCAGCGGTTGTTTGCCGATCCGCTGGCCCGTCAGCATCAGGGGCGGGCCGCAGCCGCGGTGGTGGAGGCCAATCGCGGGGCGCTGGCGCGGGGGCTGGCGCTGATTGGCGGCTTGCTCGGGGCGCGCTGATCGGGCAGGGCCGAGGCCCCGCCCAGTGGCCGGTTACTTCTTCGGCATCAGCTGTTCGCTCTGACCTTCCAGGTCCGGGTGATAGACGTTGAGGGTCTGCTGGGCGGACAGCCAGTTGTTGACCGCCACCAGGTCCTGCTGGTCGAGCTCGCCGGTGGTGGATTTCAGCGTCAGGGTATTGATGATGTAGTCGTAGCGGGCGTTGGCGTAGTCGCGCTCGGCGGCATACAGGGCGCGCTGGGCGTTGAGTACGTCGACCACGTTGCGGGTGCCCACTTCATAGCCGGACTGGGTGGCTTCCAGCGCTGAACGGGCGGAGCGAATCGCCTGTTTGCGCGCTTTTACACGCAAGGCATCGGCTTCCACGGTGCGGTAGGAGGTGCGTGCCTGCTGGCTGATGCTGCGCACTGCCTGCTGGTACTGGTCGTTCGCCGCGTCGGCACGTAGCGCCGCTTCCTTGCGACGGCTGTTAAGGCCGCCGCCTTCAAATAGCGGCAGTGTCACTTCCACGCCGATCTGACGATCCTTGCTGTCATACAGACCGGAGCTGCCGGCCAGGGCGGAGCCGCTGGCACTGCTGTCATCCGGGGCGTAGTGGGAGTGCTGATACTGGGCCACCAGCTGAACCTTGGGCAGCTGGGCGCCAAACTGGCGCTTGGCGGTATTCTCGGAGGCGGTGGCATTGTAATGTGCCGCCTGTACCTGCGGGTTCTGGCTCTTGGCCTTGCTGACCCACTGGTCCACCTTGGCCGGTTGTGGGCCTTCCATGGGCAGCTTGTCTTTCAGTTCTGCCAGGCTTTGCCACTGCTTGCCGGTAAGGGTTTCCAGCTGGTCGCGGGCCACATCGTAATTCTGCTGGGCGACGATCAGGTTGACCCGGGTCAGGTCATAGGAGGCCTGGGCTTCTTCCACATCGGTGGCCGGCACCAGGCCCACGTTGAAACGTTCCTTGGTCTGATCCAGCTGGCGGGAAATGGCTTTTTCCTCGGCCTGGGCGGATACCAGGTTGTCCCAGGCTCGCAGTACGCCGAAATAGCCATTGGCGACGCGCAGCACGAAATCCTGGCGGGCCTGGTGGAAGTTGGCCTCGGCGGCATTGGTCAGTGCCTTGGCTTCCTTGTTGCCGTACCAGGCGTCCACCCGAAACAGCGGCTGCACCAGTTTCACGGAGCTGACCTCGCTGTCAAAATCCAGGGTGGTGTTCAGGTCCTCGATGTCGCGGCTGTTGTTGTAGCGACTATAGCTGGCCGTCACCGTGGGCAGCAGGGCGGCACGGCTCTGTACCCGCAATTGCTGGTCGGCATCCCAGGTCTTGCGAGCGGCACGCCAGGTGCCGTCGTAGTTCCAGGCTGCATTGGCCACGTCGGTGAGGTCGGCGGCCTGAACGCCGCCACAGAGGGTGGTCAGCAGCAAGGCGAGAGGCGTGACTGAACTGTGCTTCATGGTTATGCACTCATTGTCAGGTCAAAGGTTGTGGCAGTTATCATACTGGCAAGTTCAATATGTTGACACTGCCCGTTTTTGGCCGGCTGGTCGGTTGTTTGGCTGTTGTTCGCTGGCGTATAGTGTCCGCCACTTCCCGTTACCACGTATTTTCAGTTCTGGAGGCCGCCGTGCCGGACGATCAGCGCCCCATCACCGCTAATGCCATCGATGAGGCATGCCAGCCTATCGCAGGCTCACGAAAAATCTATGTCACCGGGTCGCGCCCGGACCTTCGCGTGCCCATGCGTGAAATCCGCCAGCAGCAGACGCCGCTGGCCGATGGCAAGTTCGAGGATAACCCGCCCCTTTGTGTCTACGATACCTCCGGGCCCTACACCGACCCGGATGTACAGATTGATGTGCGCAAGGGGCTGGCGCCGATCCGTCTGAACTGGATTCAGGATCGTGATGATACAGAGGAACTGGGCGGTTTGACCAGTGAGTATGGTCGCAAGCGTGCCAATGACGTGACCAAGGCCGGGTTGCGCTTTGAGCACACCCGTATCCCGCTGCGCGCCCGGGCCGGCAAGAATGTCAGCCAGATGCACTATGCCCGTCAGGGCATCATCACCCCGGAGATGGAATACATCGCCATCCGCGAGAATCAGCGTCTGCGCGAGCACCGCGAGGCCGGGCTGCCCACCCATCAGCATCCGGGGCAGAGCTTCGGTGCCGCCATTCCGGCGGAGATTACCCCGGAGTTCGTGCGTGACGAGGTGGCCCGGGGCCGGGCGGTGATCCCCGTCAACATCAACCACCCGGAAATCGAGCCGATGATCATCGGCCGAAACTTCCTCACCAAGATCAACGCCAATATTGGCAACTCGGCGGTGACTTCCTCCATCGAAGAGGAAGTGTCCAAGATGACCTGGGCCACCCGCTGGGGCGGTGACACCGTCATGGACCTGTCCACCGGTGACAACATCCACGAGACCCGCGAGTGGATCCTGCGCAACTCGCCGGTGCCGATCGGCACCGTGCCGATCTACCAGGCGCTGGAGAAGGTCAACGGCATCGCCGAGGACCTGACCTGGGAGATCTTCCGCGACACCCTGATCGAGCAGGCCGAGCAGGGCGTGAGCTACTTCACCATCCACGCCGGCGTGTTGCTGCGCTATGTGCCGATGACCGCCAACCGGGTCACCGGCATCGTCTCCCGCGGCGGCTCGATCATGGCCAAGTGGTGCCTGGCGCATCACAAGGAAAACTTCCTCTACACCCATTTCGAAGACATCTGCGAGATCATGAAGGCCTATGACGTGACCTTCAGCCTCGGTGATGGTCTGCGTCCCGGCTCCATTGCCGACGCCAACGACGAGGCCCAGTTCAGCGAACTGCGCACCCTGGGCGAGCTCACCAAGATCGCCTGGCAGCACGACGTGCAGGTGATGATCGAAGGCCCGGGTCACGTGCCCATGCACATGATCAAGGCCAACATGGATGAGCAGCTGGAGCACTGTGGCGAGGCGCCGTTCTATACTCTGGGCCCGCTGACCCTGGATATTTCTCCCGGTTACGACCACATCTCCAGCGCCATCGGCGCCGCCATGATCGGCTGGTACGGCACCGCCATGCTCTGCTACGTGACGCCCAAGGAACACCTGGGCCTGCCCAACCGGGAAGACGTGAAGGAAGGCATCATCGCCTACAAGATCGCCGCCCATGCCGCCGACCTGGCCAAGGGCCATCCGGGCGCTCAGCTGCGCGATAATGCCCTGTCCAAGGCGCGTTTCGAGTTCCGCTGGGAAGACCAGTTCAACCTGGGGCTGGACCCGGACCGGGCGCGCGCTTTCCACGACGAGACCCTGCCCAAGCAGGCGCACAAGGTGGCGCACTTCTGCTCCATGTGCGGGCCGAAGTTCTGCTCCATGAAGATCAGCCAGGAAGTCCGTGACACCTACGGCGATGGCAAGGCCCAGGTAGAGCAGGCCGATGCCGAGGCCGGCATGGAAGAGAAGTCCCGCGAATTCCGCGAGCAGGGCAGCGCCCTCTATCACGAGGCCCATGACTGAGGTGGGCCCGCGCTTCGGCCAGGACGATGTTGAGATCCTGGATCGGCAGACGCCGTTCCAGGGTTTCTTCCGGCTTGATGTGGTGACGTTTCGTCACCGACTTTACCAGGGGGGCTGGAGTGAGCCGGTGCGGCGTGAGCTGTTCGTGCGCCATCCGGCCGCTGCCGTACTGCCCTATGACCCCCAAAACGGCCTGATTCTGCTGGTGGAGCAGTTTCGCGTCGGTGCCCTGGAGTGGCGTGACAGCCCCTGGTGCCTGGAGCTGATTGCCGGCATCGCCGACAAGGACGGCGAAAGCGCCGAGGCGCTGATCCGCCGCGAGGCGGTGGAAGAGGCGGGGCTGGAGATGGGCGAAATGCAAACCGTGGCCAGCTACATGCCGAGCCCCGGCGGTACCAACGAGCGCCTCCAGGTGTTCGTGGGGCGTGCCGATCTGAGCGAGGCCGGCGGCTATTTCGGTCAGGCCGATGAGGGCGAGGATATCCGCGCGTTGACGCTGCCGGCGGACCAGATTCCGGCGCTGCTGGAAAGTGGCCGGGTGGACAATGCCGCCTCCCTGATCGCCCTGCAGTGGCTGCTGATGAACCGGGCCCGGCTGGACCGGGAGTGGGGGGCGGCGTGAAGCGTCGCGATCGCTACCGGCTGGATTTTCGCGCACTGATGACCCAGTGCGAGGAGAACTATGCCCGCCTGCTGCCGTTGCTCAAGGCGCTGGGCGAGCGGGACGCCATGTCGGTGGAGGTGGGGCATCAGCATCACCCTCATACCCTGCACCTGAAGGTGCTGGAGCGTTCCCCCTATACCACGACAGTGCGACTGGAAGACCAGGAGTTGCTGGCGGCCATGCCGGCCCCCCGGCTCACCGTGCGTCTCTACCATGACGCTCGCCTGGCGGAAGTCACCGAGGCGCGTCCGTTCCGCCGCGTCAATGCCCGTTACAGCTACCCCAACCGCAACATGCATCAGCCGGACGAAAAGGCCCAGTGGAACCTGTTTCTTGCCGAGTGGTTGCGGCACCTGCAAGATCATGGTCGGGATGCCAGCCATGACTGGCGGCGCCAGGTCAGCGGCGGGGAGTGAGACGCCTTTCCTAGAAAAGTGCCATCATCTTGGTTATAAGTAGAGCGTGGCGCGTGAACGCGCGTCACGGGGGTGGGGCCCCAGAATTGAGTCTTTAAAAATGGTCACGGGAGCGGGGATCTTGACGCAGCAGTTGCAGCCCCTTCGAGTCGTGCAGTTCTCAGACTGCCACCTGTTTGCCGACACGGAAGGCAAGCTACTTGGACTGAATACGCAGTTCAGCCTGGATCGTGTGCTGGAGTTGATACAGGCAGAACAACCCGCAGCGGATCTGATTCTGGCTACCGGTGACCTGTCCCAGGATGCTTCCCTGGAATCCTATCGGCGCCTGGATCAGGCCATGTCAGCCTTTGCCGCGCCGGTCTACTGGATCGAAGGCAATCACGACAAGCCCGCCCCCATGCTGCAAGCCCTGAACGCCCAGCGGGATCACATCGGCCCCTGTGTGGTGGAGGTGGGCAACTGGACCTTGGTACTGCTTGATTCCACCATCCCCGGCGAAGTGCCCGGGGAACTGTTCGACGAAGATCTGACCTTTCTGGATAACGCCCTGGCCAATGCCCGCGGCGAACACCTGCTGGTATGCCTGCACCACCACCCGGTGCCGATGGAATGTGCCTGGCTGGACACCCAGGTGGTTGGCAGCGCCGACAAGTTTTTCCAGGTGATCGACCGCCACCCCCGTGTGCGTGCCATTATCTGGGGCCATGTGCACCAGGAGTTCGATCAGACCCGTAACGGTGTGCGCATGCTGGCGGTGCCCAGTACCTGCGTGCAGTTCAAGCCCAAGAGTGAAGATTTCGCCGTTGACGACGCCAACCCGGGCTACCGCTGGCTGGATCTCTACCCGGACGGCCGCATCGACACCGCCGTCAGCCGGGTACAGGGCATCACCTTCGAGGTGGACTTCTCGGTGAAGGGCTACTGATTAATTGAGAATGGATAATTGATAGCCTGGAAACGTCATGCCGGACTTGATCCAGCATATCCACCTGCGAAGCAATGCGGCCTCCAGCAAGGAGAGCCTGCACCGCAAAGCGAAGTCTGGCCCGGAGAGGGTGCAGAGAATAGCTGCGGGATGACGGGAGTGTCCCCGAGGTTTTCTGGAAATCCCGAATCCTGAATTGATAATGGACAACGTGTCCGGGGCCTGCGAGGCTCTTTCGTTATCAATTATCCATTCTCAATTATCAATTGGTTCTTCACATGGCCCCCGAAACCTCCCTCCTCTACATCCACGGCTTCAACAGTTCCCCGGCGTCCCACAAGGCGGGGCTGCTGCGGCAGGTGTTTGCGCAGGCGGGCTGCCCCCAGCGGCTGATCACGCCGGCGTTGCCGCCCTCGCCGAAGCTAGCCATGGCGGAGCTGGATGCGGCCATCGCTTCCGCCGGGCCGGTGGCCCTGCTGGGCTCCTCGCTGGGCGGGTTCTACGCCACCTGGCTGGCCGAGCACCATGATCTCAAGGCGGCGCTGATCAATCCGGCGGTCAGACCCTGGCGACTACTGGACAAATACACAGGTATCCAGCATAACTATCACACTGGCGAAGCCTGGGAGTTCGACCCGGCCTGGCTGGACGAGCTGAAACGCTATGAAGTGGCGCAGATCAGCCAGCCGGATAACCTGCTGCTGCTGACCCAGACCGGCGATGAAACCCTCAACTGGGAAGACGGCTGGGACTACTACGGCGATTGCCACCGCTATTGTGGCTTGGGCGGCAGCCACGGCTTTGATAACTTTGACGCCTTCATCCCGCTGATCCTGCGGTTTTGTGGTGTGAAGCTTTAAAAGCTGGTTTACCACAGAGGGCACAGAGTTCACCGAGAAAAAGCGGCTCGACAGCCTCTTGTTGATCAAAGTGCCGATTTTTACAGTACTGGAAAGGACTCCATGCTGGAAACTGATGAGCTGACGGGTGCAATCATTGGTTGTGCCATAGAAGTGCACCGGCACATGGGGCCGGGGCTGATGGAATCGGTTTATGAGCGATGTCTCCGGCATGAGCTGGAGCAGGAGGGACTGGAGACTGCCTCGCAATGTGCCATTCCTGTTTATTACAAGGGTAAAAAACTGGACTGTGACTACCGGGCAGATCTGATCGTCGAGAATCAGGTGCTGGTTGAGTTGAAGTGTGTGAAGGCGCTGTCAGAGCTTCACCGTGCCCAGGTTCTGACATATATGCGGTTGGCGAGTCTTCAAAAGGGGCTGCTGATTAAATTCAATGTTCAGCGACTTACTCAAGGCATCAAACGCTTCGTGATTTGATTGTTTTCCTCAGTGGGCTCTGTGCCCTCTGTGGTTAAAAAGGGTTTTAACAACTATATGACCAATAATTATACGTCCGAAAATATTGAAGTTTTGTCGGGCCTGGAGCCGGTGCGCAAGCGCCCCGGCATGTACACCGATACCTCCCGCCCCAATCACCTGATCCAGGAAGTGGTCGACAACTCCGTCGATGAGGCCCTGGCCGGCCATGCCAAGTCCATCAAGGTGACGCTGTTCAAGGATGGCGGCGTGGAAGTGGAAGATGACGGTCGCGGCATGCCGGTGGACCTGCACCCGGTGCAAAACAAACCCGGCGTGGAAGTGATCCTGTCCACCCTGCATGCCGGCGGCAAGTTCTCCAACAACAACTACCAGTTCAGCGGCGGGCTGCACGGGGTGGGCGTGTCCGTCGTCAACGCCCTGTCGAAAAAGCTGGAGATCCTGGTCAAGCGTGATGGCCAGCTGCACCGCATGGAATTCGGTGACGGTGAAAAGCGCAGCGACCTGGAAGTGATCGACACCGTGGGCAAGCGCAACACCGGCACCAGCCTGCGCTTCTGGCCCGATGAAAAATATTTTGACTCGTCCAGGGTCTCGGTGCCGCGCCTGCGCCATTTGCTGCGCGCCAAGGCGGTGTTGTGCCCGGGCCTGCTGGTGACCCTGGACAACCAGGCTAGCGGCGAAAGTGAAAGCTGGCAGTTCGCCGACGGGCTGGTGGAGTACTTGCTGGAATCCAGCCGTGGCTGGGAGCGACTGCCGGAGGAGCCGTTCGAGGGCGCCATGAGCGCGGAAACCGAAGCGGTAGACTGGGCGGTGACCTGGCTGCCGGAAGGCGGCGAGCTGATCCAGGAATCCTACGTGAACCTGATCCCCACCGCCCAGGGCGGCACCCATGTGAATGGCCTGCGTTCCGGCCTGCTGGATGCCATGCGCGAGTTCTGCGAGTTCCGCAACCTGCTGCCGCGGGGCGTGAAACTGACCCCGGAAGATATCTGGGACCGTGCCGCCTATGTGCTCAGCGTCAAGATGCAGGACCCGCAGTTCGCCGGCCAGACCAAGGAGCGCCTCAGCTCCCGGCAGACCGCTGCCTTTGTCTCCGGGGTGGTCAAGGATGCCTTCTCCCTGTGGCTCAACCAGCACACCGATGAAGCGGAGAAGCTGGCGGACCTGTGCATCAACAGTGCCCAGAAGCGTTTGCGCGCGGCCAAGAAGGTCACCCGCAAGAAAGTCACCAGCGGCCCGGCGCTGCCCGGCAAGCTGGCCGACTGCACCAGTGATGATCCGTCCCAGAGTGAAATTTTCCTGGTGGAAGGGGATTCCGCCGGTGGCTCCGCCAAACAGGCCCGTGACCGGGTCTACCAGGCGATCATGCCCCTGCGCGGCAAGATCATGAATACCTGGGAGGTGGATTCCGGCGAAGTGCTGGGCAGCCAGGAGATCCACGATATCGCCGTGGCCCTGGGCATCGATCCGGGCAACGACGACCTCAATGGCCTGCGTTACGGCAAGGTCTGCATTCTTGCCGATGCGGACTCCGATGGTCTGCACATCGCCACCCTGATCTGCGCCCTGTTCCTGCGCCACTTCCCGGCGCTGGTGAAAAACGGCCATGTGTTCGTGGCCATGCCGCCGCTCTACCGTATCGATGTGGGCAAGGATGTCTTCTACGCCCTGGACAAGGACGAACGCGACGGCGTATTGGATCGCATCAAGGCCGAGAAGAAGCGCGGCAAGGTCAACGTCACCCGCTTCAAGGGGCTGGGGGAAATGAATCCGTTGCAACTGCGCGAAACCACCATGGCCCGCGATACCCGCCGGCTGGTGCGCCTGTCGGTGAGCGGCGATGACGACACCCACCAGCTGATGGACATGCTGCTGAGCAAGAAGCGCGCCTCGGATCGCAAGCACTGGCTGGAAACCAAGGGCAACCTCGCCGAAATATGATTTTTTAAACCACAGAGAACACCGAGTGCACAGAGAGACAGGCCTTTCAGTGGCTTTGTGGCTCCGCGGGTTTCAGGCGTTGAGTGGTTTGTAATTTGATTTTTTCCCCAGTGATCCCCGTGATCTCTGTGGTCAATAAAAAAGAGCTGAGACATGGCTGACGAATTTGAAAGTTTTCCCCTGAGGGAATACACCGAAAAAGCGTACCTGGACTATTCCATGTACGTGATTCTCGACCGGGCCCTGCCCAACATCGGTGACGGCCTCAAGCCGGTGCAGCGTCGCATCGTCTATGCGATGAGCGAGCTGGGGCTGAAGAACACCGCCAAGTACAAGAAGTCCGCGCGTACCGTGGGCGATGTACTGGGCAAGTATCACCCCCATGGTGATTCGGCCTGTTACGAGGCCATGGTGCTGATGGCCCAGCCGTTCAGCTACCGCTACCCGCTGGTGGATGGCCAGGGCAACTGGGGCAGCCCGGACGACCCCAAGTCGTTCGCGGCCATGCGTTACACCGAATCGAAACTGGCCCCCTACGCGGAAGTGCTGCTGTCCGAGCTGGGCCAGGGCACGGTGGAGTGGGTGCCCAACTTCGACGGCACCATGGACGAGCCCAAGCTGTTGCCGGCGCGCCTGCCCAATGTGCTGCTCAATGGCACTACCGGTATCGCCGTGGGCATGAGCACCGACATTCCGCCGCACAACCTGCGCGAAGTGGCCAACGCCTGTATTCACCTGCTCAAGGACCCCGGCGCCTCGCTGGACGATCTGATGCAGTACATTCAAGGGCCGGACTTCCCCACCGAGGCGGAAATCATCACGCCGCAGAACGACATCATCCGCATGTACGCGGAAGGGCGTGGCACCCTCAAGCAACGGGCCGTCTACGAGCGCGAAGAGGGTGACATCGTCATCACCGCGCTGCCGTATCAGGTATCCGGTGCCAAGGTGCTGGAACAGATTGCCGACCAGATGCAGAAGAAAAAGCTGCCCATGGTCAGCGACCTGCGTGACGAATCCGACCACGAAAATCCCACCCGGCTGGTGGTGACGCCGCGCTCCAACCGGGTGGACGTGACGCAGCTGATGAGCCATCTGTTCGCCACTACCGACCTGGAAAAGAACTACCGGGTCAACCTGAACATGATCGGCATTGATGGCCGTCCGCAGGTGAAAAGCCTGGATGCCATTCTCAACGAATGGCTGCAGTTCCGCATGGTCACGGTGCGGCGTCGCTTGCAGTACCGCCTGGACAAGGTGCTGGAGCGGCTGCACATTCTGGAAGGTCTGTTGGTGGCCTTCCTCAACATTGATGAAGTCATTCACATCATCCGTACCGAAGACGCGCCCAAGCCGGTGCTGATGGAGCGTTTCGGCATTTCCGACCGCCAGGCGGAAGCCATCCTCGAACTGAAACTGCGCCACCTGGCCAAGCTCGAGGAAATGAAGATCCGCGGCGAGCAGGACGAGCTCAACGAAGAGCGTGAATCCCTGGAGGCCACTCTGGGCTCCATGGCCAAGATGAAGAAGCTGGTCGCCAGGGAACTCACCGAGGATGCGGAAAAATACGGCGATGACCGTCGCTCGCCGCTGGTGGAGCGCGATGCCGCTTCCGCCCTGGACGAAACCGACCTGGTCAGCGCCGACCCGGTTACCGTGGTGTTGTCCGAGAAGGGCTGGGTGCGCGCCGCCAAGGGCCACGAGGTGGATGTGGAAGGCCTCAGCTACAAGGCCGGCGACAAGTACCGGGCCTCGGCCAGGGGCAAGTCCAACCAGCCGGTGTGCTTTATCGACAGCACCGGTCGTAGCTACTCGTTGCCGGCCCATACCCTGCCCAGCGCCCGCGGTCAGGGCGAGCCGCTGTCCGGGCGCGTCAATCCGCCGTCCGGCGCCAGTTTCATGGCGGCGGTGATGGGCAAGGAAAAGGATGCCCTGCTGATGAGTACCGATGCCGGTTACGGCTTCGTGGTGCGCTATGGCGACCTGCTGGCCAACAAGAAGGCCGGCAAGACGGTGCTGACCGTGCCCAAGGGGGCCAGGGTGATGGCGCCGCAGCCGATCGCGGCCACTGACGCGGACCTCATCGCGCTGGTCTCCAACGAGGGGCGCCTGCTGGTGTTCCCGGTCAGGGAGCTGCCGGAAATGGTCCGTGGCAAGGGCAACAAGATGATGTCGATTCCCTCGGCGCGGGTGGCCGAGCGGGTCGAGTTCGTGCAGGACATCCTGGTGTTGGGGCCGCAGGCATCGCTGACCATCTATGCCGGCAAGCGTCACCTGACCCTCAAGCCCGGTGATCTGGAACACTACTATGGCGAGCGCGGTCGCCGTGGCGCCAAGCTGCCGCGGGGCTTCCAGAATGTGGACCGTATTGAGGGCGGTGTCAGCGTCGGCTAATCGGGGGTTGCCAGCATGGGCCGGCGCCGGTCCGTGCTGGTGAACCGACGGTCGCAAAGCCGGTATTGTGATTCTCTTCTATTTGCAAATGCGAACACTTCTCATATAACATTTGGCTCCGACTCGTTATTCCGCAGCAGGATGCCTATGCCTGATGACCTGAACCGTTGCGCCGTGCTTGCCCGGTTTTCCCTGGGACAGGGCAGGGTGGGCACCCGTGGTACCGTGCTGGGTCTGGATGTGGCCGGGCATGATGCGGACCTGGAGCGCCTGTTGCTGGAAATCGGCTTTGTCGAAGGCGCCCGGGTGGAAGTGCTTCATCAGGGCCCCTTTGGCCGCGACCCCATCGCCGTGCGTGTGGATGACATGCGCGTGGCCCTGCGTCGCCGTGAAGCCCGGGCGATAATGATTCAACCCGACCAAGAGAGCTGATCCGTGGATGTCGCTGTCGATCTGACCCGCCTGGCTCTGGTGGGCAACCCCAATTGCGGCAAGACCGCCCTGTTTAATGCACTCACCGGCAGTCGCCAGAAGGTGGCCAACTACGCCGGTGTGACCGTGGAGCGCAAGGCCGGCACCTTTACCACGCCGGCTGGCAAGTCTGTGCATATTCTGGATCTCCCCGGGACCTACAGTCTGCGCGCCCGTAGCCCGGACGAGCGGGTTACCCGCGACGCGGTACTCGGCCAGCTGGCCGGTGAACAGTCGCTGGACGCCTTTATCTGCGTGGCCGATGCCACCAACCTGCGCCTGATGTTGCGTCTGGTGCTGGAACTCAAGCAGGTGGGCCGGCCCATCGTGCTGGCGCTGAACATGTATGACCTGGCCCGCCGCCAGGGCTGTGAAATCGATGTGGCGCGGCTGTCAGCCGCTCTCGGAGTACCGGTGGTGCCGACCGTGGCGGTCAAACGTGACGGCACTGATGCCTTGCTGGAAGCCATTGATGCCTTGCCGGCTGAGCGGCAGACGCAGGTCAGCCAGTGGCAGGAGCCGGATGCCGGTGCGGTGCGCAGTACCCACAAGCGGGTGGAGCAGATTCTGGCCGACTGCGTGACGGTGCCGGATAATGCCGACCGTTTCACCACCCGGGTGGACCGCGTGCTGCTGCACCCGGTGGCGGGGCTGCTGGTGCTGTTCACGGTGCTGTTCCTGATGTTCCAGGCGGTGTTTACCTGGGCGGCGCCGCTGATGGACATGATCACCGCGCTGTTTGACGGCGCCGGTGCGCTGGTGCAGCAGTACATGCCGCCGGGCATGCTGCAAAGCCTGATCTCCGACGGCATTATCGCCGGTCTCGGCGGCGTTCTGGTGTTCCTGCCGCAAATCATGATTCTGTTCCTGTTCATTATTCTGCTGGAAGATTTTGGCTATATGGCCCGCGCCGCCTTCCTGATGGACAAGCTGATGGGCGGTGCCGGCCTGCACGGGCGGGCCTTTATTCCACTGTTGTCCAGCTTTGCCTGCGCCATTCCCGGCATCATGGGCACCCGGGTAATCAGCAGCTGGCGCGACCGCCTGGTAACCATCCTGGTGGCGCCGCTGATGACCTGTTCGGCACGGATTCCGGTCTACACCCTGATCATCGGCGCTTTTATTCCGCGCGGTAAAATTGCCGGCATGATCGACCAGCAGGGCCTGGTCATGTTTGGTCTCTATGCCGCCGGCATCGTCAGTGCCCTGACCGTGGCCACGGTCATGCGGCTGTTCTTCTGGCGCGGTAAATCCGAGCCGTTCATCATGGAACTGCCGGGCTACAAGGTACCGGATGTACGCAATGTGCTGCGCGGTGTGTTGCAACGTGGTCAGATCTTCCTGCGCCGGGCCGGCACCATCATCTTCGCCATGATGGTGGTGATCTGGTTCCTGAGTACCTTCCCCGGTGCCCCGGAGGGGGCCACCGAACCGGCCATCAATTACAGCCTGGCGGGCATGATCGGCCATGCCATCGAGCCGCTGTTGGCGCCGATCGGCTTCAACTGGCAGATTGCCATTGCCCTGATTACCGGTATGGCCGCCCGGGAAGTGGCGGTGGCGGCGCTGGGTACCGTGTATGCGGTGGGCGGGGAGCAGGCCGGCGGTGCCCTGGGCGCCCTGCTGGCGGCGCAATGGTCATTGCCGGTGGGGCTGTCTTTCCTGGCCTGGTACATTTTTGCGCCGCAGTGCGCCTCCACCCTGGCGGTGGTCAAGCGCGAGACCAACTCCTGGCGCTGGCCGCTGATCATGTTCGGTTATCTGGTCACGCTGGCCTATGCGGCGTCTTACCTGGTCTATCACGGCGCCATGCTGGTGTGGGGAGGCTGAGATGTGGCAGGCAATTATCAGTTATCTGATCGTGGCGCTGGCGGCCCTGTGGCTGGTCTGGCACCTGTTTGTGCCGACCTCGCTACGCCAGCGTTTGCGTCCCGGCACCCCGGCGGGGCACGGGTGCGGCAGTGACGGCTGCGGCGATTGCCCCAGCGGTTGTGGTCCGCAGGAGCAATCCGTGGTGATCCGCCCGGCTAGAAATTCAGGGACACCGCCAGGTAGGGGCCGCCGATCTTGATGTCCGCATCCAGGTTGCTGACATCGTTGAGCACAAAGTCCAGGCGGCTGTAACCCAGTTCCACGCCCAGCAGGTAATCGGTCTTCAGCCCGATTTTGGCGCTGTAGTCGGCCATGCGGCTGCCGTTGTATTCAATGCCGTTGACCTCACCGCCCACATACAGCCCGGTTAGCGGCAGGTTAATGCGCGCCGCGCCATGCAGCATGGGGAAGGTGGTGCGGGCTTTTTCATTGGCGGTTCTGAACAGGTTCTTGAGGGTGATATCGCCGTCCACTTCGCGGAGGGTGATGCCCAGGTCCAGTTTCACCACATTGTCCAGTGGCGAATAATAGAGCGTGCCATCGAGCATCTTCAGGTCAAGGCTGGTGGACACCGTGGTGCCCTGCACAAACACCTGGTTGGCAAAGGTGAAAGTGCGGTTGAGGCGGTGGGAGGCACTATCCGACAGGTCCATGTAACGCACTCGCACATTGGGCACCAGCGGCACCGCATGCTCTACCCCCAGGTAGAGAACGGTCTGTCCGGTGCCGTCGAAGCCCAGGTCGTTCTTGATGTCCACGTCGCTGCCACCGGAAGCGATTGTCCCTTTGACACTGGTATCCCAGTTGTAGCCACCACCGTAGATATGGACCAGCGGGGCGGCATGGACAGCGGGCATGGCCAGCAGGGCGGCCAGGGCCAGGCTGGAGCGTTTCATGGGCTTCTCCTTGTACGGCTTATCAGGTCGATGTGGCCAGTATGACACTACTGGCTGTGACACCATAGACACGGCTTTCTGCTACCATGCGCGCCAGCAACGGAGCTCGACATGTTTCTTGATGAAATGCCCGGTGATTTCCGCTATCCCCAGCCGGAAGACCCGCAGGACACGCAATTACTGGGGAAAATTCAGCATCGTGGCTGGCATCACCTGGCCGTGCCCGGCGGTGATGGCGAGCCCGGTTTCACTTTTTCCGTGGGGCATTTTCTCAACCACAACCATCCGGAACTGATTGTCGTCGGCCTCAAGGACACGCTGGCCAGCCGATTGCTGGACAGCGCCGCGCTGCGCATTCGTGAGCTGAAGCGTCCGTTCCTGCCGTATCGGTTGTATGACGATGTGGCGGAGGGCCTGGAAGTGATGTTTGTGCCGGTGGATTTCCGCCACTACAAGAATTATCTGGGCTTTGCCAACTGGTTCTACCAGAGCCTGCCGGCGCCTTACCCGGCCCTGCAAATGGTCTGGCCCGATCCCAAGGGCATCTTCCCCTGGCAGCCTGGCTATGATCGGCGCTTCCACCGTGCCCAGCCATTGCTGGGGGCGGCACCGGCCTCGCCATTAAGGCACTGACGTTGTGGTTTCCGGGCGTTATCATGCCGGGACCTTTGTTGAAATGAGCAATTGGAAATAGCATGGCCAATTCCCTTCAGGAACAACTGATGAAGGCGGGGCTGGCGGATCAGAAGAAGGCCCGCCGCGCCAAGCAGCAGAAACGCGAAGATGCCAACAAGGCCAAGCGCGGTGAAATCGAGCTGGAGGATCCGGCCGAGCGGGCCCGGCGCCAGCGTGCCGAGCAGGCCGAACAGGATCGAAAACGGGAAGCGGCGCGCAAGGCCGAGCGCGAGAAGAAGGAAATCGCCGCCCAGATCCGCCAGATGATCGAACAGAGCCGGCTCGACCGTCAGGCCGGTGAAGTGCCGTTCCAGTTCGTGCAAGACAAGAAGGTCAAGAAGGCCTATGTGACCGCCAGGCAGCAGAACCAGCTGGAGCGAGGCCAGATTGCCATCGTTGCCCTGGATGACGGCTTCGAACTGGTGCCCACGGTGGTGGCGGAAAAGATTCGCCAGCGTGACCCGGCGGCGGTGTTATTCCTGGCCGAGCGTAATACCAATGAGGTGGATGAGGATGATCCCTACAAGGATTTCCCGATCCCCGATGATCTGATGTGGTAACCCTCGTCTGACGGTTACGCCACCCATGAACACCTGACCCTACAGGCCTGACATGAGCCCTTCCGGATTTTCCCCCAAGCTCGGCACCCGCCACTCCCTGGCGGTGTTGAAAGCCATCCGTAATGGTCTGCTGCTGGATGGTGGCAACCTGGGAGAGGTGCTGCTGCCGTCCCGGGAGGCTGAAGGTGTCGAGGTCGAGCCCGGTGACAGCCTGCTGGTAACACTCTACAGCGATGGCCAGGGCCGCCCCATGGCCAGCCTGCGTACGCCACGGGTACAACGGGGTCAGGTCGCCTCCCTGAAGGTGGTGTCGACCAGCAAGCTGGGGGCGTTTGTGGACTGGGGCATGCCCAAGGACCTGTTGCTGCCGTTTGCCGAACAGCGTGGGCCGGTGCGGGAAGGTCAGTGGGTGCTGGTGATGGTGACCAGCGACCGGGAAGGGCGGCTGCTGGCCAGTGCCCAGCTGGACCGTTTCCTCGCTGATACCAGCGACCATTACCAGCAAGGTGATGAAGTGGCCCTGGTGGTGGCACACAATACCGATCTGGGCTGCAAGGTGGTGGTGGATAACCGCTACTGGGGCATGGTCGCCGCCAGCGAACTTCGCGCGCCGCTGCGCCCGGGGCAGCGTCTGACCGGGTACGTGGGGCGCCTGCGCCAGGACGGCAAACTCAGTATTTCCCTGAATGCCCCCGGCGCAGCCAAACGCGACGGGCTCACCGAGCAGATTCTGGCGGCCCTGCAGCAGGCCGGTGGCGCCCTGCCTCTCAGCGACAAAAGCCGCCCGGAAGATATCTTTGCCGCGTTTCGCTGCAGCAAGAATGCTTTCAAACAGGCCATCGGCGGGCTCTACAAGGAGCGCCGTATTGTCATCAGCCGTGAGGGCATCCGCCTGGCAGATTAACCACCGGGCTTGACGCCATCGCTGTTTCTGCCTTCCATGAGGCAATAATGGCGCAGAGAACAATGGCGGAGAGTGTCAGGCATGTCCTTCCAGAGTATCAGCTACGCAGTCAGTGGCCGGGTGGCCACCATCACCCTCAATCGGCCCGAGGCGCTCAATGCCATCGATCGCCACATGCCTGATGAAATCAGTCAGGCGGTGGCCATGGCGAACCGCGACCGGGCGGTGCATGTGATCGTGCTCACCGGCGCCGGTCGTGCCTTCTGCAGTGGCTATGATCTGAAGCATTATGCCCAGGCGCCGGGGTGCAATGAGGGGCAGCAGGAAATGCCCTGGGACCCGATGGTGGATTTTGACCTGATGCACGGCAACACCGAAAAATTCATGTCCCTGTGGCGCAGCCACAAGCCCACCATCGCCAAGGTGCGCGGTTTTGCGGTGGCCGGTGGCAGTGACATTGCGCTGTGCTGTGACCTGGTGGTGATGGAGGACGAGGCGCAGATCGGTTACCCGCCGGCGCGGGTCTGGGGCGTGCCCACCACCGCCATGTGGGTCTATCGGCTGGGCGCCGAGAAGGCCAAGCGTATGCTGTTCACCGGCGATCTGATCCGCGGTCGCGAGGCCGAGGAAATGGGGCTGGTACTGCAGGCGGTACCCGCGGATCAGCTGGATGAGACAGTGGCGGCACTGGCCGCCCGCATGGCCGGCGTGCCGCGCAATCAGCTGATGATGCACAAGCTGATGATCAATTCGGCCCTGGACCAGATGGGCCTGCCCAATACCCAGATGTTCGCCTCGCTGTTTGACGGTGTTGCCCGCCATACCCCGGAGGGGGTCTGGTTCAAGGAGCGAGCCGAGCAGGTGGGCTTCAAGCAGGCGGTGCAGGAACGTGATTCCGGTGACCCCATCGCGCCGGATGTGTCGCGCTGAGTCGCCTGCCCGGTGCCAGCCGGGGCGTGCCTAGCGGGGCGCGGTATAACGCTGCCGGCGCTCGCCCGGGCGGCTGAATACCCACTGCCAGAGCTGAATGTCGCGGGCCTGGAAGGCGCCGGCACAGGCATTCAGGTAGTAATGCCACATGCGGTAGAAGCGCTCGCCATATTTACCTTTCAGTGTGTCCCAGTGCTGACGGAAGTTGCGGTCCCAGGCGCGCAGGGTGGTGGCGTAATCCGGCCCGAAGTTGTGCAGGTCTTCGGTGACGAACCAGGGTTCGGCGGCCGCGGCGATCTGGCGGATGGAGGGCAGTTCGCCATTGGGGAAGATGTATTTGTTGATCCAGGGGTCGTGGCGGTGGTTGCTGTTGTTGTTGCCGATGGTATGCAGTAACACCAGCCCGCCGCGCTTGAGCAGGCGGGCATTGTGGGCCATGAAGGTGGCATAGTTGCGCCGCCCCACGTGTTCGAACATGCCCACCGACACCACCCGATCGAACTGGCCCTGCACCTTGCGGTAGTCCTGCAGCAGGATGTTGACCGGCAGATCACGGCAGCGCTGGCGGGCCAGCTCAGCCTGTTCTTTGGACAGGGTAATACCGGTGCCACGCACGCCATGGTGCAGGCAGGCATGCTGCAACAATCCCCCCCAGCCACAGCCAATGTCCAGCAGGGTCATGCCCGGCGCCAGCTGCAGCTTGCCACAGATGAGCTCCAGCTTGGCGGTTTGTGCCCGGGCCAGGCTGTGCGCGTCGCGCCAGTAACCGCAGCTGTAACTCATGGTCGGGTCGAGCATGGCCTCGAATAGATCGTTGCCCAGGTCATAGTGCTGCTCGGCCACCTGGCTGGCACGGCGCAGGCTCTGGCGGTTGAACAGGTACTGCCCCAGCCATTGCAGGCCGCGCTGCCAGTGCGCCTGGCTGACATGGTCGCCACCGTGGCGCAACAGGCGAAAAAAGAACTGGTCCAGTGCCTGGCAGTCCCACCATCCATCCATGTAGGTTTCGCCCAGGCCCAGCGAGCGTTGCAGGGCTATGCGTATCAGAGTGCGGGGGTGGTGAATCTGCATGTCCCAGGGGCGCGTGCCGTTAATACGGATATCGGCGTCGGCCAGCACTTGTCTGGCCCGGGACGGCAGCCCCTGCGGGGTGCTGTCGGAATGAAGCTGTGGTGTCGGTAGACCCGGCATGCTGCCTCCTTGCAGAGCGTTGCAAAGTGGATGGCACGGCGGAGCGACTGCCTGGCTGCCCGCAGTCTTCAGCGATGCTGCCCGTCAAGGCGTGTTGGCCGGAATGACGGGGGCACCTTTCCATTGTGGAACCTGTGATGGCGCTGACAAGTGCTCAAGTCAAAATCGCGGCCATTGGCAACAACAATAACGGGGCGGTAGCGCGCCTCTAGTCCCAGCCAGCCAGCACCAGTTTGCCGATAGTCTGACCCGACTCCAGGCGGCGATGGGCCTCCTTGAGGTTGCCGGCGTTGATGGTACCCAGCCCCTCGCTGACGGTGGTCTGGATGGTGCCGTTATCCACCAGCTGCGACAGTTGCTGCAGAATCCGTCCCTGGCGCGACATCTGCTTGCCGAACATGGCGCGGGTGAACATGAATTCCCAGCAGAAGCGGGCACTCTTGGCCTTCAGCGGGTTCAGGTCCAGTGGTGCACGGGCATCGACAATGGCGCAGATACCGCCAAACGGCGCCACCAGCTGGCAGGCGCTTTGCCAGTAGTCATCCAGTTGCTGGGTGACCAGGATGCCGTCGACCTGCTCCAGACCGGCGGCGGCCAGTTGCGGCGCCAGTGGCTGGCGGTAATCCACCACCCGCTCGGCGCCCATGGCCTGGCACCAGTTGGCGGAGGTGTCACGGCTGGCGGTGGCGATCACCCGCAAACCGAAATGGCGTGCGGCCAGCTGGATGGCAATGGAGCCGACGCCGCCGGCCCCGCCGATCACCAACAGGCTCTTGCCTTTCTTGTCGCCGGGGCTGAAGCCCAGTTGATCTTCCAGCGCCTCCCAGGCGGTCAGGGCCGTCAGGGGCAGGGCGGCGGCTTCCTGCATGCCCAGGCTGGAGGGCATGATGGCAGCCAGCCGTTCATCCACGCACTGGTACTGAGCATTGCTGCCCTGGCGTTGCAGGGCGCCGGCATACCAGACCCGGTCGCCGACCTGGACGTTGGCCACCTCCGCGCCCACCGCCTCCACGCGCCCGGCGGCATCAAAACCCAGCACCCGATGGCCGGGCTGTTCCAGCGGCCGCTGACGCAGCTTGGTATCGATCGGGTTGACCGACACCGCCTGCACCGAAACCAGCAGATCACGGGGGCCCGGGCGCGGCAGATCCAGCTGGATATCCTCCAGTGCATGCACGTCCTCAATAGCCCGGGGCTGATTGAAACCCACCGCTTTCATAGTCTCTCCCCCACGATCTCGACGGTTTTCTCACATTGATATTTGGCACACTTGGCAGGCCAGACTATGCCACAGTATGGCGGTCACCGCCTGGCAATGGTGCGGAATAAGAAAGATTCAACGGGAGAGAACGGGAGCAGTGAATGAACTTTGAAGAGTATCGACAACAGGACGCCACCGGGCTGGCGGCGCTGGTGGCCAGCAAGGCGGTCACCGCCGAGGAACTGCTGGAGCTGGCCATCGCTCGAGCCGATCAGGTCAACCCGGCGCTCAACGGCCTGATCATTCCGCTTTACGAGCAGGCCCGGCAGCGGGCCAGAGGCGCCGTAAGCGGGCCGCTGGCCGGCGTACCCATGCTGGTCAAGGATCTGTTCCAGGAGATCCAGGGGGCGCCCCATTATCAGGGCAACAAGGGGCTGCGAGAGGTGGATTTTCGTGCCGAGGAAGACTCCACCATGGTGCAGCGCTGGAAGGCCGCCGGGCTGGTGCCGTTTGGCCGTACCAATACCCCGGAGTTTGGCGCCAAGGGCATCACCGAGCCGGAATCCTTCGGCGCCAGCCGTAATCCCTGGAACACGGAGCATACGCCGGGCGGCTCGTCCGGTGGTTCGGCGGCCATGGTGGCCGCCGGCGTGGTGCCGGTGGCCGGTGCCAATGATGGCGGTGGCAGTATCCGTATCCCCGCAGCCTGTTGCGGTTTGTTCGGGCTCAAGCCCGGTCGCGGCCGCACCCCCTGGGGTCCACTGTTCACCGAGTCCATGCACGGGTTGTCGGTCAATCATGTGGTGACCCGCTCGGTACGTGACAGTGCCCTGCTGCTGGATCTGACCCACGGCGAGGAGCGCGGCAGCCTTTACCATCTGGCGCCGCCGGCACAACCCTATGCAGAGGCGGCGGCCAGCCAGCCCGGGACCCTGAAAATCGGCTTCACCACCCGTTCGCCGCTGGGCACGCCAGTGGACCCCGAGGCGGTCAGGGCGGTGGAAGAGACGGTCAGCCTGCTGCGCGACCTGGGGCATCAGGTGGAAGAGGCCGAGCCCCAGCTGGACATGAAGCAGATGTGCATGGACTGGCTCAATGTCTGGTTTGGCCAATGTGCCGCCACCGTCGACCTGGTGCGTGAACAGACCGGTTGCGGTGACGAGGGCTTCGAGCTGGATACCCTGGCTATTGCAGCGTTCGGGCGCGCCTTGCGGGCAGATCAGTATGTGCTCAGCCAGGGCCGTTGGCAGCAATACATGATTGCCATGGATGCTTTCCTGGCGCGCCATGATTTCTGGCTCACGCCGACGCTGGCAACGCCGCCGGCGGCCATCGGTGCCATGGCCACGCCGCCCTGGCAGCAGCGGGCCTTGAAGCTGGTGCTGCGCTTGGGGGCGGAAAAGTTGCTGATGAAGAGCGGCCTGATTGAGCAGATGGCGATGGAAAATTTCCGTTATGTCCCCTTCACCCAGTTCGCCAATGTGACCGGGGTGCCGGCCATGTCGGTCCCCTTGCACTGGTGCCAGAATGGGTTGCCGTTAGGGGTGCAGTTTGTCGGTGGTCATGGCGACGAAGGGAAATTGCTGTCGCTGGCGGCGCAGCTGGAGCAGGCCCGGCCCTGGTTCGACAAGGTGCCGATGTAGGGATGTCAAACCCACCCCCTCCCGTTGCGTCCCTGTCGTTGGTGAGGGGAGATGGCTATGCGCCCTCGCAGGCCCGAGGGGCGACGGCCCTGCGTCCTCCCCCTCTTTGAGGGGGAGTTAGAGGGGGCTGGAGATAAAACCCGGGCCGTGTTCCCCGGTAACCTGCGAAGCCTCTTTTTAAACCCCCGCTAATCCCGCCAGGCGTTATACCCTGGCTGCGGCCTGGGCCGCCGGCGAGCGCGCCAGGTAGTCCAGCGCCTGCTGGGTATCTCCTTCGTGGATCGGATGGAAACGTGGGCTCACCCAGCGGGCCGTGGCCTTGAGCAGGAAGCTGAAGGTCGGCACGTTTTCGGTTTGCCGGCCAGTGCGCTGCAGCTCCCAGAGCAGGCGCGGAACCATGTGCTTGCTGATCTTGCGTATATTCGGGTCCGGGTCCTGGCCGGCCAGTGAGCGCCCCCCTTCCGCCAGGAAATAGATAAACAGCGGGAACACGACGGCCATCAGCGCCTGGCGGCTGATGTAGAAGCCCAGTTGGCTCTTGCACAGGTGCTCGAACAGATCGAAGGCCACGGTGCGGTGTTCCACTTCTTCAGCCAGGTGCCACTTGAACAGGTCCACCATGGTGGCATCGCCGTTTTTCTCCCAGCTTTCATTGTCCATGGCCCACTGGCCCAGCACGCCGGTAAAGTGTTCGATGGCGGCAATTACGCCGACACGGAACACCAGCCAGAATTTGTCTGGCATAACCCGCTTCAGTCGTTTGGAACCAAACGGTGTGTCATCGCCGAGAAAGTGTTTGAACAACCAGTTAACGCGGTTGAGGTACGCCTCATAGTTGAGGTCATGGCGAGTCAGATACAGCTGGGCCTTGCTGTGCGATCGTGAGTGCACCGCTTCCTGGCGGATAAAGCCTTCCACATCGGCGCGCAGCTGGTCGTCGGTAACATAGGGTAGAGCCTGGTTGTAGACCCGACAGAACCACAGCTCACCTTCTGGCAACAGCAAGTGAATGCCGTTGATGAGGTAGGTGGAAAACGGGTCATCCTTGAGCCAGTGCAGTGGTGTGGCGTCAAAGTCGAATTGCACGCGACGGGCTTTCAGTTGATGGCGAACAGGCGCATTCATGGTTGGTGTCCTCTCCGGTCAGGGCGTGATATCCAGGCGAGCCACGCGCCGGGACAGCACCGGTGCAAAGCGGCTCAGTAAGCGGGTGGTCCAGGCTTCGGCGCCGACCAGAGAGAGCGCCGGGTTGTTGAGCACGGCATCAACAATGGCGTCGGCCACTTCATCCGGGGAGAAGTTGCGTCGCTGGTACAGGGCCTCGGCCTTGGCGCGCTTGGCGGCCTGTTCTTCGTCGCTGAGGCCGGCATAGACGGTGGCGTTGGCAATGCCGGTGGCGACAAAGCCCGGGCAGATGGCGGTGACACCGATATGCTGGTCGGCCAGCTCCGCGCGCAGGCATTCGCTGAGCATGTGCACGGCGGCCTTGCTGGTGGCGTAGGCGGCCAACTTGCGGTTGGGGGCGAAGGCGGCGGCGGAGGCCACGTTGATGATGTGGCCGGCGCGGTGGGCATCGACCATCTGCTGGGCAAACAGGCGGGAGCCGTGGATCACGCCCCACAGGTTGACCTTGAGAATGCGGTCCCAGTCCTTTACCGAGGTTTCCAGCACGCCACCGGCCATGCCGATGCCGGCGTTGTTGACCACGATATCGGCGCCACCGAGTTCCTTTTCCACCCAGCTGGCCAGGCGCTGCATGGCCTGGGCGGCGCCCACATCCACCTTGCGCGCCCAGGCGGCGGCGCCCAGCAGACGGGTCAGGTCGGCGGTGCGCTCGGCGGCCTCTTCATTGATGTCCACGCACACCACATCGGCGCCGCTCTCGGCAAACTTCAGGGCGGTGGCGCGGCCGATGCCGGAGCCGGCGCCGGTGATCACCGCAGTCTTGCCGTTGAGGGGCAGGTGGCGGCGTTCCGGGCGTACCCGGGCGTGTTGCAGGGCGCCGCTCATCTTGCCGCTTTCCACCCCGGCCACGAATTCACCGATCCAGGCCGCGATTTTTTGCGGATGACTCAGCGGCACCCAGTGATTGGCATTGAGGTCGCGGCGGTAGAGTTCATCCACCCAGTGATGCAGGTCTTCAAACAGTTGCGTGCCCACATAGTTGTCGCGGGTCGGCACGATCAGCTGCACCGGGCAGGCGGCATGGCGCTCTTGCGGATTGATCAGCTTGTTGCGGAAGTTGGCCCGGTAGAGCTGCACGCCGTGCTTGCCGTCCTTGCCCTGGGTGGGGTTGGCTTCCGGTTCCTCTACCTTCTCCCGGTGTTTGAGGTACTTGGGCCAGAGCTTGTCCAGCCCGCCCTGCCAGGCACTGGGCGCCAGCACCGGCAGATGGAAAAAGCCGATGTACCAGGAACTCAGCGCCTGCTTGAAGACCTTGGCCTTGGCGGACGGTGACAGGTTGAAGGTGCGCTCGCGCATCCAGTAACCCATGTGATCCAGGCAGGGGCCGGAAATAGTGGTGTAGGAGAGAATGCGGGTCTTGAGCGGACCGTCGGCGGTGACCGACTCCCAGCTCTGGATAGAGCCCCAGTCGTGGCCGGCCAGGTGGAAACCCCGGCCCGGGATGATGGCATCCACCACCGCGGCCAGGTCCGCTGACAGCAGGCTCATGCGGAAGTCGGCCTGCTTGCGCGGCACCTCGGATTTACCCGCCCCGCGCACGTCATAGGTGATGACGAAATATTTTTTGGCCAGCAACTTGGCCACCGGCTCCCAGACGCTGTGATTGTCCGGGTAGCCGTGCACCAGCACGATGGCGGTTTTCTTGCTGTCGCCGTAGGTATAGGCCTGCAGCTTGATACCCTGGCTGTCGACGGTGATGGTGTTCATGCGGTTTCTCCCTGAACCGGCCACAGGCCGCGTTCTTTCCAGCGCCGTACATGGGGGACGTCATCGTCCAGCCAGTAGGCGTCGTCTTCGGTTATTACCAGCAGTTCCTCGAACTTGGCGCCCACGCCGCGCAAGCCCAGATGCGGTTCCACCGCCCACAGGCCGGGTACCGGCGGATGGTTGGAGCCTTCGCCGGAATTCCACAGCGGCGACCAGCCCTGCTTCCTGGCCACCAGGGCGACGCGGCCCAGGGTGGCGAGGAAATCGGTGCCGAACTTGAACGGCATGGTGCGGCGCGGCTTATCGCGCGGTTCCATGCGGGTGACCTGGTGGGCCAGCACCTCGAAGGGGTAGGCCTTGTGGCGCGGCTCGAAGCCCTGCTTGAGGATCAGCTGATCCACCGCCCGGGACACCTCGCGCATGGGTTGGCGCTGGCGGATCAGCTTGAGAATCAGCGCCCGGTGCTCGGCCAGGTCATCGAGAATGCGGTCCAGCACCGGGTTCTCACCGAGCACGCCGGCGTAGCCGATGTCGGCGGTATAGCCGTTCAGCACCGGGGCGTTGTCGAGAATGAACGGCATGTTCTCTTCCAGCCGCCGGTTGGTGGGCAGGAACTGCACCGCCACGCGGAAGCCCTGAAAGGCGGTGCGATCACCGAACCAGGCGAAGGGGGCATGCAGCCAGTCGTGCACACCGTGGTCACGCAACCAGGTTTCCTGCAGGGCGGCGGCCTGCTTTTCGGTCATGCCGGGTTTCAGTTCGGCGGCCACCGCTTCGGCGGCTGCATAGGCCAGGCGCTGGGCGGTGCGAAAGCCTTCCAGCTCTTCCGGCGTAGCCAGGTAACCACGGGCTTCAGGGACATCGGCGGGGTTGAGAAAAGGCATAGTCGATCCATCTGGACAACGTCAAGATAATCGAATGTATCAGTGCCCAATGTAACGGTCAACGCAGTGTTTATGACTTTGGCGCCACAGCCAACCAGGCGCACGGCCAACAGCGCGGGTGGTGGTCAGACGCCCCGGCCCTGGCTCAGCGGAGGCCACCAGTGGCGGATGGCGCCGTTATGCCAGGCCGCCAGGTCGCCGAACTGCAGCATGACGAACTCGCTCTGGGTGGGTCGGAAGAACAGCTGGTCGTCCACTTGCAGGGCGGTTTGCGGCGCGCCGTTGAACATCATCTGATTGGTGCTGACGCCGTACAGCGGGTTGCTGACAATGCCCGCCGGCGATACCGGCCGGGCTTTCCAGTAGCCGCCGTAAATAAAGTAGGTCTCGCGTCGATTGGGATTCCACAGGCTCCAGGCCTGGCCCAGGGGTAGCGGGCCGGGCAGGTGCAGGCCATCGAGCCGCTTGATCACCGGGGTGGCGATAAAGGCGGCCGGCTGAAAGTCCTTCAGCAAGGGCAGGTCAAAGTCCGTGGCCTTGACCAGACAGGAGCCGGCGGACAGCTCGTTGAGTGGTGTGCTGTCGTCATAGAGGGCCAGGGTGGGGCTGCCGGCGCCGTTGAAGCACAGCGTCTGTTGCCGGTAGCGCTCGTCAAAGGCATAAAGCCGTTCAATATAGCGCCGGTACAGGGCGTCGGTTTGGCGGTGGCCTTGCTCGGCGCTCTGGATGAAGGCCGGCAGTTTGCCCACATGGGCGTCGTAGCCCATGAACCCGCTGAAACGCAGATGGGCCGGGTTGGCGTGGATTACCGTCAGCAGCGCATCCAGCTGGGCCGGGTCGGTGAGGCCGCCGCGATGCAGGCCCACATCAATTTCCACATTGATGTTGAGGCGCCGGTTTTGCTCCCGGGCCAGGGCCAGATACTGCAGCAGTCGCTCGCCGGAATCGATCAGCCATTGCAGCTGTCGGTCCGGATCAAAGTCATCGTCCTCGGGCAGTTGCTGATAAAAACGGCGTGCTGCGTTGATCGGCATGGGCTTGCCGAGCAGCATGTCGCAACCCGGTTCGGCGCGGGCCAGATCGGTCATGAACGGCTGGTGAAACACCATCACCCGGTGGCTGCCGGTGTCCTCCATCACCGCCTGAATCAGCGGTACGCTGGGCAGGGATTTGGCGACGATACGGAAGTGGCAGTGTCCGGGTATCATGGCCATCAGCCGTTTACCATTGCTGGCCAGCCGCTGGCGGTCGATCAACATGATAGGGTGGCCGGGGCCCTGCTGCTTGAGATACTCGTTGATGGCCCGGAAGTACGGTGTGTAGGGCGCGCCATGATTGCCGGGGCGCAGCAAGGCGGTGCCCGCTGCCAGGGCACCGATGCCGATCAGAAATTGGCGGCGTTGCATATCAGACTCCCAGTATGGTTTTTAGATGGGCATTGAGCATCTTGCCGCCGGGGTCCAGTTGTTGGCGCACCGCCAGGAAACGTTCGAAGCCTGGATAGAGGTCGCGCAGTTGCCGAGCTGACAGGGTGTGCAGCTTGCCCCAGTGAGGGCGCCCCCGGTAATGCTGCAGGACCGGTTCCACTGCCCGGAAGAGCGGCCGATAGTCCTGCTTGACGTATTGGTGCACGGAAATGGTGGCACCGGTGCGTTGGTGGAACATGGAGAGCAGGCGGTCGTCGGCCGCCACGTAGCGGAATTCGATGGGGAAGAACACATTGATGTCATTACGGACGATGGTGTCGCAGACTTCCTGCAGGCAGGCCAGCCCCTGATCCACCGGCACGGTATATTCCATCTCGTTGAAGCGAACCGTGCGACGATTGGCATAGACCTGGTTGGCGGGCCCGCGGCGAACCTCCTCCTGGACAAAGACGGACAACAGCTTCTGGATGCTGGCGGTCAGCCAGCCGGCGCGCATGGACAGTTCGCAGGCCATTTCCAGAACTTCGTTACTGTCTTGTGGCGGTGGCGTGTCTTCCGGGTTATCGGTCTCTTCCATGGTCTTGACGATGGCCTTGCCGCCGAGCGGAAACACAAAGCATTCGATATTGCGGTAACGGTTCCTGTGACGATCCATAAATTGCAGGGCGTCATCCAGGTCCATCACCTGGCTGTGTTCCTGCAGCCGGTAGGCCGGGGCATGGCGGAAGGTAATATCGGTGATGATCCCCAGCGCACCGAGGTGGCAGCAGGCGGCCAGAAACAGATCACCATCACGGTCATCCAGGCTCAGCAGATCGCCGCCGGGGGTCACCAGTGTCAACGCCTGCACCTGGGCGGACAGGCTGGGCAGGCTGATGCCGCTGCCATGGGTGCTGGTGGCGATGGCGCCGGCCAGCGACTGCAGGTTGATATCCGGTTCGTTGATAAAGCTTTCGCCGCGGGTATAGGCCATGGCGCTGGCGCTGCCAAGCCGGGTGCCGGCACCGTAGCGCACCGTGTGAGTGCTGGCATCGTGATGCTGGATGCCGTTAAGGGCTTCCACCGACAGTAAAATATTGTCGCAGGGTACCAGCGGGCTGAAGGAATGGCTGCCGCCGAAAGGGCGTACCGGGCCCGAGCTGTTTTTCAGCAGCTCGATGATGGCGCCAGGGCTGACGGGGTACTGCAGCTGCTTCGGGCTGGCCTGCTGGTTGCCAGACCAGTTCTGCCAGTGGCCGCTATTACCGGCAGCCAGCAGCTGGGCCGGGCTGAGTCCGGCGGTGGCGGCGCTGGTGGCCAGCACCTGAAGAAAAGCACGGCGGTTGATTCGCTGCAAAAACGACATGGCGGTACCTGGATTGTTGTTATTGGCACCATGGTACCATTTATCCGCTGGGGCGCCAGACAATGGTTTGATGTTCTTACCAGGGTTATACGCTGTGGGTCTCAAAAGGAGAAGATAAAGACAGCGCTAACATTGGCATGTTACTAGTAATGCCTCTTTGCTGTGCTACGAGGTGTGTGATGCCGGATAGGCGTTCAACGGCGCTTGCCAAGGTTCCCGAGATTACCCTGGCGTTCTGGGTGGTCAAGATTCTCGCCACCACCCTGGGGGAAACGTTCGGTGATACCCTGTCCATGTCACTGGGGCTGGGTTATCTGGCGTCCACCGGTATTTTTGCCCTGCTTTTCATGGTCACGTTGTTTTTCCAGATTCGTCGAGCGTTTCATTTCATTGATAATGGATTGGTCGGTGAATGTCCCTCTATGCGTACACTTCGGGAAAACCTTTGGAATCATATCTTTACGTGTGACATTCAATTGTATGAGACGACCC
>JAWVWY010000011.1:0-31367 GCA_033723495.1 Alcanivorax sp. | reverse complement strand
CTGGCACCGCAGCTGGACGAGGCACAGCTGGCGCCCCTGCAACAGCATTACCAGGCCGGCGATTACCTCGGCCTGCAACGACGGGCGCGCCGCCATCAGCACCGCGCCGGCTCGCCACTGGCGACGCTGCCGGACTGCTTTGCCCGCCTGCGCCCGGCGCGCCAGGCACGGCCGGACCTGCAACAATCGCCGCTTGAAGCGCTGCTGCGCCAGCAGGAAGATGCCGCGCTGGGTGAATCCGCACGGCCCGCCAGCGACGATGGCAACCAGTTGCACGCCTTGCAGGCCCTGCAAGGTACCCGTGCACGCCTGCACAGCCGCCAGCGCATCCAGCAGGCACTGGCCAGCCAGCCCGACGAGGCCGGCCCGCTCAATTCCCACCGCCAGGTGACCCGTGCCCTGCAGACCCTGCAGGACATCTCGCCGGCCTACCTGAAACGCTTTGCCAATTACGTGGACACCCTGATGTGGCTGGAAAAGGCCGCCCGCAGGACCTGACAGCCTGGCGGTCCGCGCGTATGCTGACCGCCACCAACCCCGTCGACACGAGAAACCATGCGAGTCTTTGTTCTGCGTGCCCGCGCCGCTCCCACCGACAGCGGCGCCCTGCTGGCCGGCGTGGGCCAGCAGGCCCACACCGAGATCCTTGCCCACACACTGATGAACGCCATCTTCGTGGCGCAGTCACACCGTGAGGACGTGGTGGTCCATCTGGTGCTGGAAAGCACCCGGGATTATTCGCGCACCATCAGCTTCCGCGCCGCCGAAATGCGCAACATCGGCGGCTTTCACGAGCAGGCGCTACTGAACAAAATCGCCACCGCGCTGGATGTCTCCCAGGGCATGGGCAAGGAACAGCAAAAACAGGTAGAGGCCGGCATCAGCGTGCAGACCCTCAGCTTTGAACGGCTGGTCAAGCAGCTGGCCGAGGATTACCCGCTCTATGTGATGGACCGCAAGGGCACCCCCATCGGCGAGCAGCGTTTCAGCGACCACGCCTGCTTCCTGCTTACCGACCATATCCCGATGCCGAAGAAAACCTTCAACAGCCTGAAACGACTGGGGTCGGAAAAGATCAGCCTGGGACCAACCATGCTGTTTGCCTCCCAGTGCGTGGTGCTGATCCACAACGCCCTGGATCTTCGCGGCATGTAACTCGCCTGCTAGAGCGAGAACTGCACCCGGCAGAACCAGCTCTTCAGGTAGGACGTCTCGGCAATCGCCGGGTGCACCGGGTGGTCAGCGGCCTGCCCTTCATAGCCGATCACCTGGATGCTGCGATCAATATGCCGGGCGCTGCTGTGAATCACCTCCAGCAGCCGGTCGGCGGGCATATGCATAGAGCAGGAGGCGGACACCAGGAAGCCGCCGGGCTTCACCAGCCGCATGGCCAGCTCGTTGATGGCGTGGTAGCCGGCCAGGCCGTTCTTGAAATCCTTGCGGCGCTTGATGAACGCCGGTGGATCGAGGATCACCAGATCGTATTTTTCACCGTCGCCGATCAACTGCTTCATGGCGGCGAAGGCATCGCCATGCAGGCTGGACACGGTGTCGGCCACGCCGTTGAGCTCGGCATTGCGGTGCACGAAATCCAGCGCCGTTTCCGAGGCATCCACACAGGTGACCGCCTCGGCACCGGCCAGCGCCGCCTGCACGCCCCAGCCGCCGCAGTAGGAAAACACATCCAGCACCCTGGCGCCGCGGGCCAGCGGCTGCATCTTCTGGCGGGCGGCGCGATGGTCATAAAACCAGCCGGTCTTCTGCCCGTCCGCCAGCGGCGCCACGAAGCGAGCGCCGTTTTCGCGCAGGGCGATTTCGTCCAACAGCTCGCCTTTCAGCGCCCGTGTATAGCATTCCATACCTTCGATCTGGCGATTGGCCGCCTCGTTCTTGGCAATGATGTGGGTGGGGCTGAGCACCGCATCCAGGGCACTGACGATGGTGTCCAGGTGCGCTTCCATGCCGGCACTGCCGGTCTGCACCACCAGCACATCGTCAAAGCGGTCCACCACCAGCCCGGGCAGACCATCGGCCTCGCCGAAGATCAGCCGGTAGCAGGGCGCGTCGAACAGCGGCTCGCGCAGCGCCAGCGCCTGTTCGATGCGTTTCTTGAAAAAACTGCGTGACAGCTCCTGCTTGATGTTACGGCTGTAGAGCCGTGCGGCAATCAGCGAATGGGGGCTGAGCAGGGCCCGCCCCAGCGCTTTGCCGCGGCTGTCTTCCACCACGCAGGCAGCGCCAGCGGGCAGATCCTTCAGGGGCGTATGGCGGGTATCGATTTCATTGGCGAACACCCACAGGTGCCCGGCCTTGATGCGCCGTTCCTCGTTCTTGCGAAGCCGGATCTGGTACTGCTCGGTCATGCTGCTGCCACTCGTCGTTAACAGGGTGCCAAAACGCGCATGGTAGCACGGCGCCCGCCCGGGCGGTGAGCGCCGTGGGCGGCTCAGAAAGGCCAGCTCATGGTCGACGACACCGCCACCTTCTTGATTTGTGTCCAGTCGTTGGTCACCGGTGCCACCCAGATCACCTTGGCCTGGACCGGCAACGCCAGGGCATCCAGCTGGGCGGCGGTGGCCGCGCCATAAGCCACGCCCCACTGGTCCCACAGCGGGCGCAGGTCACGGCCAGTGAGGAAGCTGGCCTCGATCAGCATGAACTCGTTACCGGTGAGGTTCGGCTTATCGGCAAAGCTGCCCATGCCGAACAGCGCCTTGTGGCTCGCCCAGCTGCTGCTGTCCAGGTGGCTGAACTGACGCTCGGCCAGGTACAGCAGGGTATAAATATCCCAGCCCTGGCTGGCGTCCCCGGTCACGTCCCGCCACAACTGCGGCAACTGGGCGTAGAACGCCATGCGCTGGCCATTGTCGGCGGCGTAGCTGCTGTCCGACCAGATCGCATCATAGGCCACCTGGTAGGGATCAGCGGAGGCCGCACCCTGCTTGAGGATATTGAACACATCCTGGTAGCGGATGCGGTCATCGCTGCGATTGACACCGCGCTCCTGGAACAGACGCCAGTCCTTGTGCAGCGGGAAGATGTTGTTGGAGACCTCGGCACTGCGATCACTGTTGATCTTCAACAGGCTGCGCTGCAGATCATGGCCCAGCTCATGGCTTTCCCCCCAGCCATAGGGATCCAGCGCCCAGGACTGGTCATAGGGGTTACCGCTGCAGCCAGAGCCACAGCGGGCAAACAGATCCACGTTGATATGCAGCACCTTGGGCAGGCCATGGATGGTCGGGTCGGTACAGTCCCAGCCCAGGCTGGTGCAACGTTGCGCCACCGCCGTGGGCAGGCTGATGCCCTGCCCCTGGAAACCGGCCAGGGTATAGGCATCACGCAGCACATAACCGAACAGGTCATCCAGAAACGCCTGGCTGCTGCCGTTATAGCGGGAATCATTGATCGATTGATTGAGCCGGTCACGGCGTGAATGGATCTCGGCAAAGGGGCTGCGGATTTCCGCCCAGCTCAACGGGCTGGTCTGCAACGCGGCGGCAAAGGCCTGCTGGTCCATGTTGTTGCTGTACTGCAGGAAGGGTTCCTCGGCCACCCCCTTCAGAGTGACCTTGACCGTAGCCTGGGCGGCGCTTTGGTAAACCAGCTGCAGGGTACCGCCATAGGGCGCGGTGACCGTCAACGTCTGTCCCGCGGCCAGCGCCAGGGACGGGCTGGACAGGAAACGGGGACGCGAATACTCGCGCCACAGCCGGGTGGACCCGCTGTACTGGGTGTTGATGCGCAGCGCCACGTCCGCCGTGCTGCTGTCGGTGCGGGTAATGGTGAAGGTCTTGCCGGGCAAGGCATAGGCGCCCAGAGCGGTAAAGTGATTGCCTTGCACCTGGCGGCTGCGTTGCAGGGTGACCGTCGCCGGCGTGCTGGTCATCGGGTCGCTGAAACTGCCCAGATCGCCCTGGGCCGGCTGCTGGTCACGCAGGTACTGGACACTGTAATCCGCATACAGTGCCTTCATGAAGGCCATCACCGGTGTGGTTTCTTTCTGCATCGGATAACGAATCTGCTGACGCCACAGATCCCCCAGCAGCACCAGCAGCTTGAGCAGGCGCCGGCCGGGCTGCTGGAACAGCGGCTGGGCCTGGCTATCGAGCCGGTTAAGCATGCCGCGCAGCTGTCCCGCCCCATCCAGCAATGCCTGCTGGAGATCGGCGCTCTGGTCACAGTCGCCACCGTTATCGTTGTTGCAGGCCGTCCAGTCGATGGCGAAATCCTGCGTCTTGAAATGCAGCAGGGCGGTCTTGATGGGGTTGTGCGCCTGCATGGCACTGAGCATGGCGGTGGCATTGGACCAGTCGAGCGTATCCTTGCTCCAGTAGTTGCCGCCGTACCCCCCCAGCGACATGCCAAATTGCGCGAGGATATCAACGCCCAGTGAGGAGCTGTTCCAGCCCCGGGTATGCAAGTAGAACACACCAATATGCTGCTGGCGTGCACTGGCGACCAGGTGGCTCAAGGCCGCCTCGTCGCCGGCGGCCGGACGGTCGCTGACCAGCAACACCTGAGCCTGATCCAGACAGCTGACCGGCAGACCGGCCGGGCAGACGGTAACCGTGGTGTGCGGCAGCTGAGTGGCCAGCCACTGACTGAGATCACTGCTGCTGATGCCCGCCGTGACAAGGGCCTGAGGCGTCTGGTCACCGGCCAGCCAGCGAATCACCCCCCTGCCAAACGCATCCATACCCTGGGCGCCGCTGGCGCTGCGGTAAAATTCGAAACCAACGCCGACGGCCCGCTCGCCCTCCACCTCCACGGCACTGGCCAGCGAATGGCCGCTGCTGCTGCCCCGCAGGATGGTGGAGCCATTGCCAAAGGCGGCCTGCACATAATGACTGCTCTGGGGAACCGGGTAGGCCAGCGCGCCACCATCCGGACTGATATCGGCAATCCGCTGTTGCTAGAACTGCGCCAGACGGGCGATTTCCTGCAGAGCGGCATCCAGCAAGGTAGTTGCCTGCAACCCGCGGCTATCGCCATTCAGCAACGCGCTTTCCATTGGCGACGGGGAACCCCCGCCACCATCCTGACCGCCGGCATCACTGCCCTGGCTGGTTGAGCCACCGTTCTGGCCTGATACCAGATCAATCTGCGGAGCGTCCTTTCCCCCACCGCCGCCACAACCGCCCAACAGCAGCGCCAGCATGCCGATCCCAACCAGCGTTCTCACTATCGCCCCCAGAATTTATTATTAATTTATTGTCCGTTGATGGTAGTAGATGCGATCACGCCAGGCTGTGACCAAATCGACGACAGGACGATAACTCCCTCCCCGTTAGCGCCACCAGCACGCCCGTATCTGACCTGCTAACGCCGGCACTGAACGGCAAGACAAAAAAAGGGCGCCCGAAGGCGCCCTTTCACTCTTACAATGATGCGCAAGGCAATTAGCTCTTCACGAACTCCGGATAGGCTTCCATACCGCAGTCGATCAGATCCATCCCCTCGTACTCTTCTTCCTCGGTCACACGGATACCCATGACCGCCTTGATGATGCCCCAGGTAATCAGGCTGACCACGAACACCCAGGTGAAGATGGTGGCAGCACCGATCAGCTGACCAGAGAAGCTGGAATCGCTGTTGGTGATCGGCACCACCATCAGGCCCAGGAAGCCACACACACCGTGCACGGACAGGACACCGACCGGATCGTCGATCTTCAGCTTGTCGATGGTCAGGATGCTGAATACCACCAGCACGCCACCGATGGCACCGAACAGGCTGGCCATGACCGGCGTCGGGGTGGACGGCTCGGCAGTAATGACCACCAGACCGGCCAGAGCACCGTTGAGCAGCATGGTCAGGTCGGCCTTACCGAACAGGATACGGGCAACGATCATGGCAGCTACGGAGCCGGTAGCCGCTGCGGCATTGGTGTTCAGGAACACCATGGCTACAGAGTGCGCATTGGCGGCATCAGACAGCTTCAGCACGGAACCACCGTTGAAACCGAACCAGCCCAGCCACAGGATCAGGGTACCAAGGGCCGCCAGCGGCAGGTTGGAACCCGGAATCGCGTGCACTTCACCGTTGGGGCCGTACTTGCCTTTACGGGCACCCAGCAGCAGTACGCCAGCCAGGGCAGCAGCCGCACCGGCCATGTGTACGATGCCGGAGCCGGCGAAGTCAGAGAAGCCCAGGTCGCCCAGGTTGTACATGCCGAACACTTCCTTGCCACCCCAGGTCCAGGCACCTTCCATCGGGTAGATGAAGGCCGTCATGACCACGGCGAACAGCAGGAAGGACCACAGCTTCATGCGCTCGGCTACGGCACCGGAAACCACCGACATGGCAGTGGCAACAAATACCACCTGGAAGAAGAAGTCAGCGGCGGCGGAGTACACAGCACTGCCGTCGAAGCCGTTCTCGGCGTTGGCGCTGATGATGCCGGCCAGGTCGAAGCTGTTGATACCGTTCAGGAACCAGCCGCCGCCATACATGATGTGGTAACCACAAATCATGTACATGATGCAGGCGATGGAATACAGCGCGATATTCTTGGTAAGGATTTCGGTGGTGTTCTTGGCACGCACCAGGCCAGATTCGAGCATGGCGAAACCGGCCGCCATCCACATAACCAGTGCGCCCATCACCAGAAAGTAAAAGGTGTCTAAGGCGTACTGAAGTTCAACAATATGATTTTCCACGATGCAACCCTCCGATCTTGGAAGCGTGTTCTAAAAGCCCTGGCATGGGTCTGTGAAACACGTAAAAACTTAAATCGCGTCCTCGCCGGTCTCACCGGTACGGATACGAATGGCCTGTTCCAGGCTGGTAACGAAGATCTTGCCGTCACCAATCTTGCCGGTGTTGGCGGCTTTGGCGATGGCTTCGATCACCTGATCCAGGCTGCTTTCAGCAATAGCCACTTCGATCTTTACCTTGGGCAGAAAATCGACAACGTATTCCGCGCCACGATACAGCTCGGTGTGACCCTTCTGGCGCCCAAAGCCCTTCACCTCGGTAACGGTGATGCCCTGTACGCCGATTTCAGACAGTGCTTCACGCACGTCGTCCAACTTGAACGGCTTGATAACGGCAGTAACCAGTTTCATTTCATTCTCCTCAGCTTTCACCGCGTCCGGTGACGTCCGTTTCGTTTCGAGCCCCGATATGGTTCCCGATCCCAACTTGCGCGAACGCTCTGACCCAATAAGTGCACGACCCATGCCAGTTTTGAAAAATCATGCTTTATCAGAGGGTTATATCTGGTCGGCCATCTTGTGACCGACACCGACGCGCCATTATAGCGCACCGTTTTGGGGCGCATCCCATTTTGGTGCGGTGCACAACGGCACCGTCCATCAGGTTCAGCCCCCCGCAACACCGTGCTACCATCGCCCCACCATTACAAGGACTTCGTGACATGCCCGATCAGCCTTTTATTGACCGCCTGATGGCCGACATCAGCCGCCACCTGCCCACCGATCTGGGCGGCCTGCGCAGTGAAGTGGAACGCAACGTGCGCAGCGTTCTGGGCGAGACCATCAGCCGCCTGGATCTGATCACCCGTGAAGAATTCGATATCCAGCAACAGGTGTTGCTGCGCACCCGGGAAAAACTGGAAGCGCTGGAGAAACAGGTCGCCGAACTGGAAAAAACCAACATCTGAAAACGCTTACAGCAGCCCGCGCCGCAGGCGCACACCGGCAATCACCTCGGCCGCCTAGACTGCGGCCTCATGACACACGCTCTTTTGCATAGCCGCGCCCCATTGGGTATCGAGGCCCGCCCGGTTCGGGTGGAAGTCCACCTGGCGCCGGGCCTGCCCACCTTTACCATCGTCGGCCTGGGCGACACCGCGGTGCGCGAAAGCCGCGAACGGGTCCGTTCCGCGCTGGTCAACAGCGGCTTCGAGTTTCCCCAGCGGCGCATCACCGTGAGCCTGGCCCCCGCCGACCTGCCCAAGGATGGCGGCCGTTTTGATCTGCCCATTGCGCTGGGCATCCTGCTGGCCAGCGGGCAGCTGGGGCGCGCCAATACCGACGACTACGAGTGCATTGGCGAGCTAGCCCTCAACGGCAGCCTGAGCCCGGTGCCCGGTGTGCTGCCCTGCGCGCTGGCCTGTGACGAGCGCGGCCGTACCCTGATCGTGCCTGCCGACAACGCCGATGAAGCGAGTCTGACCGGCGCCACTACCCTGGCCGGTCAGCGACTGGTGGACATTGCCGCCCATTTCACCGGGCAGGCCCCGCTGTCGCCCCATGACTGTCAGATGCCACAGCGCCGGCTGGACGACGCGCCCTGCCTGTCGGACATTCGTGGCCAGCCCCAGGCCAAACGGGTACTGGAGATCGCCGCCGCCGGCGGCCATTCCCTGCTACTCAGCGGCCCGCCCGGTGCCGGCAAGAGCATGCTGGCCTCCCGGTTGCCCGGGCTGGTGCCGCCACTGGGTCGTCACCAGGCCCTGGAAGTGGCCGCCATCCATTCCCTGCGCCAGCCCCGTGATACCAATATCTTTTATCGGCGCCCCTACCGGGCGCCGCACCATACCGCCTCGGCCAGCGCCCTGGTGGGCGGCGGCAGCTACCCGCGCCCCGGGGAAATTTCCCTGGCCCACCACGGCATCCTGTTTCTCGACGAACTGCCGGAGTTTGATCGCAAGGTACTGGAAGTGCTGCGCGAACCGCTGGAAACCGGCCAGGTCAGCATTGCCCGCGCCGCCCAGCAACTGTCTTTCCCGGCCCGGTTCCAGCTGGTGGCAGCCATGAACCCCTGTCCCTGCGGCTACCTGGGCGACCCGGAAAAAAGCTGCGGCTATCGCTGTGAAAAGGCCAAACGTTATCAGCGTAAATTGTCCGGCCCGTTACTGGACCGTATCGACCTGCATCTGGAAGTGCCGGCGGTAGAAGCCCGGGAATTGCTGGCCGACCGCGAGGGGGAAACCAGCGAGCAGGTGCGCGAACGGGTGCAGCGAGCCTGGCAACGGCAATGGCAGCGCCAGCAACAGCTCAACCGGGAACTGCGCAGCGATGCCCTGGATACCCTGCTGCGCCCGCACCGGGACTGGCTGGCCAGCGCCATGACCCGACTGGGCCTGTCCGCCCGCGCCCTGCACCGCAGCGCCCGGGTGGCCCGCACCATCGCCGACCTGGTGGGTAGCGAAGCGGTGGAACGCGACCACCTGCGCGAGGCGCTCAGCTATCGGCAGACACTGCCACAGGGTTAATGATGCTTTCGCGCAAAGCGTCTGCCGGGCCAAAACGCCGCACTGAAAAACCCATGAACTCACGGGCGCGGCCGTTTTTTGTTGCTACAACGTCAACGACGGTCACACGCCCCACGTAAAGAAGTCGCGCTTCTCTTTCAGGTAAAAACGCGACAACACCATCTTGTGCACTTCGCTGGCGCCGTCCACCAGACGCGCCTGGCGGGCGTAACGGTAGATCCATTCGAGCAGGGTATCCTTGGAGTAACCGCGGGCACCGCACAGCTGAATGGCAGTATCCGCCGCCTTGTGCAGGGTGTCGGCCACGTGGATCTTGGCCATGGAGATTTCCTTCTTGGCGAAGTCGCCCTGGTCCAGCATCCACGCTGCCTGCATGGTCAGCAGACGCCCCACTTCAATGTCCTTGGCCACGTCACCCAGCATCCATTGCACGCCTTCATGCTCGGCCAGGGTGGTACCGAAGCTCATGCGGTTTTCCACGTAACCAGCGGCTTCTTCCATGCAACGTTTGGCCAGGCCCAGCCAGCGCATGCAGTGGGTCAGGCGGGCGGTGCCGAGACGGATCTGGGTGACCTTGAGGCCATCGCCCACGTTGAGCAGGCGGTTCTCGTCGGGAATCACCAGGCCATCGAATTTCAGCTCACAGTGACCACCGTGCTCTTCCGGGCCCATGATGGGAATGCGGCGCACCACTTCCCAGCCCGGCTGGTCGGCGTCGAACAGGAAGGCGGTCAGGCCCTTGCGCGGATCATCGCTGGTCTTGGCGATGAGGATAAAGGTCTGTGCGCCTTCGGCGCCGGTGATAAACCACTTGCGACCGTTGATGATCCAGTTGTCACCGTCCTGGGTGGCGGTGGTATAGGTCAGCGACGGGTCGGAACCGCAGCCGCCATCCGGTTCGGTCATGGCAAAGGCGGAACGCACCTTGCCATCGATCAGCGGCTGCAACCAGCGCGCTTTCTGCTCGTCATTGAGCACCTTGTTGAGCAGGATCATGGTGCCGTCATCCGGCGGCGCGCAGTTGAACACCACCGGCCCGAACGGGCTGCGGGCGGCTTCCTCATAGAGCACCGCCATGCCGGCCACGCCCACATCCAGACCGCCGCGCTCTTTTGGCAACTGAAAACCCCAAAGGCCTTGTGCGCGGGCTTTTTCTCGCAACCCATCAACCACGCTTTCCTTGAAGTTTTCGTGGGCGTCGTAGTTGGCCCTGTCATTTTCCAGCGGCATGATGTGCGCTTCCACAAAGGCGGCCACGCGCTGACGCAGATCTTCCAGTTCCGGGCTCAGGGAAAAATCCATGATCTGTCCTCGGTGAATTCAGTTAACGGTCAAAGGGTATTGCAGAGGTGACCACCGTCCACAGGGATGGCCGCACCGCTCATGTAGGAGGAGGCCTCCGAGGCCAGCAACAGCAGCGGCCCGACCAGCTCCTCAATGGCGCCCAGTCGATGGTAGGGAATGCGCTTGATCAGCTTCTTGCCATGCTCGCCCTGGAAAAAATCCCGATTGATGTCGGTTTCCACATAACCGGGGCAGAGGGCATTGCAGCGAATGCCGTAACGGGCATAGTCGAGAGCAATGGATTTTGTCAGCTGCACCACCGCCGCCTTGGACGCAGTGTAGGGCGGCAGCATGGCACCCACCCGCAGGCCGAGAATGGACGCGATATTGATGATGTTGCCGGGCTGGCCGGCCTGCCGCCACTGGCGGATGGCGAACTTGGACACCGCCCACACGCCCTTGAGATTGGTATCGATCACGGCATCCCAGTCGTCTTCACTGAGGCTGTCAGTGCCCCCTTCACGGGTAATGCCGGCGTTATTGATCACCACATCCAGCGCCGGCATCTGCGCAAAGGCCTGCTCCACACTGCCATGGTCACTGACATCCATGGGCACTACGACGGCATCACGCCCAAGCTCACGGACCGCCGCCGCCGTCTGCTGCAATTTTTCCACGCGCCGCGCCGCCAGCACCAGGTCGGCACCGGCCTCCGCCAGAACCGTGGCGAAATGAGCGCCAAAGCCGCTGGAGGCACCGGTAATGAGGATCCGTTTGCCGGTTACACTGAATCGTTGCGTCATGGGCTCTCCTTGTGCGTCGGGCTGCTGTTGCGAATGCAAGCACGCTACCCAGCCCCCTCGCCGACCACAAGGACCAAAACGCTCAGCCGCCAGACGCCATCAGTAAATGCAGGGCGTAGCGGGTATCCGGCGTGACATCGGGCAACGCCAGTGCCTGCTGCGCCGGCAGCCACTGCACCGCCACCACTTCCTCAGTGAGCGCCACGGCCTGCGGGCATACCACCACCGAAGACAGGGCACCCCACACCCGGTGTTGCGGATTACTGAAGAAAAACCATTGCCAGCGGCGGAAACGGCGCTGCACGCCCAGCTCCTCAAACAGTTCCCGGGCCAGATTCTGTGCCACACTCTCCCCCGGGCGCATGACGCCGCCGGCAGCCAGATCCCAGCCACCCGGATAGAAGTGTTTGTTGTCGGCCCGTTTCTGAACGCAGATACGGCCGGCCAGATCCCGTACCACCACGTAGGAGGCACGGTGTATCAGCCGCTGGCTCTCCATGCGGCCACGTTGACAACTTCCCCGCAGCCGATTGGCACGGCTGACCAGCCGCACTGGCTCTTGTTTACTCATGGAATACTTGTTGGTTGCTGAGGCGGTGCAGCAACACTAGCGACATGCCGGCGCGTTTGCCACAGCGCAGGCCTGTGGCTGGGGTTGTCTGCGCCGGAAATCGTTAACGGCAAGTCTGGCCCGGCGGCAAGCGGCCAGGAAAAAGATCAGGGCTGGAAATGACTGGGCGGGTGGCCGGTCCACTTGCGAAAGGCACGGGCAAAGTTACTGGGATCGGCATAACCCAGCTTGTTGGCCACCTGCTGCACGGTGGCGTTGGCCTGCAGGTAACGCATGGCTTTGGCCATGCGCACTTCCTCCAGCAGGGACCGGTAACTGACGCCCAGGGCCGACAGGTAGCGGCGCAGGGTACGGGAGGTCACATGGAAGCTGCATGCCAGCTGCTCCAGGCTCGGCAACATGCCTTCCGCCTGCATCAAGCGGGCGCGCACCCGGCTGGCCCAGTCCTGATCGGCTTCCAGCCGCTGCAGCTCTTCCTCGCATTTCTGTGCCGCCATCTGCCGCGAGGCCGGGTCGGCGAGGCGAAACGGCACCTCCAGCAGGGCGGCAGGCAGACGCAGGGCCGCCGTGCCGGCGTTGAACTGCACCGGCATGTCCAGCAGCTCGCGGTAACGGTCGGCGTGGGCCGGTGCCGGATAGGGCAATTCCAGGGTGACGTCGCGAAAACGCTCGCCAAGGATGTAGCGCAGCCCGCCAACCACGGCGGCGGTCACCACCTCCAGGTAGGTTTCGCGGATATCGCCCAGCTCCATGGTCTCGGTGAGCGAGAAACGCACCCACTGGCTGCCGGGCTCCAGACGCGGCAGACACATACGGGTACGGGTGCGGAAATAGCGTTCCATCATGCGCAGGGCATCACCCAGGTTGGCGCTGCTGATGGCGGCGTAGCCAAGCAGGCCATGGGCGGTCAAGGTCAGTTGCTGACCCAGCAACAACCCCAGTGCCGGGTCGCCGGTCATTTCCCGGGCACCCACCATGACCCGGCGAAACTGCTCGAAACGCAGCGCCGGTTCCGGGTTGTAGACCTCCTCCTCGGTAAGCCCCACATGCGCCAGCAGGCGCGTAGTGTCCAGGCCTACCTCATCGATCAGCTCCACCAGATTGCGGACATAATTGACCGGAATCGGGGAGCGCCCGCGGGAGGGATCACTGAATGGCAAAGTCGGTCGTTTCATCACATCTACAGGATACGTCAGTTTGCCCCTTGTCCGAAAATGACAGATTGTTGTCCACCCCTGCACTTCGTCTGCTGGCCACGGCTCACCACAATAGCGTCCCTGAAAATTCCCCGTTTCTCTACAGGTAATGCACCATGTCAGATGCACCTGCTTACAGCCGCCATTTCGGCGCCGACGACGCCCGCGCCATCCGTGACGCGGTAAAAAAGGATCTTGGCCCCGAGGCCTTCAAGGCCCGCCCGCGCCGCGCCCTGTGGTTTATTCCCATGAGCGCCATCATCATCGGCAGCATCGTGGCCATTCTGACCCTGGGCCTGCCCTGGTGGGGCAACTTGCTGTTGAGCCTGCTGGCCGGCCACACCCTGGCCTGCCAGGCCTTGCTGGCCCACGAAGTGCTACATGGTTCAATGGGCATGAGCCGGCGCGCTCAGGATGTGTTTGGCTGGATCGGTTTCGGCCCGGCGCTGGTACCGCCGGAATTCTGGCGCCGCTGGCATAACGTGGCCCACCATGCCCACACCAACCTGGGCGACAAGGACCCGGACTCCTTCGGCACCCTGTATCGCTACGAAAAACACCCGCAGACCGCCAGCTTCACCAAGCTGGCACCGGGTGGCCGCACCTGGTACAGCTTCCTGTTCCTGTTCTATTCCTTCATGTTCCACGCCCAGCTGGTACTGCGCATGCAGACCCGCAAGCGTGAAGAGTTCAAGGGCTTCAACCGCAAGAAGGCGATCCGCCAGTCCTACCTGTGCATGGCAGCCTGGCTGACGCTGGCAATCATTTCCGGGCCGCTGGCGATTTTCACCGTGCTGATCCCGATGATGATCATCAACTTCATCGGCCAGAGCTACATTCTCACCAACCACATGCTGCGCCCGCAGATGGACAACAATCACCCGATTGACAACTCCATGAGCGTGCGCGCCTGGCGCTGGATCGATCCGCTGCACTTCCACTTCAGCCACCATGTGGAACACCACCTGTTCCCGAAGATGGGCTCGGATCAGGCGCCCAAGGTACGCGCCTGGCTGCAAAAGGAAATGCCGGAGCGCTATGTCTGCCCCAGCCATGTGAAAGCGGTGGCCATGCTCTACAAGACGCCGCGCGTCTACAAGGACGCCCACACCCTGGTGGACCCGCTCAACCCTGAGCGCACCGTGGATGTGATGGCACTGCAAGGGCAGCTGCATTGAGGTTGCCGACTTTCTGATGTCGAACGTCCGACATTGTAACCCGCTTGCTGAACAGCAGGGCCGCCATTGGCGGCCCTGCTGCGTGATGAACCATCGCCTCGCGGCCGGCTCACGCCAGGCTCAGCGGGTGCATTCGCTCATGGTTTCCAGCACCTGATCAAACACCACCTGATCTTCGCGGGAAAACAGCACAAAACGCACCAGCTTTAGGTTAACGAGGCTGTCCGCCTGGGCGGCCACGGTGTGCACCGCCACCCGCGCCGCCGGCGCCATGGGGTAACCGAAGACGCCGGTGGAAATCGCAGGGAAACCGATCGACACGAGCCCCGCGTCATCGGCCAGCTGCAGGGCCTGCCGGTAACAGGCCGCCAGCAGTTGATCGCACGGCTCATCGAGGCCATAGACCGGCCCCAGGCAGTGGATGACATGGGCATTGGGCAACTGGTGACCACTGGTAATCACCGCTTCGCCGGGGTGAATCGGTGCCAACGGCTGACACTCGCGCGCCAGGCCGGGGCCGGCGGCACGGTGAATGGCGCCGGCCACCCCGCCACCGGGCCGCAGGCGGGCATTGGCGGCATTGACCACCGCGTCCAGGTCCTGCTGGTGGGTAATGTCCCCCTGGACGGTCTCCAGGGTGACGCCGTGATAACGTCGCTCCGCCATACGCCACCTCCGTGTTATTCGCCGATCGACGCCACCTCATGGTCGGTCAGGGGCCGGTACTGCCCCGGCGCCAGGCTGGCGTCCAGTACAATATCGCCGATCTGTTCACGGTGCAGACCCACTACCTTGTTGCCCAGCGCCGCCAGCATCCGCTTGACCTGATGATAACGCCCTTCGTACAGGGTCAGCCGCAAACGGCGCTCGCCGAGCTGTTCGGCGCCGGCGGGCAAGGTCGGACGGGGCTCACCGCGCAGTTGCACACCGTCACGCAGCAGCTTCAGATCCGCCTCGCTGACCGGGTCGGCGCAATCCACCCGGTAACGCTTGGCGCAGCGCTTGCCGGGCGCGGTCAGCCGGTGGGACCACTGGCCATCGCTGGTGAGCAGCACTAACCCGGTAGTATCCAGATCCAGCCGCCCGGCGGCGTGAAGGCCGGCACGCTGATCACCGGGCAACAGATCCAGCACGGTACGGTGATCCGGGTCCCCGGTGGAACAGACCACGCCGGCCGGCTTGTACAGCATCAGGTAACGGTGGCCGGGTAACTGTACCGGCTCGCCCTCCAGCCACACGCCCTGTCCCGGCGTCAGGCGGGTATTGGCGCGGGGCCGTGGTTCACCTTCCACCACTACCGCACCACGGCCGATGCGCTGCTTGACCTCCTTGCGGCTCAGGCCGGTGCTGTGGGCGAGAAAATAGTCCAGTCGCATATCAGAGCCTGTCGAGATCCTTCGCATCCCCTCTGCTGGAGCCATGCCGTGCTCCGCCGGCGTCACCCAGGGGGGACCGTCGTATGCTATCAATCATTGCGCTAGCGCCTGCTCAAGCATGAAGGATTTCCATGATAACCGACACAAGGTTACTGGAGAGAGCCCCCGTCGCTGTTATCATGGCGCTCCGTTTCACCCCGAAGCCCCCGGAGCCCCATGAGCAAACTCAACCCCCGCCAGCAGCAAGCCGTTGATTACGCCGATGGCCCGCTACTGGTGCTGGCCGGTGCGGGCTCCGGCAAGACCAGCGTGATCACCCGCAAGATCGCCTGGCTGATCCAGCAACGGGGTATGTCAGCTCGACACATCGCGGCGGTGACCTTCACCAACAAGGCCGCCCGCGAGATGAAGGAGCGGGTGCAGCAGCTGGTCAGCCGCGACCAGACCCGCGGCCTGATTGTCTCCACCTTCCACAATCTTGGCCTGCGCATCCTCAAGTCGGAGCTGAAGGCCTGCGGCCTGCGCAACGGTTTTTCCATTCTGGATGGCGCCGACAGCAAGGAAATTCTCAAGGAAATCCTGCGCCAGGGGGAATCCGAGCGCGATCTGGATGCGGTGGATAGCATCCACAAGCGCATCTCCGACTGGAAGAACGCCCTGGTGCTGCCCGAGGAGGCGGTCAGCACCGCCGACAGCGACGAGGCGCTGCGCGCGGCCATGGCCTACGGTGGCTATGACCGTATGTTGCGGGTCTGCAACGCGGTGGATTTCGACGACCTGATCCTGATGCCGGCGCGCATGTTCCGCGAGCAGCCGCGCATTCTGGAGAAGTGGCGCAACCGCATCCAGTACCTGCTGGTGGACGAATACCAGGATACCAACGGCGCCCAGTACGAGCTGGTCAAGATGCTCACCCTGCCGGAAGGCAAGTTCACCGTGGTGGGTGACGACGACCAGTCGATCTACGCCTGGCGCGGTGCGCGGCCGGAAAACCTGGCGCAATTGCAGGAAGACTGGCCGACCCTGAAGGTGGTCAAGCTGGAGCAGAATTACCGCTCCACCGGCCGCATCCTGAAGGCCGCCAACACGGTGATCGACAACAACCCCCACGTGTTCGAGAAAACCCTGTGGTCGGACTACGGCTATGGTGAACCGATCCGCTTTTCCGCCCTGCGCGACGAAGATGCGGAAACCGAATGGATCGCCAGCGATATCTTTCACCGCCGCCTGCAGCAGGGCCTCAAGTGGAAGGATTTCGCCATCCTCTATCGTGGTAATTTCCAGTCACGCATTCTGGAAATGAAGCTGCAGAGCCTGTCGATTCCCTACAAGGTCTCCGGCGGCACCAGCTTCTTCTCGCGCAGCGAGATCAAGGACCTGATGTGCTATCTGCGGCTGCTGGTCAACCCGGACGATGACAACGCCTTCCTGCGCATCATCAATACGCCACGCCGGGAGATCGGCCCCTCGACCCTGGAAAAACTGGCCACCTGGGCGCTGAAGCGGGAACAGGGGCTCTACCATGTGTGTGACGACTTTGCCCTGAGCGAAGTCATGGCGCCCAAATCCGCCGAGAAGCTGCAGAAGTTCAAGGCCTGGCTGGATGCCAAGCGTCAGTTCTGTTTCAGCGACAACAGCCTGCAGGCCGTGCACGAGCTGATTCGCGACATGGATTACGAGGGCTGGCTGATGCAGAACGCCTCCAGCCCGCGCATCGGTGAGAAGCGCATCGAGAATGTCTGGCAGCTGGTAAAAAGCATCGAGCGCATGCTGGAAAAACAGGAAGAGGAAGACGATGGCGCCAGCGACCTGGAAGCAGTGATCAAGAAGCTGGTGCTGCTGGACATGCTCGAGCAGCAGGAAGAGGAGGACGACTCCGACCGCGTCCAGCTGATGACCCTGCATGCCTCCAAGGGGCTGGAATTCCCCCATGTCTACATGATGGGCGTGGAGGAAGAACTGCTGCCGCACCGCACCAGCATCGAAGAAGACAATATCGTCGAGGAACGCCGGCTCATGTATGTGGGCATTACCCGGGCCCGCGAAACCCTGGCCATGACCCAGGCGCTGACCCGCAAGCAGTATGGCGAGAAAATCGACACCAGCGCCAGCCGCTTCCTGGAGGAAATCCCCCAGGAGGATATCGATTACCTGGGCATCGGGGTGCAGAAGGACGAGGAGAAGGAAAATGCGGTGGCCGAAGCCAGCATCGCCAATTTACGGGCACTGCTGGACTAGACGGGCCTAGCGGGCACCGCTGTGTTTGAGCATGTAGATTACCGTGGCGCGGATTTCCTCATCACTGCAGTCATAGCAGGTGCCACGCGCCGGCATGGCCTTGTGGCCATGGATGGCGTTGTTAACCAGCCCCTCAAAGCCGTCTTCTTCCATCTCGTCGGACCACACCATGCGAAAAGCGGGCCCGACCCGCGGGGCGCCGTTGCCGCCACCGGCATGGCAGTTGGAACAGTAGCCATTATAGATCCGCGCGGGCTGACGGGCCGTTTCTGTGCCGCCGCCTGCGGAGCCACCGTCACAGGCCGCCTGTAGCGCGGACAACGCCAGCAGCAGAACAATGCGCGTCACTGGCTCTTGCCGATCATGTACTCGATGGCATTACGGATTTCCTTTTCGGAACAATCCGAGCACATGCCTTTCGGCGGCATGGCGTTGAAACCATGCAGCGCATGTTTCACCAGGGTGTCCTCGCCCTTGGCAATACGCGGCGCCCAATCGCTCTTGTTGCCAACCTTGGGGGCACCGGCCGCGCCGGTGGAGTGGCAGGTGGTGCAGGCACCGTTGAATACCTGCTCACCGGTGCGCGGCCCCGTGCTGGCGGTCTTTACCGCTGCGGCTGGTGCCGCGCCACCACAATCCTGGCCCTGCACACAGACACTGCCGACCGGCTTGATACGGTCACTGATGGCGCGATCACTGAGAATCGAGCGCTCACCGAGTGGATAGGGAGAAATTTCCTCGGCGCTCTTGGCAACCGCCGGGCGAGGGGCGGCCAGGGCAACGGTGAGGATGGAGGCAAACAGCAGGCTGACGGTCAGCATCTTGTTCACGGTAACACCTCTTGTTATGTGAATAGGCGAGCGCATCAGGGCAAATTATAACCAGCGGTGGTCGCGCCGAACTACTCCACCGAGCCCAGCTCGATGCGCGGCAGGCAGAGGGTAAAGCGGCTGCCCTCGTTGGGCACGCTCTCTACCCGAATGTCGCCGCCGTGCCGCTCGGTGACCACTTTCACAAAGCGCAACCCCAGGCCGGCGCCGCGGGTACGGGCGCCACCGCTGGTGCTGGCGCGGCTGAAACGCTCAAACAGATGTTGCTGGAATTCCGGCGGGATGCCTACCCCGCGATCACGTACTTCACAATAGACCATCTGCGGATCGGCATACAGGTGAACATCCACGGAGCTACCCTCGTGGCTGTACTTGACCGCATTGGTGAGCAGATTGACCACCAGCCGGTCGAGCAATTCATTATTGCCACGCACCCAGACGTCCTGGCCCGGATCGTAGTCAAAACGCAGGGCAATATCGCGCGCCTGGGCCTGTACCTGCACCTGCTCGATAGCGCTTTCCACCACCGCCAGCATGTCCTGTTCGGCCAGCTCCACGCGGTCCACGGCTTCCACCCGTGCCAGCTGCAGGAACTGTTCGGCAATATTGAGGTTGCGCTGGGCATAATCGGTGATGTTGTCGAGAAAATCCCCCAGCGACGGCCCCATCTCGCTCTGACGCATTTTTTCCGTCAGCGCCAGCACCGACACCATTGGCGAGCGCAGGTCATGGGACAGGAAATCGAGCATCTCCGAGCGCGCCCGCAAGGCCTGTTTCACATCGGAAATATCCTTGAAGGAAATAATCAGCATGCGCCCGGGCTTGTCGCCGGCATGCACCAGCAGCATATCCAGATACAGGTCGGTGCCCTGACGGTTACGACACTCCAGCTGCAGGCGGCCCTCCGCCAGCGCCTGCTGCAGCAGCTGCTTCCAACTCTGCTCACGCAGCTCCAGATCGTGACCCAGCTCGATGACACTGCGTTGACGGTCATCCAGCACGCCGGGCTCCAGCTCCAGCAGGTAAGCCGCCTGGGGGTTGGCATAGACGATGGTGCCGCAGGAGTCGGCAATCACCACGCCTTCACGCATCTGCGCCAGGGTCACCTGGAAGAAACGGGTCAGGGCTTCCTGGCGCTGCTCTTCGCGGCGCAGACGATCAATGTGCTTTTCCAGCACCTCGTAGCGCGGCCCGACAGTGGTGTTGCGGTTGCGAATGCGCACCAGCATGGCACGCACCCAGTAATCATAGGTATCGGCGTTTAGCTGGGTATCCCAGACCAGGTCCAGATCGTAACGCATGCCATCCAGGTTAAAACTGTAATGGCGCGCCACCTGGCTCTGCCAGTCGCCGTCATGCAGCTGCTCGCCACCCCGTTCCGCGCGCCCCGGTCCGGTCACCCGCCAGGCACGTACCGGCAATACCTGGGCAAGCATGCGCTGCATGGCCTGCAGGGGGGCCGGATCGGTGAGACGGCGGTTGAGGTCGCTGTATTCGGATAACCGCTCCAGCGCATTACGCATATACGACAGCGAATACTCCAGCCGTCGCCAGGTCCACAACGGGTAGGCCAGCACCGCGGCCATCATCGCCGCCGCCGGCGGAAACCATAGCCGCAACCCGATCAGCAGGCCCATGCTGGTGAGCAGACAGACCACCAGCACCGCCAGCACCAGCGGCATGCTCCAGCGTGGTAACACATAGGGCAGCAACAAGGGGGCCAGCAACGCCAGTGCACAGCTGAGAATCAGCGCCCCGGTGGTGCCCATGACGCGAATCAGCCGATTATGGCGCAGCGCATCCAGCAAATTGGCGTTGATCTCCACCCCCGCCATCAGCTCGCCCTGCCCGGCCATGGGGGTGGGCAGCATGTCGCCGAGCCCGGCGGCGGTGGCACCAATCAGCACGATCTTGTCGCGAATCAGTTGCTCGGGAATCATGTCCTGCAGCAACTCCACCGCCGATACCTGCGGATAGGTGCTGGGACCATCGACGAACGGAATGTAACGGTGGAATTTTCGCACATTGGCGAGGCCGGAAAACTCCTCGGCCCGGTCGGCGGGGAATTTCTTGTCGGAAAGCATACCCTCGTGCTGCAGCAACGTCAGGGCAATGTGCGGCCACCAGGCCTGGCCGATGCCGGAGCGCATGAACGCCGAGCGCGCCACGCCATCGGAATCCAGCTCCAGGTCCACATGGCCGAGGCCGGCGGCGGCGCGGGCAAAGGGCGCATAGGGCAGCACTTCGATCAGCTGGCCGCCGGCGCGTAACTGCTCCACATGCACCGGCAAATAGACATGGCCATTGTTGGCGATGGCCTTGACCAGCTTGCGGTCGGAATCCGGGTTGGCGCGGTCCGGCTCGGACAGGATCAGGTCCATCAGCACCGCCCGCGCGCCCATCTTGGTGAGCTTGTTGATCAGCTCGGCATGAACACTGTGATCCCAGGGCCAGCGGCCGATTTCGCGCAGACTGTATTCATCGATACCGACGATAACGATATCGGAAGACGGCTTGTCCGGCAGGGTGTGCAGCAGGCTGTCGTAGATGTAACGGTTGATAAAAGACAGGGCACCACTGAGCGACAACAGCACACACAGGGCAATCACCAGGCCCAGCACCGACAGGTGTTCGGCCAGGTAACGGCGCCGGTGCACATCCAGCCGTTGCGCCATGGCCTAGAGCGCCAGCAACAAGGCCGCCCCGATGCCGAAAATCAGCAACTCGTGATGGTGTTTCTCCGGCGCCGGTGGTGGCGGCGGGGGCAGATCAGGCACCGTTAGCGTCTCCCAATGTTCCTTGCCACGCAGGCCGTTGGCGTCCTCGGCCCGGACCAGTAGCCGGTATTTGCCGGGGGCCAACTTGTGGTCCCATTCTCCCTGGCTGACATAGTCCTGTTCAAGCATGGTATCACCGGGCTCGTGGTACAGCTCCAGCCAGTAGCCGGCGGCCGCCTTTTGGGTCGGCCAGAGCGCCTTGATATGTGCCGGCGTGGTAGTCACCACCACCGCCGGAGCCGGTAACAGCGCCACCGGATCAATCGGCGCCTGGTCCTGACGGGCCAGGGTGGCAAAACCGCCCTTTACATCCTTTTCGGTATCCTGGGCGCTGACATTTACCTGGCCCTTGACCACCTCACTGCGGGTGGTTTCTTCGCCATCCACGCGCACGTAATACTGGGTACCTCGGACCGCCGCCGCGGCGCCGGGAGTGTAGACCTTGAACGGTTCGGTATCCGGGTCCCGGGGGGTGACATGGTTGCGAATCGCACCACGCTCCAGGTGCAGCTCGGTGGGCTCCGCAGTCTGCCCGCCGAGAAAGCGGCGATAATGGGTCACCACCAGCAGCGTGGACGGCTTGATCAGTACCTCTGACTGGTCCGCGAAGCGAATTCGGGCACTACCGTTGGCGGACGTTTCCAGGGCATCACCGAACTGCACCTTGTCGCCACTCTGTACCGCATGGACCGGGCCGCCGTCAGCCGGGTAAAGCTGCACCTGGCCATGCACCGCCTCCAGGCTGGCGGGAATCGGTTTTTCCTTCAGCCAGGCCACCGGCACGCCCAGCAGGCTGCCCGGGTGCAGGCGGCGCGGATCCTTGATGCCGTTATGCCTGGCCAGCTGCCGCCAGCAGCTCATCGGCTCCTGGGCGAAACGTTCACAGACGGTCCACAAGGTGTCGGACGGACGTAATGTGTACTGCCAGTCGTCACTGGCCCAAGCAGCAGGTGACAGCAGGCACAATAGCAGCCCCCATCGAAGCCAGACCCCCATAGGATGTTTCCTTTATTCGTCGACGGGTTCCAGACGGTAACCGTGCTGATAGACAGTTTTGATGCGATAGCCACGCTCGGGACGAATCTCCAGACTACGACGAATGCGGCTGATATGGACATCCACGGTGCGTGATTCGATCGGCGTCATAATGCCCCACACCTTCTCCAGAAGATGGGCACGACTCATCAGCTTGCCGACATTCTGGAACAGATAGCAGGCCAGCTCGAAATCCTTGTCGGTGAGTTTCACCGGCTGCTCATCGAGCAGGATCTGGCGCCTGCCACGGTCAATGGTCCAGGGACCAATCTGCAATGCCGTATCTTCGTCCATTTCCGCAACCCCTGCCCGGCGCCCCAGCGCCGTAATTCGGGCCAGCAGCTCCGCTTGCTTGGTGGGCTTTACCATATAATCATCGGCCCCCTGAGTGAGCGCGCCAACAATGGATGACTCATCGTCGCGCTGGGTGGCAAACAGGATTGGCGTGCGATTGCCACTGGCACGGACTTCTTCCAGCACCGCATAGCCGTTCATGTCCGGGACTTCCCAATCCAGCACCAGCAGATCGAAGGTATCGCGCCGCAACAGCGACATGAACTCCCGGCCACTGGCCAGATGCACACAACTGTGCCCGGCCTCCTGCAGCCAATGACTCACCAGCTCGGCCTGAGCCTTGTCATCTTCGAGATAAGCGATTCTCACGGTTCGACTCCATACTCCGCTCAGAGAGGGTAACGATTGGGGGGCCCGGTTGTGGGAAAAGATTGTAAAATAGCGGCGACCTCCGGTGATACCATCACGGTGGCCGCGGGCGCAGCAGACGGCGCTCGCCGGGTCATTGACTGGTCAGCTTCAAGCCGACAACGCCGATAACAATCAGGGCCATGAAGGCGATTCGCAAGGCATTGACCGGGTCCTGAAAAAACACCATGCCCAGTACGGTGATGCCCACCGCCCCCAGTCCGGTCCACACCGCATAGGCGGTCCCCACCGGAATGCCCCTCATGGCATAAGAAAGCATTAGCATATTGAGCGCCGTCAGCACCAACGACGTACCGATCGACGGCACTCCGGGGCTGGTCTGAATCCATTTGAGGCTCATGGCCCAGGCGATTTCCACCAATACCGCCGCCAGCAGCACCCACCAATACAGGTTCATCGGCTCCTCCATCACGCGTCACCCCGGCTTTACGCCAGGGAACGGGCTCATTTACAGAGAAACAGGCCTGCCGGAAACCCGCAAAGAGACAGCCTGTCGCGCCGGTGCCAGCACCCCGGGCGGGCAGATTATAACCAGACCGCCACCACATGCATCCCATCCATGGACGCCACCGGCACTCTCGGCTATCATTCGCGCCCTGTTAGATCGACAAGTTTTGCGCCCGTAGCTCAGCTGGATAGAGCGTTGCCCTCCGGAGGCAAAGGTCAGAGGTTCGAATCCTCTCGGGCGTGCCATATAAAAAAGGGGGCTCCCAATCGGAGGCCCCTTTTTTGTGGCGCATGGTGTCATTGCGGCAACACTCTTCCCAAATCCAGCTTGCGCCTGCTGGCGAGCCACAAGACGCACCTTACCCTGCAGCCCTACTTAGCCGCCCCTCAGAAACGCCCCCATCAATATGCCTGACGCCATCAGGCAACACCTCAACCCTGATCTGTGTATGGACTGACGTATCCTTTTCCCTGACACCCTGAGACCCTCCGTCATTGATGGAATGCTCTCAACGTGGCCGACAACCGAGGCGGCTTTAGCCCTACCCGCCTGTTCGAAGGACAGCGCGTCGAACAACATCAGCGCGAATGGAAAGAAGATTTATCCGGGCACAAGGCGGTTCCTTTTGCGTCGCCATTAACATGCAGCATTGCAGACGTGGTGATATCGCGCAGGCTCTCTAACCGGCCATTAAGTTCGTTTCATCGCGGCCAACCACCTGGGTGTTGCCCAGCCAGTCAAACATCACGGTGCAGACTTCCTGGAAGTAACGTCCGCCGACGGTCCAGTGATCACAGCCCGAAATCTCAACCAGCTGGCAGCGGTCGCCATAACGCTTTGCAATTCGGCGCTGTACACCGATGGGTGTGATACGGTCCTCTACACCCCCAATGATCAGTACCGGACAACGAATGCTGCCCGGTTCCACCCTGGCGAATGATTTGCTGCTGAAGGCGGCCAAGGTCAACTGAAAGGTGGCCATGCCGGATTCGAAACTGGTCTGCTCGAAGATGTCTCGCTGCACCGCCGGGCTTTGTGCGTTGGCAATGCCGTACTGCACATTGGCCAGCTTCAGATCGGTTGCACTCTTCCACAGCGGGAAGCGGAACAGGTTGCTACCCAGGGTACGGAACACGGACAGGCCGAGACCATTGATGCCCGCCGGCGCCGCGGAGGACAACAGGATCAGCCGGTCGCAGGGCACCCGGGCGGCGGTCAGCTGCGCCAGCAACCCACCCATGGAGTGACCGACCAGAATCGGTGCGGCGTCCATTTTCTTTATATGATCCACCAGAAACGCCACGTAATCCTGCAGCGTGGCCCGGGCCAGACTGGCCAGGCTGGCGGTGGTGTGGTTGGCACGGGTGCGGTGGTACGGCAGGGTTACCGAATCCACCTGGTGGCCCTGCTCTTCGAAGGCATCACGCACTTCGTGCAGGGTCTCACCATCACTCCACATGCCGTGGATCAACAATACTGGCGGCTGGTTATTCTCTTTCATGGTTTGTCTCCCGGTGCCGGCCCCGAATAGCTCTCCCGAAATCCTGTTATTCAGGCAGGCACAAACAATTGACGATTAACCGGTCAGGCGGATGCGCGCAGCGGCTGCACATTGCCGGCACTGGCTGCTTTCGGTTTTTCAAACTTCAGCAGGCCATCATCTACCGGATCTTCGGTCAGGGTCTTCTTGTCCTTGCCGTAGTGCATGGTGACTTTCCACGGACCCTCACGACCCTGACGGGGCATGCGATCCTTGGCGCGCATCACGTAGCCGGCTTCGAAATCTTCGAACATGCCAAGACCGGTGTTGCTGTTGTCGGTGTCTACCGGACGAACCACATGGGCGCCTTTCTCGGCCATCTTGTCGAACAGACGGCAGATGTACTGGCCACCAATATCGCACTTCAGGGTCCAGGGCGCGTTGGTGTAACCGAAGATCCAGCCGAAGTTCGGCATGTCTTCCACCATGATGCCCTTGTAGGTCAGCTTGCTGGTCAGATCCTGCTTGTTGCCGTCGATCTGCAGCTCCAGGCCACCCATAAGCTGGATGTCCAGGCCGGTTGCGGTAATGATGATGTCCGCATCCAGGCGGTCGCCGGATTTCAGCACGATGCCCTTTCCGTCAAAGTGATCGATGTGGTCGGTGGCAACCATGGCCTTGCCTTCACGGATAACCTTGAAGAAATCACCGTCCGGCGCAGCACACAGACGCTGCTCCCACGGGTTGTAGCTGGGGGTGAAGTGACGCATGTCCACGTTCGGGCCAACCTGACGACGGACATGGCCGAGCATGATTTTGCGCATTCTTTGCGGCCAGCGCATGCTCGCCAGATACAGGCCACGCTGGAACAGAATGTTGCGCTTGCGGGCCATGTTGAACACCATTTTCCTGGGCAGAAACTTGTTCAGCACCATGGAAATCCTGTCGGTGTCAGGCATCGCCATGATCCAGGTCGGAGAACGCTGCAGCATGGTCACGCTGCCGGCCTTCTCTGCCATGGCAGGCACCACGGTAATGGCGGTAGCGCCACTGCCGATAACCACCACTTTCTTGCCGCTGTAATCCAGATTTTCCGGCCAGAACTGCGGGTGCACGATCTCGCCCTTGAAGTTCTCTTCGCCTTCAAAGGTGGGACGGTAGCCGTGATCGTAGTTGTAGTAACCGGCACAGTTGAGCAGGAAGCTACAGGTAAACTGGCGGGTCTCGCCGGTTTTTTCGTGGGTGGCCGTCACCGTCCACTGCTGATCATCGTTGGACCAGTTGGCGCGGGTGATCTGCAGTCCGTACTGAACCTTGTCGGCCAGGTTGAACTCGCGGGCAGTCTCCGCCACGTAGTTGCGGATATCGCCACCCTTGGCCAGCACCTTGTCGGAGTACCAGGGCTTGAAGTTGTAGCCGAAGCTGGCCATGTCGGAATCGGAACGGATACCGGGGTAGCGGAACAGGTCCCAGGTACCGCCCATCTTCTCGCGACGCTCCAGAATCGCCAGGGTCTTGTCAGGGTATTGCTGGGAAATACGGCAAGCGCTGCCAATGCCAGACAGGCCGGCACCGATGATAATGAGGTCAAAATGCTGCGTGGCCATCGTGTTCTCCTGATTATCAGTTTTGTTCTCTGGCCTTGCACTATTCCAAATCCGCGTCGGGAGAATATTGACGAATACGGACATCTTTTTGACGAATCGCGACAAATATTAGACTATGACCCTATCGCAGCGCAGCGATGACTATCGGAGAAAACGTGTCCAGCCTGATCCGAGCCACCAATCTGTGGGGTTACGACAACCAGGTAAGGCGCAAGGGCGAAGACCCCTTGCCACTGCTGGCCAGGCACCATATTCCCCCCGAAGAACAGCGGGACGACCGGGATTTCCTGGTATTCAAGCACCTCACCGCCCTGCTGGAAGACACCGCCAAAGCCCTTGGAGACCCGGCCTTTGGCATGAGCCTGGCGGAATATCAGGGCATGGACATCCTTGGCCCGATCTCGGTCATCGCGCGCAGCTCGGTCACCGTGGGCGACGCTATCAACAACATCGCCCGCTACCTGCACCTGCATTGCCCGGCGCTCGGGCTCACCACCTCGCTGGCCAACTTCAGGGGCCAGGCGGTGATGCAGTTTGTGTTTCTGATCGATGAAGAAGGGGCGGGCTACCGGATACAATCCCATGAGCTGAGCCTGGCCAACGCCATGCAGGTAATGAAGCTGTTGTGCGGTGAGGACTTTCGCCCCCTGTCCGTGCACTTCAGACACAAGCGCAGCGCCGAAACCGCCGTCTACACCCAGATCTTTGCTTGTGAGGCCTGCTTCGAACAGGACTGGACCGGCTTCTACCTGCCCCTGTCCGCCTTTGCCATGGAGCTTTCCAGCGCCGACCACCAGACCTGGCAGCTGGCCGATCGCTACCTGGATTCCCAGCAGGCCCCCAATGCGCGCACCCTGTCCGAGGATGTCACCCGGCTCATCAACACCCTGCTGCCCACCGGGCACTGCAGCAGCGACACCATTGCCTCACACCTGTCCATGCATAAACGCACGCTGCAACGCAAACTGGCCAGGGAAGGCACTACCTATGAACAGCTCCTTGGCGAAGAACGCATGAAAATGGCCCGGCAGTTTCTGCTGGAACCCAACCTCAAACTGAGCCAGATTGCCGGCCTGCTGGGCTACTCGGAACAATCGGCCTTCAACCGCGCCTGCCGTGACTGGTTCGACCTGACGCCACGGGCCTACCGAAAGCAATTGCTGGCCCGTTAAGCCCGACGCCTTGCCAGGCCGGTCCGCCGCCGCATGGACGACCAGACACAAAAAAGCGCCCGCAGGCGCCTTTTGAAACAATCGTGCGCCCCACTCTCAGCGTTGGCGCAGCGCCTTGAGATGTTCGGTGGCCTGGCTGAGGCGGGCGGTGGACAGCCTGTCCCACTGCACCTGATCGCGATCCGGCATCCACACATCGGTAAAGACGGTGGCATCCGCCACCGCCATCTCGGCGGTCAGCATGGCCACACCGTGATACTCACCGGCAATCCCCTCGGCCCGACGAATCGCCTCCCACCAGCTTTGAGGGCGCCAGTGCAGACGCACATCCGGCAGCCGGCATTCACTGTTGGCTTCGGATACACAGCATTCCAGCCAGCCATCCTGCTGACTGCTCAAGCCCTGACGCCAGAGCACCGAGCCACCCACCATCACCAGCGACGGGAAGGCACGCAATAGCGCCTGGCAACGCAGTTCATCACTGACCGGCTCACCCATGGCGGTACGCATGAAGACCGGTCGCGGTGGCGCCACCTGACGCACCACACCGGATTCCAGCCAGCGCAACGCCACTTCCATGGCCTGGTCCTGATGGTCCGGCATCAATTGCTTGAGATCCGCCAGACTGAACACCTTTGGCAGGGCATCCAGCGCGGGGGACAACAGGTCATTGGTGATCATTGCGAACGGTCCGTCATGTCGGCCACCGGGGCAGCCAGACCAAACCAGTGCCGCAGGCGCAGCACCGCCCCCAGCAGTGAGCAGATGACCGCCACCTGGCGTCCCTTGCGAAACTCGTCCTGACGGGCCTGTGCCAGAAGCGCGGCCTTGCCCTCCAGTTCGGCAATCTCCACCCCCCAGTCACCGTTGGGGCGTCGACTCTGGGCCAGGCGCAGGGTCAGCAGACGCCCCTGAATATCCTCTTCCAGTGCCTGGTAGGCGCGGTCCAGCAAGCTCAGGCTGCCAAGACGCCGCGTCGCACTGGAAACGGTGCGCCGACGCTTGTTCGGCCGCTGCACGGGCAACATCATGGCCAGACAACGTGCCAACGACTGCAACATGGCGATCCAGGGGGCCTGCTGCTGACGGCTGCTCAGATACCAGCCCCAGCCGCGCAGACGCCAGATATCGCGGCGCAGCTCACGAATACGGCCGTACACCGGACGGCCTGATTCCGACGCATGGGTGGCACGGTAGACGGCCAGGTATTCGCTGAGCGCCTGAATCCGCATCTCCACGGCTTCCACTCCCAGATTTCGCTGCTCCACTATCCGGGAAAAACCCTGTGTCCCCATAACTACAACTCCTCGAAAAAGGGGGCAAAATGTCACCCGCAGCACGGCTGCATCCCCCAAAAAAACCCGCGTTACGGGAAACAATGTGGCGCAAAAACGGCAGGCAAGGCCCAATATCTCTCAGCATTACACCAGTTTTGCTACTTTACCGTCCCACCGACCCCGCCCCCAGTGCCAAAAAGTCCGATTTACGTTTAGCCTCGTAGCCATTTGTATCCGGCAGATACAGCCTGAACCCACTTCAAATCAGCGGCCTGCCCTGACACTACCGGTCGGGTTTTTCGCCATTTCCGTGTAGTAAGTTATCGCTTACACATCACTTCGCTGATATCGTTCCCCGCTTTACTCATCAGGACTCTTGCGTGCCACACAGGCTGTTGATTTTACTGGCATCATTCTGCCTCTACAGTGCCTCGGCACAGGCCCATCCGGGCGGGCTGGATGCCCAGGGCGGTCATGTTGACCGCCAGACCGGGCAATATCATTGCCACCGTGAGCCCTGCTTTTCGATTCACAAAAAGCAACAGGCCGCCGAGCAGGAAGCCGCGCAGCAGCATCGCCCCTTCTCCCGGCTCTATGACCGCACCCTGTGGCCGCACTGGGTTGATGCCGATGGCGACTGCCAGGATAGCCGGGCAGAAACCCTGATCCGCCAGAGTCAGCAAGCGGTCACCTTCACCCATGCGGATCACTGCGTGGTAGCCACTGGGCGCTGGCACGACCCCTATACCGGGCAATGGTTCGAAAATGCCGGGGCGCTGGATATTGACCATGTGGTACCACTGCGCCATGCCCACGGCCACGGCGGCGATCGCTGGAGACGGGCCAAGCGCCAGCGTTTCGCCAACGATCCGGACAACCTGCTGGCAGTTTCCGCCAGCGCCAACCGCAGCAAGGGCGCCAGCAGCCCGGACCAGTGGATGCCCCCCAATCGGGCCTACTGGTGTGCATACGTACGCCGCTGGCTGCTGATCAAACACCGCTACCAGCTGATGATTACACCGGTGGAACAACAGGCCATCGGCCGGGTTCTGCGTCATTGCCCGACAAGCGGGCAATAAAAAAGCCGCCATTCGGCGGCTTTTTTATCGTCAAGACAACGCGGCTTATTACTCCCCGGAGGCGGCATCCTTCATGTCATCCGCCGCTTGCTTGGAGCTCTGGTAGGCGTTGTCCATATCCTCGCCCATCTTCTGCATGGCGCCCTTATCGTCCTGGGTGGCCGGCGCCATGGACTGTGTCTTTGCCTGCTCGCTGGCTTTCTCGGCTTTGCTGTCATTGTTGCCGCAGCCGGCCAACATGGCAGAGCAGGCAACCAGAACAACCAGCATGGCTTTGGTGAAAGTACGCATTGACTCGCTCCTTGCAAATTTGCTGTCGGGTCTGCGACTGTAACCAGCCAGCCGCTGGCGAACCAAGGAACTGGAACACTTCTGGGGATTTTTTACCGTGCTTTACCACCACGGACCATCGATGCGACCGGCCCGCTTGCCGGTACGCCTGGATTGCGGTGATGAATGCCATACAGCTCACCTGATTTAACCGCTATGATGGCCCTTGAATAAGGAGAAGGTATGAAGCGTCTAGGTCATGAAGTCGGCGGTATTGCTCAGCTGGTCACCCGGTTCGGCAACGAAATCACCCAGGTCGTACAGGACATCCACGGTGTCGTCGCCAACCCCTTTGGCCTGCGTGGCACCGACTACACGCCGGCCCCCATGATCTACAACCTGGTGCGCTACGGCTTCCGCCAGGCCGGTAACCTGGCCGCGCTGGCCAACCTGGCCGCCGACCCCAGCCGCGAGCTGCGCAACAGCCTGGATTTGCAGAGCATCCTCAACGGTATTTTCGGCCAGCTGCTGGTGGAACAGAACAGCAGCTATGCACTGAATATGCAGCTGCTGGCGCCGCAACCGCAACCAGAGGCGGACACCCTGATCATCTTTGTCCACGGCCTGTGCATGAATGAAGCCTGCTGGACCAGCCCCGCCGCCGACGCCTTCGCTGGCTGGGCCGCCCAGTCGCTGAATGCCGAAATCCGCTACCTGCGCTACAACACCGGCCTGCATATCTCCGACAACGGCCGCAAGCTGGCCGGGCTGCTGGCCCATACCCCCCTACCGAAAAATCTGATTCTGGTAGGCCATTCCATGGGTGGGCTGGTCTCGCG
>JAWVWY010000010.1:0-31819 GCA_033723495.1 Alcanivorax sp. | reverse complement strand
GCTTAAGATTGACCCAGATCGAATGACCGACCACCTTTTTAATGGAGACAACGCCATGCAAACGATCCTGGGCGCCAGCGGACAAATTGGCCGTGAACTGGCATTGAGTCTGAAGCGGGATTTCACCAGCGACATCCGGCTGGTTAGCCGCAACCCGAAGAAAGTGAGCGAGACTGACGAGCTGGTCAGTGCCGATCTGATGGATGCGGCACAAACTCTGGCCGCCGTTGAAGGCTCGGAAATTGTCTATATGACCGCCGGGCTGCCCATCGACAGCCAGATATGGACAGAGCGCTGGCCCATCATGATGCGTAATGTCATCGACGCCTGCGCCGCCCAGGGTGCGAAGCTGGTGTATTTTGATAATACCTATATGTACCCGCAAACCGCAGTGCCCCAAACCGAGGATGCGCCGTTTCAGCCCAACGGTGCCAAAGGACGCTCACGGGAAGAAATCACCCTGATGCTGCTGGAGGCCATGAAACAAGGGCGTGTCGAGGCGGTCATCTGCCGGGCACCGGAGTTCTATGGCCCGGGGCAGACCCAGAGCATCACCAACACCACCGTGATTGATAACCTGTTGGCCGGAAAACCTGCCAAAGTCTTCCTGCGCGATGATGTGAAGCGCACCCTGATCTATACGCCCGATGCCAGCCGTGCCATGGCCCTGCTGGGCAATAGCCCGGATGCCTATGGTCAGACCTGGCACCTGCCCTGCGATGACAACCGCCTGACATACAAACAGTTCGTCACGCTGGCAGCAGAAATCTTCAACGTGCCTGCCAATTACAAGGTACTGAAGCGCTGGCAGTTGTGGCTGGCCTCCCGTTTCAACAAGACCATTGCGGAAACGGAGGAGCTGCTGCCCCGCTACAAGGATGAAAACCTGTTCATCTCGGACAAGTTCAAGACACGGTTCCCTGATTTCGTGGTGACCACTTATCAGCAAGGATTAACGCGCATCTTTACAGAAAGAAACGCCCGATAAAGATTCAAAAACTGTATTTCTAAGGGCGACAATCCCCCCGGGGCAGTCAACGAGCTGCCCCGACCTCCTCTACCTGCCGGTCAATATTTTACGTTCCCGCCTCTTTCTTTCATTGACCTTAAACCGCAGTTCAACCCTAGCCTTGTTGAGGAAGGGGCGCTAATAGGTGCACTGAAGCAAGTCGCTAATGGTTACCCCTTTGCCAAAGGCGTAGCGTGATTACGTGTTTTCGAAATGGACTATTCAACTGCACACACGGGAGAACCGAGATGGCTTATGTCACCACGAAAGATGGCGTTGAAATTTTCTATAAGGACTGGGGCGCAAAAGATGCACCCGTGATTTATTTTCACCACGGCTGGCCGCTCAGCAGCGATGACTGGGATGCCCAGATGCTGTTTTTCCTTCATCAGGGATACCGGGTAGTGGCCCATGACCGGCGCGGGCATGGCCGCTCGAGTCAGGTGTGGGATGGACATGACATGGATCACTATGCCGATGACGTGGCGGCAGTGGTGAATCATCTCGACCTGAACAATGTGGTACATGTGGGGCACTCCACTGGTGGTGGAGAGGTGGTTCATTATATCGCTCGCCATGGTGATGCCCGTGTCGCAAAAGGTGTCATTATTGCGGCGGTACCGCCCATCATGGTCAAAACGGATAACAACCCGGACGGTCTGCCGAAAGAGGTCTTCGATGGCATGCAGGCCGATTTGATGGCAAACCGGGCCCAGTTTTACTACGACATCCCGGCAGGCCCGTTCTATGGTTACAACCGTGATGGCGCACAACCCTCTGAAGGCATCATCTGGAATTGGTGGCGGCAGGGCATGATGGGAAGTGCCAAGGCCCATTACGATGGCATTGTGGCGTTCTCTCAGACCGACTTTACCGACGACCTCAAAAGCCTGACGGTGCCTGTGCTCGTCATGCATGGCGATGATGACCAGATTGTTCCCTACGAAAACTCAGGGCTGCTCTCTGCAAAATTATTGCAAAACGGTACGCTGAAAACCTACCCGGGCTTCTCCCATGGCATGCCGACCGTCAATGCCGATGTGATCAATGCCGACTTGCTGGCATTTATCAAAAGTTGATTTAACCGGTGTCTACGCTTAGGCGTAGGCACCTTTTCTTTTGCGCGATCAGCTCAATTTCCATTGCTTGTGCTCTCGCCTGCCAGCGTTACATGACGAATGAAAGCCAATCCTTCTGTCCCTGTTTCGGGTGTATTTCCTGCTGAGTGCTTGTACTACGCCGCTGAAAACGGGGTTGATATCGCCCCGCTGCTGACAATGTTTGGCTTACCGCCAGAGCCGTTATCGCTGGCAGCCAATGAAATTGAACTGGATCAATTGCAGCCTCTGATGCGCGAGCTATGGCAACAGTTCCCGGTTGAGTCTCTGGGGCTATTGGCCGGGCTGCGTATACCGCCAACGGCCTTTGGCAGCTTCGGCCATGCTTTCATCAGCTCGGCATGCCTCGACACAGCGCTGGATACGATGGTGCGCTATTGGGATCTGGTCGGGCGAGGTGTGTTGTTGGCACTTCACAAGGAGTCAACACGCTGCACCCTGACCTTTCGCAACGAATGCCCCACCGACGCCTTTCTGTCACGCTGGATGATCGAAGCCGGTGTGGCCACCTGTTGGCGCGCCCTGCATTCGGTGCTACCTGAGGCAGCAGAGAACATAGAGATTTATCTATCGTTTTCTCCACCCGAATATGAAATCGCCACGCCGACGTCGATGTCAGACCTTCACTATGACTGCGCCTTCAGCCAGATAAGTTTCCCGTCAGCACTGCTGAAAAGCCCCTTTACACTCTACAGCCCCAAGGGGTTGCAACAGTCCACTGAACAATGTGAATCCCTGCTCAGGCTGCGCCAACCACAGACACGTGCCGCCCAGCAAATCCGATCATTTTTAGGCGTGACGGCACAGGGGTTTCCATCATTGGACGCTGCAGCGAGGATGATGGGCCTGTCGACCAGGACATTGCGGCGACGACTGGCGCAGGAGCAAACCCGCTATGCCAGTCTCATACAGGAAGCCCGAATGCTGGATGCCGTTCAGCTGCTGCGCAATAGGGCCTTGACCATTGCGGAGATTGCAACGCGCCTGGGCTACCGTGAAGAAGCCAGTTTCTGCCGTGCGTTCAAGCGCTGGACGCAGACCACCCCTAGCCAGGTGCGGCAAGTCCTCAGTGCGGAACCGGGCACTTTGGTAGCGCAGACCGAGGATGGCTTGCGGTGATATCAGAGAAATGAACGCCGCGGCGGGGGTCTGGCAGCAAGTAGCACCTGGCAAACAATAAGGCCCGGATTGCGGTATGGGCAGCCCGCGTCAGTATCCTGCCAGGGCGAGGCAATCGCAATGCATCGGCGATGGGCGCTTCCAGCAAACCTATGATCACTTTCCGTCCGGTTTGCCGTAAACCACGCGGCAACCAACGTGAGACAAACTGGTTGATCAGGGCATTCGCCACTGCCGCACCCTCTTCGGAATAACCCAGGTGGACGGAGTCTTCATAGGCTTCCAGGTAGCCCTCCATGCCTTCCCAGGTTGGTGGGATGTGATCAATACCCAGCATTTCCCCAATTTGTACGAACTGGTGCACCAGCGCGTGTCTGACTTGCTCATTGACAGGGGGCGCCCCAAGCACCCGCGTCCGGAAGCGGTCCAGTAGCAGAGTGAATGATGCCAACGCGTGCAAGAAGGCTTCCTTTCGCATTGGCCATTTCCGTGCGATTACCCCATGCAGGTGGCGAACGTGTGCCAGCGACTCTCTTATTGCCGGATCAGAGAGATCCCGATCAAGCCACATCAACAAATGAACGTTAGTCTCGTCAGCTCGCTGATCCCCCTTGCGGTAGACCTTTCCCTTGCCGTCGCGATGAACAGGAATGGCCTGCTCTCTTGAGGCACACAGACGCACCAGCCCAAGCGTATAAATCAGGTTGTTGAGCATGGCGCTGGCGGGCAACGTCGAATTGAGGTGCAAGTGAATGATTCGGGGAGCATCCACAAAAGGATCCAGCCTGGCTATCTCATGACGCATCCACTTGTAACGATATCCCTGCTTCAACATTTCATTCCGCTCCCTGTCTGCCATCGAGACAGAAAGCTTGAAGCAGGCGGATCAACGTTTTAATAGCAGAAGGATGCCGCATCGGTTGTCATTTCTGGCCAGCTCGACCTGGCGGGACCATGACAAAAACGGGCGCCGAAGCGTCGGTTTTCAGTGTTTGCTGTTAGCTCGGTCTTCGGCCAACAGGGACTTGGGGGCGTACAAGGCACTCTGGAAATCCGGCACATGGTCGTAACGCACCATTTCGCCCAGGTCCAGGGACTTCATGTACTCGAAGAAGCGGCCTTCCCCCTGCGTCTGTGACACCACGTCATCGTCCATGGTGGAGCCATACTGCATCTGACGAGACACGGCGTAGCCGTAAGGAGGCCGTCCTTGACCACCGGCACAGCGTGCCCGGCAATGTCGATGATGGTGTCACGGGATTGCGCTGCAACGGCTTCATCGGACGCCCAGGCCACCACTCAGTAACAGACCGGCTGTCATAACAATGTTTCCGGCATCCATGGTATCGCACCTGTGTATTCGTGGTCGGCCATCCTGGTGGGTGCATCCCTGCCAGGCGTCTTGATCAGACGCCGGATGCTGCCACCTTGAGTTTGAATCCAACGTTAATATCAAGCGTTAATTTTCCTGTTGACATTAAACTTTACTTCAAAGTTAGAGTTGACCCACTGACACAGTGAGGTGACTCCCCATGACCGTATTTACAGAACTGACTCTGCCCAATGGTTCGACCATTCCAAATCGCATTGCCAAGGCTGCCATGGAAGAAAATATGGCGGATGCCCATTTTGCGCCTTCCGGGAAACTACTGAACCTGTATCGAGCCTGGGCCGATGGCGAAACCGGCTTGTTGATTAGTGGCAACGTCATGGTAGATAGCCGCGCCATGACGGGCCCCGGTGGCGTGGTGCTGGAAAACGACCAGCAACTGGACAAGTTCAAGGCCTGGGCGAAGACCGGTCGCGCAAAAGGCGCCCACTTCTGGCTGCAGATCAATCACCCGGGCCGTCAGATGCCCGGTGATCTCGGCCAGCAAACCTGGGCGCCCTCCCCGGTGGCCGTGGACCTGGGCAAGCTGTCAAAACACTTCAATCCCCCTCAGGAAATGACCGACGCCATCATCGAGGAGGTAATCCAGCGCTTTGTCCGCACCGCCAGACTGGCGGAGCAAGCGGGATTCACAGGTGTGGAGGTGCATGCCGCCCACGGTTATCTGCTTAGCCAGTTCCTCTCGCCGCTGACCAACAAGCGCACCGACAAGTGGGGAGGCTCCCTGGAAAACCGTGCCCGTCTGCTGATCAAGATTGTCAGCGGTATCCGTGCGGCGGTTTCACCGGACTTCGCCGTTGCGGTGAAGCTCAACTCAGCTGATTTTCAGCGTGGCGGGTTCAGCCAGGACGATGCCAGACAGGTGGTGATCATGCTGAACGATCTGGGCGTGGATCTGGTGGAACTGTCCGGTGGCAGCTATGAAGCACCTGCCATGCATGGCAGGGCACGGGACGGACGTAGTCTGGCCCGCGAAGCGTATTTCCTGGAGTTTGCGAACGACATACAGAAAGTCGCCCGCATGCCGATTATGGTGACAGGAGGTATTCGCCGTTTGCCCGTGGCCGAAAAAGTCGTCGCTAGTGGGGTAGATATGGCAGGCATCGGTACTGCCCTGGCCATTGATCCCTACCTGCCCCGTGACTGGAAGCGTGGCAAGCAAAGCACCGCTGAACTGAAGCCGATTCGCTGGAGTAACAAGCCTCTTGCCTCGCTGGCCTATATGGCTGTGGTCAAGTATCAGTTGGTGAAACATAGCCTGGCACGCAAGGCAAAACCGGATGTATCGCCCATCTGGGCGTTGATCCTTAACCAGCTGGACGGGGCAGTTCGCAGCCGCCGTTATCGCAATAAAATGGCGTCGACAAGCCGTTGAAAATGTGCGATGGAAACGCCCTATTGACCTTAAACCGGGCTTTAAGTTTACAGTGATCCGCCGGCCCAGACCGACCCCGGCCGAGACTGACACGATGATCAGGAGCGACATCATGAGCCAGAACACTTCAGCAGCTGAACAGACCCCATGGATGATCTATGGTGCCAACGGGTATACCGGAGAGCTAATCGCACGCGAAGCCGTGAAACGTGGCCAAACGCCGGTACTGGCAGGACGCAGCCTGGCCAAGGTGGAGCCACTGGCCAAAGAACTCGGCCTTCAGGCTACCGGATTCAGCCTCGATGATGTCGCAGTAGCTACCCAGAAGATCCAGGGCATGTCCGTCGTCTTGAACTGTGCAGGCCCCTTTTCTGCAACGGCAGAACCCATGATGAAAGCCTGCATTGCAGCGCGGGCCCATTATCTGGACATTACCGGTGAGATTGCCGTGTTCGAACTGGCGCAATCGCTGGCTGACAAGGCCCGTTCCGCCGGCATCGTGCTCTGCCCCGGCGTCGGCTTTGATGTGATTCCCACGGACTGCGTGGCGGCATCTCTGAAAGCGGCCCTGCCCGATGCCACACACCTGGCACTGGGCTTTGATTCCCGTTCCGGCTTTTCTCCGGGCACCGCCAAGACATCAGTAGAAGGCCTGGCTCAGGGCGGCAAGGTGCGACGCGATGGCAAGATCGTCACGGTTCCCCTCGCCTATCAGGTGCGCAATATCGATTTCGGCGATGGCAGCAAAGATGCCATGACCATCCCCTGGGGCGATGTCTCCACGGCATACCACAGCACCGGCATTCCCAATATCGATGTCTTTATTCCCGGCTCCCCGCGCATGATCAGCAGCGCAAAACGCGCCAACTATATTCGTCCCCTGCTCGGTTTTAACTGGGTACAGAAGCTGATCAAGGCACGTCTTGCCAAGACGGTCAAAGGCCCCGATGAAGCCGCCCGAGCCAGTATGCCCACCTTCGTCTGGGGCGAAGCCACCAACGCACGGGGAGAAAAGAAGACCGCCCGTATTCGCACGGCGAATGGCTACAGCCTGACCATTACGGGTTCTTTGGAAGTGGTTAATCATCTCCTGACAAATTCACCAGCCGGTGGCGCGTACACACCATCGAAACTGGTGGGGCCGGAACTGGTGACCCGTTTGCCCGAATCCAGTGAATTGGTCATCGACTAGCTAGCTGGACGACGCTGGCAAACAAGGATGCAAGAAAGCGAGGAAGACACCATGAAGAAAGTCACCTGGACACCGGATGAGATCCCTTCACTCGACGGCAAGATCGTCGTTATTACTGGCGCCAACAGTGGACTTGGACTGGAATCCGCACGACTCATGGCGGCACGAGGCGCCCACGTCATCATGGCCTGCCGCTCTGAGCAAAAAGCACAAGCGGCCCTCAAGGAGATCCTCAAAGACCTGCCAGATGCGAAACTGGAAATCATGTCCCTGGATCTTGCCAGCCAGAACGCCATCAAGGGTTTCGCAAAACGCTTCAAGGATCGCTATCCCCGACTGGATATCCTGCTCAACAACGCCGGGCTAATGGCGCCACCACTGTCACACACAGCCGATGGCTTCGAAATACAATTCGGCACCAACCACCTGGGCCACTTTGCACTGACCGGATTACTACTCGATCATCTTGAGAAGGCTGAATCGCCCCGTGTCGTGACCGTCTCCAGCATGGCCCATAATTTCGGCAACCTCTACTTCGACAATCTCAACGGCCAGAAAGGCTATTCCCGCTGGCTCTTCTACGGACAAAGCAAGTTGGCCAATCTGATGTTCGCCAGGGAACTGCATCGTCGCTTGAGAACAACGGGATCCAGAATCCGCTCATTCGCTGTTCATCCAGGCTATTCCGATACCAACCTTCAAAGCACCAGTGGCACCGATATTTTCAACCGTTTCTTTGCCCAGCCTCAGCAGATGGGCTGCTATCCGAGCGTCTACGCAGCTACCTCAGAACAGGTGGAATCTGGCGAATACTACGGCCCCAATGGCTGTTTTGAAGCGGCAGGCTATCCGGCACCTGCTCGAGTCAGAAAACGGGCCAAGGATCAGCAGCTCGCAGAACGACTCTGGGACGTATCAGAAGAAATGACGGGGATACGTTTTCTGGACGTTGCCTGATATCACCCGAACACATCGGGAGAGCATGCTGTGCATGTGCTTTTGGGGGCCTAAGGGCCCTTTTTTTTGGTTCTTCGCGGATTAGAGGGAAATCAGCCTGGTCCAACGTCTGAGGTCGGATGTCGGACGCGATAGGCTGAAACCCCAAAGACCCAACCACCCCCAAAAAAATCGTCATCGGCTCATCCCTGTGGCAGTACTGTTTACTTTGGATTTTGAGCCCCTCTCCCCTTGCGGAAGAGGGGTTGGGGAGAGGGGTTTAGGGAGAGGGGTGCTGCCTGAAAGGTTTGAGCCAGATTTGCAACGCTTAAGTGAACAGCAGTACGCCCCCTCTGGGGGGCAAATGGATAGGGCTTGTTCGCGTGCAAGCTCCCACAGGCACCCAGGGTTGACCGCAAAGGGCATAGGGCCGCGCACCTGGAAATCTCAGTGCCGTGCCAACTGTCGGGGTTGAGATTGGCGTCCGACCTCTGACGTCCGACCTTGTACGTTTCCCGCAATTGCGCGATGAACCTTCTTTTTAACTAAAAAATGAGGCCTCTTTCTTCAGCGCACTCGTTAGACGCCAAGCCTGGACCAAAAACCCAATAATACAGCAGCGTTTGTAGATCAAAACCCGCCAGGGTGTTCGTCAAAATCGTGTTCGCATGACACCCATTCTTTCCGGGAGCAGGGACATGTCAGTACCGGGCACTCAACTGCCCATACAGATTATCAATAACCCGACAGGCAATGCGCCGGGCCCGGTCGGTGCAGGGGCCGGCAAAACGGCCGTCCAGATTGGCCATGAAGTGCTGCAACCAACGCTCGTGATGCTCGCCGGTCAGCGGCTGCTTGTCATCCAGGGCCCGATGTTTGGCCATCGTGTGGCGCCGGTAATCGCGCTCACCCAGCAGCATCTTGTACCAGTACTGACTGATGGTTGGCAGATGCTGTTGCAGATCGACCTTGGCCACGTCCAGAAACAGGGGCGCCATTACCGGGTCGGCCAATAGCCGCTGGTAGAAGCCCTGCACCATGGCATCGATATTTTCCCGGCAATCCAGGTCCGGCAGCGTGCCCTGCTCGCTGCCGGCTTGTTGCGGGTCGAACGTCTCTACGGCGGTCATTACCAGTCGATGCGACGCAGCAGGATATCCTTGTACATGACGAAGTCGCCGGCCAGGCTGTACCAGGGATGCTTGAACGTCGCCGGGCGGTTCTTTTCAAAGAAGAAATGTCCCACCCAGGCAAAACCGTAGCCCACCACCGGCAGCAGCCACAGGGCCCACAGGGTGCCGGTGAAGACCACCCAGGCCAGCAGTGCGATCACGCAGGAAGTGCCGACAAAGTGCAGCCGGCGGCAGACCGGATGACCGTGCTCCTGCAGGTAATAGGGGTAAAATTCAGAAAAGCTCTGGAAATCCGACTGCTTGATAGTATCCATGGCAACTCCCTGTGAGGTTGGCGGTTTGCGCCCATTGTGCTCGCTATCACCACGACCCCACTTGTATTAAGCGGCTTTATTTCTATGTTAACCGCTGAGGGGCTGATCAGCAGCCATACAGGGCCAAATTGTTTAAAGGCGCCACACGGCTGGCACCCAGGCCCCTTGCCGCCACCTGGCGGGCATGGACAATGGCGCCTTTCCATTAGTTTACGGATTGTTATATGGCTCTTCGTCCCCGCATGCGTCGTATTATTGCCGAGCAAGGCACCCCGATTCCCCGCAGCCTCGACGGCCTCACCCGGATTGGCGAGGAAGCCAGCCCGGATCGCGGCGGCCTCGACTCGGCACAGGTGGATGCCATCTGGCGCGCCACCCGCCGCCTCTACCGCGGCGGCATGAGCCCGGCCATCAGTCTGTGCCTGCGTCGCCATGGGGAAACCGTCATCAACCGCAGCCTGGGCTACGCCGACCCGGCCAACGGCCGCATCATGACACCCGACACCCCGGTCTGCCTGTTCTCCGCCTCCAAGGTGGTGGCCGCCATGCTGGTGCATCACCTGGTGGAGCAAGGCGAGCTGGACCTGGATGACCCCGTCACCCGTTACCTGCCAGCCTATGGCCAGAATGGCAAGGGCAGCACCACCATCCGCCACCTGCTGACCCACCAGGCCGGTATCCCGCGGCCACCGGAAAAAGTGGAGGCGGAAATTCTGTTCCGCCCTCAGCAAGTGCTGGACATGCTGTGCGCCGCCAAGCCCAGCGGCCTTAACAGCCAGGCCTACCACGCCATTACCGCCGGCTTTGTGCTGGGCGCGGTGGTGGAAGCCATCACCGGGGAAGACCTGAACGCCACCCTCGACCGGGTGATCCGCCAGCCCATGGGCATGACCTATTTCACTTTCGGTCAAACCGGCGCCGAACGCGCCACGGACGTGGCCACCGGCCTGCCGATGAAACTGGTGGACCTGTTCCTCAGTTATGCGGTGGGCGGCACTATCCGTGAGGTAGTGGATGTCACCAACGACGACCGCTTCCAGGACATTATCGTGCCGGCGGGCAACCTCTACGCCACCGCCGAGGAAGCCAGCCGCTTCTTCCAGATGCTGCTCAACGATGGCGTCTACAACGATCAGCAGATCTTCAAACCGGAAACCATTCAACAGGCCCTGCAGCCCGCCTACCATCGGCCACGCATGGACCGTACCCTGCTGCTACCGCTGAATTTTTCCAGTGGTTTCATGCTCGGCAACCGCGGCATGGGCATGTTCGGCCCCGGTGCCCCCAAGGCCTTCGGGCATCTGGGTTTTATCAGCATCTATTGCTGGGCAGATCCGCAGCGGGATCTCAGCGGCGCTCTGCTGACCACCGGCAAGGGGGTGATTGGCCCGCACCTGCCGGCCCTGTTCAACCTGCAATACACCATCAACCGTCACACCCGTCTGCGGGGATAGGGTCGCCGCGCAGGCACTGGATACACTCCAGCGTCAGCCCCAGGCGAGCATTGCGCCCGCCTGGTGTAGTGACCCAGGGACGGTTGATAAAAGGCGGCTGATGCCGCACGTGCTGTCGATGCCCGCAGGACAGCAGCATTACCCAGTCGCCCTTGTCATCCTGGCGAAAACCACTAACGGTCACCGTAAACGTCTGCTTTGCCATGGCCAGATACCAAAATGCCCGCGGATGCGGGCATTTTGGCACAACGCCAAAGGTCAGGCAGGCTGATGAATAAAACGATGCTCTTCATGTAGCCCTCGATAGAGGCTCAGACACATCAGCAGCAACACCACGGTAAAGGGCAGCCCGGTGGTCACCGCGCCGGCCTGCAAGGCCTTGAGTGCCTGCTCACCGCCGCCATAAAGCAGGGCGCCGGCGATGGTACCTTCCATGACCGCCCAGAATACCCGCTGCGGCACCGGCGCATCGAGCTTGCCACCGGCGGTGATGGAATCAATCACCAGCGAGCCGGAATCCGACGAGGTGATAAAGAACACCAATACCAGCACGATGGCCAGGAAGGAAACGATACCGGTCAGTGGCAAGTGCTCCAGCATCTGGAACAACGCCAGGGATTCATCGCCGAGACCATTGGCCAGCTCGCCTACGCCATTGACCACCTGATCGAGACCACTACCGCCAAAGGCGGTCATCCACAGGATGGTGATCAGGGTCGGCACCAGCAGTACCGCGGTAATGAACTCACGCACCGTACGGCCCTTGGAGATGCGGGCGATGAACATGCCGACAAAGGGCGACCAGGAAATCCACCAGGCCCAGTAGAACACCGTCCAGCCGTGGAACCAGGTGTCATCGGTGCGGCCGATCCAGTTACTGAGCGGGATGATATTGCTGAGATAATCCACCGTGGTGGAGCCCAGGCCGGTCAGGATTACCAGCGTTGGCCCGGCGATAATCACGAACAGCAACAACACCAGCGCCAACAGCATATTGATATTACTGAGCAGCTTTACCCCACCATCCATGCCGCGGATCACCGACAGGGTCGCCACCGCCGTGACGCCGACGATAATCGCGATTTGCACATTGATGGCATTGGGGGTGCCGAACAGAAAGTGCAGGCCACCGGCGGCCTGCTTGGCCCCCAGCCCCAGAGAGGTGGCCAGACCAAAAATGGTAGCCAGCACCGCGAGGGTATCAATGACATGGCCGGCCCAGCCCCAGCAACGCTCTCCCAGCAACGGATAGAAAGCGGAGCGAATAGTCAGCGGCATGCCCTTGTTGTAGGCAAAGAATGCCAGCGACAGTGCCACCACCGCATAGATAGACCAGGGGTGGATGCCCCAGTGATACATGGTGGCGCCCATGGCCAGATCACGGGCCGCATCGGTATTGGGCGTCACGTTCAATGGTGTGCCATACCAGTTGGTGTAGTAGGCCACCGGCTCTGCCACGCTCCAGAACATCAGGCCGATGCCCATGCCGGCAGCAAACAACATGGCAAACCAGGACCAGGTGGAAAATTCCGGTTTGGCATCCTGTCCGCCCAGGCGAATTTTACCCACCGGTAAAATGGCCAGCGCGATGCAGAACAACACAAAGACATTGCCACCGACCATGAACAGCCAGTCAAAATGATCAATCGCCCAGGTCTTGGAACCATTGAGCATGTCATTGGCGGCTTGTGGAAACATCAGCGTGCCGATCACAAAGGTCAGGATCAGCAAGGCACTGATAAAAAATACCGGATTATGCAGATCCATCCCCAGAATCTGCACATTGTCCTGACCGATATCGTAATCGGTCTCGTAGTCGATACTCATCGATTTCTCCGTAATCCGTCTTGCTTTGGGAAGGCGCCAGACAGCAACGCCCCTTGCGGCCAGTCGGTCCGGACGATGCGGGCATTTCCTCCAGACAGAAACGCAATAACATCACCTGAACCCGGATGGCGGCCCGGCCGGGCCGCTACCGGCTATCAGAAATAAAAGTCAAAGGAGGCATAGACGGCACGGAAATCTGCCGCGTAGATATCACCATTACGGTTGATATCGCCGTTTGACCACAGATACTCCAGGTACAGCCAGCCGGGGCCGTACTTGTAGCTAACGCCGGGGGCGTAGAACTGCACATCGCTGGTGTCATTGCCCTTGGTATCGGTGCTGGCCACACCACCATCGATGTAATAGAACCAGCGATCCCGCTTGTAACCCAACTCCACCACATGACGCTGGGTTTTCACCTTGTCATCCGCCGGCCGCGATGCGGTTGCCAGGAACGCATCCATACCGCTGAAGTCCCGTTCAGTATCAATGAAACGGTACTTGGCATAGAAATCGTTCATTTCAAAAATGTAGTGCAGATCCAGCGCCTGGTGCTTGCCATTGTCATTACTGGCGGAAGGGTTGGTCTGCAAAGGCACCAGATCCTGCATGCGCCCGTACTGGTAGGACACGCCGATGGTATTACCCTTGGCAAACTGCCAGTCGCCGTTGAGCACACCGGTCTTGATCTTGCGATAGGTGGTAGACGAGCCCCAGTGGCCATTATCATCGACTGTATCGGTGCTGGTTTCCCCCCAGTCATCCTGATGGTAATAGGCCAGATCATAGTGGAAGTCGCCATGGTCTCCGCTGAGTTTGAAGCCCACATCCATTTGGTCTCCGTAACCACCCTCCAGGCCATCGCCGGGCCAGAAGTTGACGGTTTTCCAGCCGAACGGCACCTGACTCTTGCCAATGATCAACTCATTGTCGTCATTGATGTCATAGCCGATCCAGGCCTTGTGCACGGTAAAGTTGGTGCCACTGTTGTTATTGGCGGTGTCAGTGAATGAGCCGGTGCCCAGACGCCCCTCCGCACTGAAATGCCAGGGCCCGTAACCGCCGTCATCATCGGCGTAGAGGATAAAGGCCGGGTCGGCAAAGTTACCGCCGGTTTCCCGATCCAGATCGGCATTGAAGGCAGGACTGTTGAAATCAGAATTGGTCACATACTGATAGACCCACCAGACACCGGCACCGAGCTCGGTTCCGGCATTGGCTGAAGCAGGCACCATGGCGGCCAAGGCCGCGCCGAATGCGCCTGCGCACGTCAGGTTCAGGTGTCGTCGCATCATGTTTTCCCCAGTAGCGATGAATACGTGAGCTACCTCTAAAAACCCTTCACTGTCCGGGGCTTTCAGCCTGGGCCTCCCCTTACCGGGATACCATTGAACATGGCGCTCCCCTGCCCCGAAGAGGTGCAGATCGCGAACCCGCTGAAAGCTTGAGCCTTTATGCCCTCCGGGTATGAAAACGGTTTTCAGAGATCCCTTTACAGCCTAGTCAGCGCTTCGGCACTGTCAAACACGGCTCTTCACCACAGCTTCACAGAGCAGAAACACAAACAGGCAACCGGTGTTGTTCACCGGGCATGAAAATAAAACAGTCATGTATGGCAAAAAATGCTGCCGAGCGCAGCGAGGCCGGCCTAGCAGGCGGCGAGAGAAGGCGGTGTTGGTGGTTTAAGCAACCGTGACACAGAGGACAGACCTTATAACACAATGATAAGTTGCATTAGCCATTAATGAATAAAATAGTATAACAAAAAAGCGGCAGCCCCTCTTCCCTGTCTGCCCTTCAACGATACAAAAAACTGCAAATCTTGCGGCATCACGCAGGCAAAAGGCATAAAAAAGGCGGAAACATTCCGCCTTTTTCATCTCAACCGGCAGCTTACATGTTGCTGGTGATGGCATCCCGCACGGCATCAAGTTCCGCATCAATGGTGACCATGCGGGTATCCTGGCACTGGGCGATGGCGGTATCCGGGTCCTTCAGGCCATTACCGGTGAGGGTACAGACAATGGTGGAGCCTTCCGGAATCTTGCCAGCCTTGATATCACGCATGGCGCCGCCAATGGACGCGGCGGAGGCCGGCTCGCAGAACACGCCTTCCTTCTCGGCCAGCAGTTTCTGTGCCGCCAGGATTTCCTGATCGCTCAGTTCATCGAACCAGCCACCCGATTCCTGCTCCACTTTCAGCGCCTTGTCCCAGGACTGCGGGTTACCGATACGGATGGCAGTGGCTACGGTTTCCGGGTCGGCCACCGGACCGCCGCGCATGAAGGGCGCCGCGCCCTCCGCCTGGTAGCCGACCATCTTCGGCGCCGCGTTGACCACACCGGATTTCTGGTATTCGCTGTAGCCCATCCAGTGAGCGGTGATGTTGCCCGCGTTACCCACCGGCAGGCAGTGGTAATCCGGGGCACGGCCCAGCTCCTCGACGATTTCGAAGGCAGCGGTCTTCTGGCCCTGCAGACGGAACGGGTTCACCGAATTGACGATGGTCACCGGCGCATGCTCGGCCACCTGCTTGACCAGTTCCATGCCCTGGTCGAAGTTGCCACGAATCTGCATGATCACGGCACCGTACATCATCGCCTGGGCCATCTTGCCCATGGCGATCTTGCCTTCCGGAATGATCACGAACGCGGTGATCCCCGCGCGGGCCGCATAGGCCGCGGCGGCGGCGAAGGTGTTGCCGGTGGAGGCACAAATGATGGCATTGCTGCCTTCTTCCACCGCCTTGGTTACCGCCATGGTCATCCCGCGATCCTTGAAAGACCCGGTGGGGTTAAGGCCTTCGTACTTGACGTAGATATCCACGTCCTTGCCAAGCAGCTTGGGAATGTTCTTCAGGCGAATCAGCGGGGTGTTGCCCTCGCCCAGGCTGATCAGCGGCGTGTCATCATTCACCGGCAGGTGGTCGCGGTAGCGGTTGATCAGGCCGGTGTAGCGGTCACGAAAAGGCATGACAAAATCTCTCTTAATTGGCTTACGCGCAACACGCTAACACGCATCACGCTTTTGGCGTGCAGGCGTGCTACGTGCCGGCCTGCAAGCGTTGTTTATCAGGCGTCCAGGTTTTCCACGCGGATGCGCATTATATCGCTATCCACGGTCTCAAGGGCAGCAATCTTGGCCAGGGCTGCATTCATGTCACCCTCGCGAACCTGGTGGGTCATCATCACGATTGGCACCAGCCCCTGGTCCACTTCGCGCTGCACCAGGGCATCAATGCTGACATTGTTGTCACTGAGAATGCGGGTGATGTCCGCCAGCACGCCGGTCTTGTCCTGCACGTGCAGGCGCAGGTAGAAGCAGCAGGTCACGTCATCGATGGTCAGGATCGGCTCATCGGACATGTGGTCGGTATGGAAACCCAGGTAGGGCACGCGCTCGTCGTGGTCCACGGTCAGCGCCCGGCCCAGCTCGATGATGTCGGCTACCACCGCCGAGGCGGTCGGTTCGGCGCCGGCGCCGGCGCCGTAGAACATGGTCGGGCCCACCGCATCGCCATGGATCATCACGGCGTTCATCACGCCGTTCACCGCCGACAGCATGGTTTCCTTGGGGATCAGGGTCGGGTGCACGCGCAGTTCGATCCCCTTGCCGGTGTCCTTGGCAATGCCAAGGTGCTTGATGCGGTAGCCGAAGTGGGCGGCGCTGGCCACGTCCTCGGTGGTGATGCGGCTGATCCCCTCGGTATAGACCCGGGAAAACTGCAGCGGGATACCGAAGGCAATGGACGCCAGGATGGTCAGCTTGTGGGCGGCGTCGATGCCTTCCACGTCAAAGGTGGGGTCCGCCTCGGCATAACCGAGCTGCTGAGCTTCATCGAGCACGTCCTTGAAGTCTCGGCCACCTTCTTCCATCTCGGTGAGAATAAAGTTGCCGGTGCCGTTGATGATGCCGGCCAGCCAGTTGATATGGTTGGCGGCCAGGCCTTCCCCCAGGGACTTGAGAATGGGAATGCCGCCGGCCACGGAGGCCTCAAAGGCCACATCCACGCCGTTGTCCTGGGCGGCCTGGAAGATCTCGTTGCCGTGCTCGGCGATCAGCGCCTTGTTGGCGGTGACCACGTGCTTGCCATTCTTGATGGCCGTCAGCACCAGCTCGCGAGCGGTGTCGATGCCGCCAATCAACTCCACCAGGATGTCGATATCCGGGTCGGTGGCCACGGCAAAGATATCCCGGGAAATACGCATACCGGAGGTGTCGCAGGCCGGATTGTCGCGGCGGGCGCCAATATGGGTAATCTCAATGGGGCGACCCACGCGACGGGCAATATCCCGCGCGTTGCGCTTGAGTACATTTACGGTGCCCGAGCCTACCGTGCCCAGGCCTGCAATACCCACCTTCACCGGATTCACGTTACTTCCTCATGGTTGGTCCAGCAGGCCATCCTGGCGAAACATCTTCTTGATGCCGCGGATCGCCTGCCGGGTACGTTGTTCGTTTTCAATCAGGCCGAAACGGACGTGATCGTCGCCGTATTCGCCAAAACCGACGCCCGGTGACACCGCCACCCCGGCATCGGCGAGCAATTTCTTGGAAAACTCCAGGGAGCCCAGCGCCTTGTAATGATCGGGAATTTCCGCCCACACAAACATGGTGGCACGGGGTTTTTCCACCTGCCAACCGATCTCCGCCAGCCCCTCGACCAGCACGTCGCGGCGCTTGCGGTACATCTCGCAGATCTCGCTGACGCAGCTCTGGTCGCCTTCCAGCGCCGCGATGGCGGCCACCTGGATGGGCGTAAAGGTGCCATAATCCAGGTAGGACTTGATGCGGGCCAGCGCATGGATCAGCTCCTTGTTGCCGCAACAGAAGCCCACCCGCCAACCGGGCATGTTGTAACTCTTGGACAGGGAGAAAAACTCCACCGCCACGTCCTTGGCCCCTTCCACCTCCAGGATGGAGGGCGCCTTGTAGCCATCAAAGACGATATCCGCATAGGCAATATCGTGGACCACCCAGATCTGGTGCTCGCGGGCAATGGCCACCACCTTCTCGAAAAACTCCAGCTCCACGCACTGGCCGGTGGGGTTGCCGGGGAAATTGAGCACCAGCATCTTCGGCCTGGGCCAGGATTCCTTGATGGCCCGCTCCAGCTCGACAAAGAAATCCACGCCCTTGACCAGCGGCACATGGCGGATATCCGCATTGGAGATCACAAATCCATAGGGGTGGATCGGGTAGCTGGGGTTGGGCACCAGCACGGTGTCCCCGGGGCCCATGGTGGCCAGGGCCAGATGCGCCAGGCCTTCCTTGGAACCGATGGTGACGATGGCCTCGGATTCCGGGTCCAGGTCCACCTGGTAGCGCCGCTGGTACCAGTCGGTGATGGCCTTGCGCAGGCGCGGAATGCCACGGGACTGGGAATAGCGGTGAGTATCACCGCGCTGCACGGTCTCGGTGAGCTTGTCGACGATATGTTTCGGGGTCGGCTGGTCGGGGTTGCCCATGCCGAAATCGATGATGTCCTCGCCCCGCGCACGCGCCGCCTTTTTAAGCTCGCCGACAATGTTGAACACATAGGGCGGCAAACGACGGATTCGCTGGAAATCGGTATCCACGACAGCACCTTGGGGCGGGGTTGAAAGAGCCGGACACATTAACGGCGCAATACCGCGCCGTCAATGTATCGACGCTGTCCGGATGCCGCAAAGCGCCGGCTGGCGGGGGCTCGCGCCCCACCCGATCAGAGCTTGAGTGCCTTTTTCATCTGTTCGGGGGACAGGTAGCCACCCAGTTGCTTGCCATCGGCGGTAAAAATGGCCGGCGTACCATGCACACCGAACTTGATGCCCATGGCGTAGTCCTGGTTGACCGGGTCGGCGCACTTGCCCAGATCGGCCTTGTCCACCTTGTCATGCAGCTTGGCATCGGTGAGCGCCTGGCGACGATCATCGTTACACCACACATAGCGCATGCCCTGGGCCGCGGAGGACTTGAGGCCGGCACGGGGGAAGGCCAGGTAGTGCACGGTAACCCCTTCGTCGGTATAGGCGTCGATGTGGCGATGCAGCTTGCGGCAGTAGCCACAGGTGATATCGGTGAAAACAAACACCTCGGCTTTCTGGTTCTTGGCCGGATAGGTGATCATGTCATCCCGGTTAAGCTTGGCAATACCGGCCTTGCGGACCTTCTCGAACTTGGCCTCGGCCACATTGACCACGTCACCATCCTTCAGCTCCAGCAGGTCACCGGTAAACACATAGCGGCCATCCGGAGTGCTGTACACGGTCTGCCGACCATTCACTTCCACTTCCATCATGCCCGGCACCGGCGCCGCCTTCACATTGGTGACTCTCAGGTGGCTGAAGGAATCGGCAAAGGCCTTGCGGATCGCCGCATCGTCCGTCTGGCCGGCGGCCGCGCTCTTGGCGCTGTCGTCCGCAGCCGGCGCCTTGTCAGTCTGGGCACCACAGGCGGAAAACAGGCCCAACAGCGCAATAAATAGCCAACGTTTCATGATTAATACTCTCCCCTTTTCGATTTGGAGTCCGCCACCGCCCATCAGGTTCCCGATCGCGGGTGATGCTTTTGGTACAGATCATGTAACCGCTGCTGGGCCACATGGGTATAGATTTGAGTCGTGGAAAGATCACTGTGCCCCAATAATAACTGGACTACCCGCAAATCGGCACCGTGATTGAGCAAATGGGTGGCGAAGGCGTGGCGCAGCGTATGCGGAGACAGACTCTTCTGGATACCGGCCTGTAGCGCCAGCTGCTTGATGCGGTGCCAGAAAGTCTGGCGCGTCATGCAGGTGCCACGTCGGCTGGGAAACAGCAATTCCTGATTATCGCCCAACAACAGCGGCCGGCCATCGCGCAGATAGCAGCCCAGCCAGTGCAGCGCCTCTTCTCCCAATGGCACCAGACGCTCCTTGTTGCCCTTGCCGATCACCCGCACCAGCCCCTGGCGGGGGTTGATCTGGCTCTGCGTCAAGGTCACCAGTTCGGTGACCCGCAGGCCAGTCGCATACAGTAGCTCCAGCATGGCCCGGTCGCGCAGGCCCAGCGCGGTATCGGTATCCGGGGCCGCCAGCAACGCCTCCACGTCCGTTTCGCTGAGAGTTTTTGGCAATGGGCGGCCGGTTCGCGGGCGCTCGATCAGCAAGGCCGGATCGGCCTCGATCATTCCCTCGCGCTTGAGCCAGCGGTAGAAGCCCTTGAGCGCCGACAACTGGCGAGCGACGGAACGGGCGCCAATGCCCTGCTGATGGCGATCGGCCAGGAACTGCAGTAACTGATAGCGCTGACAACCGGCCAATGCCACACCCTGGTGCCGGGCCCACAGGGCCAGCTGGGTCAGGTCACGGCGGTAATTGGCCAGGCTGTGCTCACTGAGGCCTTTTTCCAGCCACTGCTGGTCCAGCCAGCGGTCAATAAGCTGCTGATCGCTGTTGCTTACGGTACTCACGTTGGCAGTATTGATTGTTTGTGCTTACAAAACAACACGTTAGAAAACCCCCGATTTTTACGAATCATTACCCCGAAACGCACCATATCACTGTAATAATGGCCCATTGCTTTGACGCTGTTCAATAACACCAAGGAGAGGAAAGATGGGATTCTATCGTGGATCGTGTTCGGCCTGATCGCCGGCATCATTGCCAAATGGATCATGCCGGGCAAGGACCCGGGCGGCTTTATCATCACCATTTTGCTGGGTATCGCCGGCGCCTTTGTGGGTGGCTGGCTGGGCTCACTGGTGGGCATGGGGTCCATGGGCAGCTTCAGCCTTGGCAGCTTTGTCACCGCCATTGTCGGCGCACTGATCCTGCTGGCGCTCTACCGCGCCATCAAGAAAGCCTGACACGACCCACCGGGCACAAAAAAGGCCGCCCAAGAGGCGGCCTTTTTTGTGGAGCGGGTTTATCCGGCCAGAGGTTGGTTCCGCAGGTGCCCTACAGCAAAGGCTGAACCAACATTCGCGCTTCGATAAACCGGTGCTAGCGAATCTTTTCCTTGATCCGGGCGGACTTGCCGGAGCGGTCGCGCAGGTAGTACAGCTTGGCGCGGCTCACGTCACCACGGCGGTTCACCTGAATGGAATCGATCAGCGGGCTGTGCAGCTGGAAAACACGCTCAACGCCCACGCCATGGGAAACCTTGCGCACGGTGAACGCCGAGTTCAGACCACGATTGCGACGGGCAATGACAACGCCCTGGAACGCCTGCAGACGCTCACGGTTACCTTCTTTCACCTTTACCTGCACGGTCACGGTGTCACCGGCGCCGAATTCCGGCACGTCGGTTTTCAGCTGGGCATTTTCCACGCCCTGGATAATCAGGTTCTTGCCGCTCATGGCTGGCTCCTAGTCATTCGGTTTTGCTGTATGCGACGGCTGCTCGGCGATGTATTCGTCCAGCAGCTGCTGCTCTTCGTTGCTGAGGCCCCGCGCCCGGCGGCGCTCCAGCAGGTCGGGACGCTGTTGCCAGGTCCGTCCCAGCGCCTGTTTCAGGCGCCAGCGGCGAATCCGCTCGTGATTGCCGCTCAGCAGTACCTCCGGTACTGCCTGCCCCTGATACACCTCCGGGCGGGTGTAATGGGGGCAATCAAGCAGGTCTTCGAATTCGCCTGAAAACGAGTCCTGCTCGGCGGAGTCCTGGTGCCCCAGCACTCCCGGTAACAGTCGGCTGACCGCGTCGATCAGCACCAGCGCCGGCAGTTCACCGCCGCTGAGCACGTAGTCGCCGATGGAAACCTGCTCATCCACCTGGGCGTCGAGCAGGCGCTCATCCACGCCTTCGTAGCGCCCGGCCAGCAAGACCAGGCCGGGCTGCGCCGCCAACGCCACGGCTTTTGCCTGGGTCAGCGGCTGTCCCTGGGGTGACAGGTAAATCACCCGGGCACCGGGGTTGCCCTCACGGGCCGCCAGCAGTGCCTGTTCCAGCGGTGCCACCTTCATCACCATGCCGGGGCCGCCACCAAAGGGGCGATCATCCACGGTGCGGTGACGATCCTCGGTGAAATCCCGCGGGTTCACCGTATCCAGCTTCAACAGGCCGTTTTCCACCGCCCGCCGGGTAACGCCAAAGTCGGTCACGGCACGGGCCATGTCCGGGAACAGGGTCACCAGAGTGACCGCATAGGGCGCCTGACTCATCAGAAGTCCGGGTCCCAGTCCACGGTCAGCTCACCGCCGGCCAGATCCACCTTTTCGACCACCTGATCAGGCAGCCAGGGAATCAGCCGCTCGCGGCGATCCAGGCTGTCTTTGTCACCGCGCACAACGAGTACGTCATTGGCGCCGGTTTCCATCATGGCGTGCACACGGCCCAGATCGGTGCCATTGACATGGCGGACACGCAAGCCAACCAGGTCACGCCAGTAGTAGTCACCGGCGCCGGATTGCGGCAACCGCGAAGCCGGCACCACAATCTCCCGGCCACTGAGCTGTTCCGCCGCCTCGCGATTATCGACACCGGCCAGCTTGACCACCAGCCCCTTGCCCTGGCGGCGAAAGCCTTCCAGCGCCAGTGGCTGCCCGCCCTGCTCGCCCTTGAAATACCAGGGCTGATAGCTGGACAGGTTTTCCATGGGATCAGTATAGGAATAAACCTTGACCCACCCCTTGACGCCATAGGGCCCCAGCAGGCGCCCCACTACCGTCATCTCCGAGGACGACATGGCCCTCTCTCCGGACAATCAGCGATCAGGCGCTTTTGCGCGCCTGCTTGGCCAGGGTCTTGACGCGATCAGACAGCTGCGCGCCCTTGGCAACCCAGGCATCCAGGCTTTCCAGGTCCAGATTCAGGGGGATCTCACCACCACGGGCGATGGGGTTGAAGTAACCCAGCTTGGCGATGAAGCGGCCATCACGGGCGTTACGGCTATCGGTAACGATGATGTTGTAGAAAGGACGCTTCTTGGAGCCACCACGGGCCAGACGAATTACTACCATGATTTATCTACCTTTTATCAATCCGGTTTCCCGGCCCATCCACCCGGATGAACCATCGTATCCGCTTGAAAGCCTGCCACCGACGGCGCGGAGCGGGCTGCGAAGGGCGCAGATTCTACGCCCAAGCGGCGCCCGGCGCAATAACCGGGCACCATCCATTACATCGGAGGCATGCCGCCGGGGCCGCCCATCCCCCCCATACCGCCGGGGCCACCATTGCCGCCCATCATGCCTTCCATGCCGCGCATCATGTTCTTCATGCCGCCCTTGGTGCGCATTTTCTTCATCATCTTGGCCATCATTTTCTGCTGCTTCATGAGGCGGTTGAGGTCCTGGATTTCCAGGCCGGCGCCGGCGGCGATACGCTTCTTGCGTGAGCCCTTGATCAGATCCGGGTTGCGGCGCTCCTTGGGGGTCATGGAATCAATCAGCGCTTCCATGTGTTTCATGTGCTTGAGGGCCGCCGGGTCCTGGGCCGCCTCCATCATGCCGCCCATGCCGGGCAGCTTGTCGAGCAGACCACCCAGGCCGCCCATGTTGCGCATCTGCTGGAACTGGTCCTTGAGGTCCTCGAAGTCCATCGCCTTGCCTTTCTTGAACTTCTTGGCGATCTTCTCGGCTTTCTTCTTGTCCAGCTTGCGCTCGGCTTCTTCCACCAGCGACAGCACATCGCCCATGCCGAGGATACGGCTGGCGATACGATCCGGGTGGAACGGTTCCAGCGCATCGGTTTTCTCGCCCATGCCGATGAACTTGATCGGCTTGCCGGTCAGGTGACGTACCGACAGGGCGGCACCACCGCGGGAGTCCCCGTCGGCCTTGGTGAGAATCACACCGGTTAGCGGCAGCGCCTCGTTGAAGGCCTGGGCGGTGTTGGCGGCATCCTGACCGGTCATGGCATCCACCACGAACAGGGTTTCCACCGGACTGATGGCCCCGTGCAGGCGCTTGATTTCGCTCATCATGTCTTCATCGACATGCAGACGGCCGGCGGTATCGACAATCAGCACGTCCATGTAACGGCGGCGGGCTTCATCGAGGGCGGCGTTGGCAATGTCCACCGGGTCCTGGTCGCCTGTGGACGGGAAGAATTGGGTGTCCACTTCACTGGCCAGGGTCTTCAGCTGCTCGATCGCCGCCGGGCGATAAACGTCGGCGGACACCACCATGACCTTCTTCTTTTCACGCTCTTGCAGGAAACGGGCAAGTTTGGCCACGGAGGTGGTCTTACCGGCCCCCTGCAAACCTGCCATCAGGATAATGGCCGGTGGCTTGGTGGCCAGGTCGAGGGCATCGTTGGCGTCGCCCATGGTGTGAACCAGCTCGTCGTTGACGATCTTCACGAACGCCTGGCCCGGGTTCAGGCTTTGCAGCACATCCTGACCCAGCGCTTTTTCCTTGACCTGTTCGACAAATTCTTTCACCACCGGCAGGGCCACGTCGGCCTCCAGCAGCGCCTTGCGCACTTCGCGCAGGGTGTCGCGGATATTGTCTTCGGTCAGCGAGCCCTGACCTGCCAGGTTTTTGAGCGACTGTCCCAACCGATCGGTGAGATTCTCGAACATCTGTTTCCACCTCCAGAAAAACCGTGTCCGCAGTCATTACTGTCAGACTGCGGTCGCAAGGGCGCGATTATAGCCCCTGCTGGCCCCCAGCGTCATGGGCCCGTGCACGGCCCCGTGAACCGGGTGGCCGACAGGCAGGCCATCGCCGTGATAATGTTTCTTGATGGATCACCAAGGGCTATGCCAGACTTCCGCGGGCTTATCACCGGATAACAACGACTTATGAACCTTGCCGTGCTCAGTGGCCTGACCGCCACTGCTCTTTACCTGGTTGCCAGCCTGATTCTGTATCGCCAGTTTCGCGGCCAGTCTGCACCGTCCCGTATGGCGATTCTGACCCATGGCGGCGCTGCGGTAGCGGTACATTTTGTCTGCCTGTGGCAACTGATGATCACGCCGGAGGGCCTGCAACTGGGGCTGTTCCCGGTGACCTCCGCGGTGGCCGCGGTGGGCGGTGCCCTGGTGCTGCTATCCAGCCTCTATCGGCCGTTCGAATGGATTACCGCCCTGGTCTACCCGTTTGCCGCCGCCACTATTCCCGCTGCCCTGTGGCTGAAAACCGGCTATACCGCGCGCCCGCTGGAACATGGCCTGGGCGTGCATGTGCTGTTTTCCATCGTCGCCTATGCGGTACTGGCGCTGGCCGCCTGCCAGGCGATTCTGCTGCATATTCAGCACAAGCAACTCAAGGAAGGCCACATCCGCGGTGTCATGCGGCTGTTTCCGCCGATCCAGGTGATGGAATCCATGCTTTTCGAAGCCATCTGGCTGGGCGAGGTGCTGCTCACCGTGGCAATCATCTCCGGTTTTCTGTTCGTGGATGACCTGTTTGCCCAGCACCTGGTGCACAAGACAGTGCTGACACTGGCCTCCTGGGTGGTATTCGCAGTACTGCTGGGCGGGCGCTACCTGCGCGGCTGGCGTGGCGTCACAGCGGTACGTTTCACCCTGGTGGGCTTTGCCGTGCTGCTGGTGGCCTTTTTCGGCACCCAGCTGGTGCTGCAGGTAATCCTGCACCGCAACCTCACGGTATCTTGACACCGCCGAACCCCAGCCCGAACAATAGACGGCCAAACAGCTGACGATTATTTCCCCTTGGATACTTTCTCGGACGGGTGGCTACTGGGCGCCCTGATCTTGCTGATTCTCGGCTCCGCCTTTTTCTCCAGCAGTGAAACCGGCATGGTGGCGATCAATCGCTACCGGCTGCGCCATCTGGCCCGCCAGGGGCATCGCGCTGCGGCCCGGGTAGAGGCTCTGCTCAAGCGTACCGACCGGCTGCTGTCGGTGATTCTGATCGGCAACAACTTCGTCAACAACTTTGCCGCCACCCTCGCCGCCATTCTCGCCATTCGCTGGCTGGGTGACAGCGGTGCCGCTGTCGCGCCGGTGGTGATCACCATCGTTATGCTGGTGTTCTCGGAAATTACCCCGAAAACCTATGCCGCGCTCAAACCGGAGCGCGTGGCCTTCCCCGCCAGCCTGGTGCTCAAGCCCCTGCAAACCCTGCTGGCGCCGCTGGTGTGGCTGGTCAACGGCGTCAGCAACCTGCTGCTGCGGCTGGGCGGCATCAAGGCCGGCGAACAGGACGAGGACCACCTCAGTCCGGAAGAGCTGCGCACCGTGGTCAACGAGGCCGGCGGCCTGATTCCCGAACGCCACCAGAAGATGCTGCTGAATATCCTCGACCTGGAAAGCGTCACCGTGGAAGACATCATGATCCCCCGCAACGAGATGGTGGGCATTGATATCGACGATGACATGGCTGATATCGTCGCCACCCTGCGCGCCAGCCAGCATACCCGGCTGCCGGTCTATAACGGCGACCCCAACAACATGATCGGCCTGTTGCACCTGCGCAAACTCAGCCGACTGATGCTGCGCGACGACATCAACAAGGCGGAGCTGATGCAGTACACCGTGGAGCCCTACTTTGTCCCCGAGGGCACCCCACTCAATCGTCAGCTGATCAACTTTCAGAATGCCAAACGCCGCATCGGCATCGTGGTGGACGAATACGGCGATGTACTGGGGCTGGTCACCCTGGAAGATATTCTCGAAGAGATCGTCGGCGAATTCACCACCGACCTGGCCGCCACCAGCCAGGATATCCACCCGCAGGAGGATGGCAGCTACGTCATCGACGGCTCCACCCACCTGCGCGAGATCAACCGCACCCTTAACTGGGAGCTGCCCACGGACGGCCCGAAGACTCTCAACGGCCTGATTCTGGAATACCTGCAGGACATTCCCGATGCCAATATTTCAGTGAAGATAGACCGCTATCTGATCGAGATACTGCAGGTAAAGGACAACATGGTAAAAGCCGCGCGGATGCGCCACGCCGACCAGCTGGTAACGGAGGAAGGCGGGGTTAATTAATAATTGAGAATGGTTAATTGATAACGACGCGACATGTGTTATCGAAACCTGAAAACCGAGAGGCCGCGCACAGGGTTTAAGCGCGGTCTCTTGCGTTGAGCAATAAAAACAGCCGAATCACGGGTTCTCAATGATCAATTGCCGTCACCCTCGTCCAACGAAGCCCCCACCCAGGCGCGAATTTCCGACTCGTGGCGCTTGACCAGCGCGCGGCCCTCCTCAATGGCTTCCTCGGCACGGTGAAAATCCATCAGTGCGAAATCTTCCAGCAACGGCACCAGGGTAATTTCCGGCGGATCACCGGCCATCCGCGAACGGGTGATACGGTCCTGCATGATGTTGATGCTGGCGGCCACCACATCAAAGAAACTGGGCGCCTCGCCATCGCCGGCGGCAAAATATTCAATCATCCGCTGCCAGATGCCGCGCTCTTCCTCACTGCCCTGCTCCTGCTCGGCCTGACTACGCGAATCCTGCGACAGATGGTTGCCGACCAGCTGGGCATTGAGATTGACGGCAATCACCACGTCGGCGCCCATGGCGCGCGCCGCGGATACCGGCACCGGGTTCACCAGGCCGCCATCGAGCATCCAGCGACTGCCCCGCTGTACCGGCGAGAACAGCCCCGGCAATGCACAGGAAGCCCGTGCCGCGGTCAGCATGGGCCCATCGTTGATCCAGATCTCGCGACCGCTGCCCATCTCCGTGGCGACCGTTACCAGCTTCTGCTCGAGGGTTTCGAGATCCGGATTGTCATGGTGCTTTTCGAAAAAACTGAACAGCTTCTCGCCTTTCACTACACCACCGGAAAAACTGATATCCATCAGCCCGAACACATCGCGCACGGTCAGGCTTTTTACCCAATCGGCAAAATCCTTAAGCGCACCACTGACATAGGCACCGCCCACCAGGGCACCAATGGAGGTGCCGGCCACCACCTGGGGACGCACACCCATATCCTCCAGCGCCTGAATGACGCCGATATGCGCCCAACCGCGGGCCGATCCACTGCCCAGCGCCAGGCCCACCACCGGTTTGTCTTCGCTACCCGCTTTTGAACGGTCACTCATACTAACGCTTCCTCACCACACAAGGTGCCGGCTGGCCATCCATTCGCAGGGCAATACGACGCATCACTTCCTGCTTCTCCTCATGGGAAAGCAGGCCCCAGATGGAAATTTCACCGCCAGTACGAAAACAACCGACACAGACATCATTCTCGTCCAGCGCGCAGATGGACACACAGGGCGACACTATCGGTTGCGGCTCATTCGCCATCGAAGCGCTCATCCACTTCCAGATGCTGGGCGAATTCTTTGGCATGGGCCACATAATGCATGCTGCTCATGGTCAGCATGGCCTTGTGGCCCTCGGTGATTTCCTTCACTACCTTGGCGGGCGAGCCCATGACCAGGGAATTGTCGGGAATCTTCATGCCTTCCGGCACCAGTGAATTGGCGCCGACAATGCAGTTCTTGCCGATTACCGCCTTGTTCAGCACCACCGCGTTGATGCCGATCAGGCTGTTATCCCCGATGGTGCAGCCATGCAGCATCACCTTGTGACCCACGGTCACGTCCTTGCCGATTTTCATCGGCACGCCCGGGTCCACATGCAGCACGGAGCCATCCTGGATATTGCTGTTTTCACCAATCTCAATCACGTCATTGTCGGCACGCAATACCGCGTTGAACCAGATGCTGGTATTGGCTTGCATGATGACCGAGCCGATCACCGTAGCATTGTCGGCGATCCAGTGGCCCTCGCCGCGCAGTTCCAGGCGACGGCTACCCAGTTTGTAGATCATGATTCTCCCCTCACGCCGAATCCGGCGAATCGGTTACATCAAAGCGGATACCCGCATCATAAACGTGGTTGATCAGGTCCAGAATCATGAAGGCGGTGAGCCCCCAGACCCGCTTGTCCCCGTAATAGTAGCTGGGGATTCGGAAGCGACGCCCAAAGAAATCAATCGGGCTGGATAATTCCGGTTGCTGCTCGAGAAAGAAGCGCAATGGCACCTGAAAAATGGTATCGATCTCACCGGGCTCGGCCACCAGCCTGACAGCCGGATCGACGATGCCCACAAAGGGCGTGACTTTCATGCCATAGCGTGAGGCCAACGGCGACAGCTGACCCAGCACCTCCACCTGTTCCGCCGGCAATCCCACCTCTTCCTCACTTTCTCGCAGGGCCGTGGCCAGCAGATCGTTATCGCCGGGGTCTCGCTTGCCGCCGGGAAAGGCCACTTCACCCGCATGGGTTGGCATACTGCTGGAGCGCAGAGTCAGTACCACCTCCGGCTCCGGCAGGTCCAGCAGCGGTATCAGTACCGCCGCTTCCGGCAGGGCCAGCGGCAACTCCTTCAATGGGTAATCAGGCAGACGCTGCCTGAGCTGATCAAGCACGATTCTCTCCGGGAGATAACGACATAAAGTGGCCAGTGTAGGTGGTAGCAGACTGGCAAAATTCAAACGTTAGTTTGAACCACTGGCTTCCATTACGGCAAGACTCGATTGCGCCGATTGCCGGATGGCACGCAAGCCAGTACGCTGCTGTGGCCGGTTGCCACCCCGAGGAGAGTTCATGAAGTACTGCAGCCACTGCGGTCACAATGTCCAGTTTTCCATTCCCCAGGGAGACAACCGCCCGCGCTACTGGTGTGACCAGTGCGGCACCGTGCATTATCAGAACCCGAATGTGGTGGTCGGCGCGCTGCCGGTCTGGGAAGGCAAGGTGCTGCTGTGCAAGCGCGCCATCGAGCCACGCCTGGGTTACTGGACCCTGCCCGCCGGCTTCATGGAAAACGGTGAAACCCTGCAGGAAGGCGCCGCCCGTGAAAGCTGGGAAGAGGCCTGTGCCACGGTAGCCATTGGTGACCTGTATACGGTGTTCAACCTGCCCCACATCAACCAGGTTTACATGTTTTTTCTCGGTGAACTGGAAGGGGGCAAGTACGCCGTGGGTGAGGAAACCAGTGATGCCGGCCTGTTCGCGCTAGACGAGATTCCCTGGGATGAGCTGGCCTTTCCAGTGATCAGCCGCACGCTCAAGTTCTACATCGATGACCTTGCCCGTAACGACTTTCCGGTGCGCCTGCAGGATGTGCCAGCGCTGCGCCGAACGCCCCGGGACGAGAGCTGACCCGGGCTAGCCCGGCAACGGCTCCAGCCGCCACAGGTCGATGGCCGGCTCCTCATAGGGATGCGCCAGCCGCAGGGCGCTGATCACCGCGTGCAAGCGCTCCGCCACGCAGATCGTCTCTACCCGGTACTCATCGACGGTTTCCACCCGACCCTGCTCCCCCAGGAAGGGGTGACTGCCATCCAGCGGCCGGAACTGCCCCTGGCCACGACTCTGGAAACAGCAGCAGTCGTAATCGCCCATGTGGCCGGCGCCGGCCTGGAAGATGGCCTGCTTGACCTGCTCCACATGCGTTTCCGGCACGTAGAAGCACAATTTGTAGGTCGTGTCGTTATCCATGCTCACTCCAGCAGCCCGGCGTACTCCGGCTTGAGTTGGTACTCCCCGTGGGCGCTGATCCAGACGCCTTCCGCCGCCACCGTCTGCTGGCCATTGACTATTACCTTGCCCTCGCAGCGCAGTTTGCGGCGCTCCAGCTGGATCAACCGGGCCTCAAAGTCTACCGGAGCCTGGATCGGTGTGCCCGCCAGATAACGGATATTGAGGGTACCGGTCATGCCGATCTGGCGGACAAAGTCCTGGGTCTTGGCCATCAGCATGTCCAGGGCCAAAGCGATTACCCCGCCATGCACGCGCCCCGGCGGCCCCTGAAACGCCATGCCAAAGGTGGCCTTGCCCCGCACCACGCCGTCCTCCAGCCACAGCTCCAGCGGCGGCGACATGGGCGAGGCCTTGCCGGACAGGATCTCGAAATCCACCAGATCGGTGACATCATCGCCACTGCCCTGGCCAGCCAGCAGTCGTTGCAAACTGGCGTTGTAATCACGCTGACCATGCTGCTGCATGTTTTCTCTCAGAGCACGCACCTGCTCGATATAGCCTTGCAGCTCTGCCTCCGGGGCATCCAGACGCAACAGTTGCTCGTTGAGGGCCAGCAGCTCTGCGCCCAGTGTCCGGTGCAGCGAGGCACGCTCGGACGGGGCGGGCGTCTCGGCCACCCGGATATCACGGAAATGAAAAAGATCGCTCATGGTTCACCCCAGACTCTTGGGGGTCAGCCAGATACCCTCGGCGCTCACCGTCTGGGTATCGCCGTGCCAGATGCCGCCTTCCACGAAAATCTTGCGGCCTTCCTGGCCGGTGATCCGGGCACGGCATTCAATCGGTTCTTCAATCGGCGTCGAGGCCAGGTAACGGATATTGAGGGTACCGGTCACGCCCAGCCGGAAGGCCGCATGCAGGGCCCGTGACAGGGCCGCATCCAGCAACCAGGCAATCACGCCACCGTGCACCCGCCCCGGCGGCCCCTGGTATTGCTGGCCCAGGCACAGGGCCCCGCAAATGCCGTGCTGGTCTTCCTGCAACCATTCCACCCGTGGCGCCACCGGATTGGACAGCCCGCCCACCGGGTCGTAGTCCATCATGTGAAAAATGTCATCGAGGGTCGCAGCGCCGGTAAACAGCTTGCGATTGGCGACCCGCACATCACGGCGCGCCGGCTCTCCAATGGTCGCCGCCAGCGCCTCCAGCTGCTCCGCCCAGCCCTGCAGGGTGGCTTGGTCTGCCTCGGCACGGATCAACCGCTCGGTCAGAGCATGCATGGCCGCACTAATACGCCGGCGCTGAATAAAGTCGTCCGGCACGGACTCGCTCTTGTAGGCCTTTTGCAGCTCGAAAGGGCCGAAGGTTTTATCGGACACAGGGGCACCAATTGATAATGGATAGTTGAGAATTGATAACGACTCGCCATCAAACACTCGTTTGATTCTGATGCCCGATCAGCCAGGCCACAAGCTCCATAAGTGACATAAAAAAGGCGGAAATAGCCAAGCCATTTCCGCCTTTTTGTTTTGCTATTAATTATCCATTATCAATTGCCGTTTACCCCACCCACTTGCGTGCGTTGGCAAACATGCGCAGCCAGGGGCCATTTTCATGGCCG
>JAWVWY010000009.1:0-31899 GCA_033723495.1 Alcanivorax sp. | reverse complement strand
TGGAAATGGGCCCCACCGAGTACCGCCTGCTGGAATTCTTCATGAGCCACCAGGAACGGGCCTATTCACGCACCCAGCTGCTCGACCAGGTATGGGGCGCCAATGTCTACGTGGAAGACCGCACCATCGACGTACACATTCGCCGCCTGCGCAAGGCCCTGGCACCGTTCGGTTATGACCGCTTTATCCAGACCGTGCGCGGCACCGGTTACCGTTTTTCTGTAAAGGCGGCCAAGGCATCCTGAAAAAGCGGCGCTGGCTGACTATACTGGGGCGGCCTTCCCGACAGGACTGATTGATGAAAGCCAGCCTGGTAAAAGAAATTAACCGCATCATCATCATGCTGGTGCTGTCGCTGGCGGCAGCGCTGGCATTCGGCCACCTCTGGCCGCTGGTGGCGGGCCCGCTGCTTTATATTGCCTGGAGCACTCGCCAGCTGTTTCGCCTTTATGCCTGGTTGATTCAGGAAGATCACACCGACCCGCCGGACAGAAACGGCCTGATCGGCGAATTTTATACCCGCCTTGGCAAACTGTTTCGCCAGGAACGTCTGGCCCAGGAAAAACTTCAGGGCATTATTCACCGTGCCCAGCAGTCGGTGAACGCGCTGGAGGAGGCGGTGATCCTGATCGACCAGCACGGTTACCTGGAATACTGGAACCCGGCGGCGGAACAGTTCATGGGCTTTCGGCCCAGCCAGGACCTGGGCCAGCCGCTCACCAACCTGGTGCGTCATCCCAAATTTACCGGCTACCTGGCCAACGGCGACTTCCGTGAATCGCTGGAAATTCCATCGCCGGTGGATGACAACCGTATCCTGCAGTTCCGCGTCACCGAATTCGGCGTTGGCGAACAATTGCTGATGGCCCGTGACGTGACCCGTCTCCATCACCTGGAACAGATGCGCAAGGATTTCGTCGCCAACGTCAGCCATGAGCTGAAAACCCCGCTAACCGTGCTCAAGGGCTATCTGGAAACCCTGCTCGACACCATCCCCGAAGAGCAGGGCCGGTTGCGGCGGGCGCTGGTACAGATGGACAGCCAGTCCAACCGCATGGAAGCGCTGGTCACCGATCTGCTGTTGCTGGCGCGGCTGGAAGCCGCCGAGGCCGACAACACCCGTCAGGCGGTGGCCCTGCACGGCATGCTCAATCGTATGCGCGAAAGCGCCCTGGCCCTGAGCGCCGACAAACACCATCAGATTGATCTGCAGGTACCGGCAGAAGCACGCCTGATCGCCAACCCCGCCGAGCTGGAAAGCGCCTTCGGCAACCTGATCACCAATGCGGTGAAATACACCCCCGCCGGCGGCCGAATCGTTATCCGCTGGCAGGAAGATGACAAAGGCGGCCATCTGGCAGTCAGCGACAATGGTGCCGGCATTGATCCGATTCATATCCCGCGCCTGACCGAACGCTTCTACCGGCCCGACAACAGCCGTGTCACCCAGACCGGTGGCACCGGCCTGGGCCTGGCGATCGTCAAGCATGTGATGATTCGCCATAACGGCCGACTGGAAATCCAGAGCGCCCTCAACCAGGGCAGCACCTTTACCTGTCATTTCCCGGTCAGCCGGCTGGTGCATGACCGCCTGGCCGTGGCCGAGTGAGGCGACGCGGCCAATCGCAACCAGACAGGGAACCCCTATGAAAACCGTGTGCGTCTATTGCGGTTCCAGCCCCGGTAACCACGCCCGCTTTGCCGAAGCGGCCACCGCGCTGGCAGCGGAACTGGTGGCCCGGGATCTGACCCTGGTGTATGGCGGCGCCAGTGTCGGCACCATGGGGGTTCTGGCTGATGCGATGATGCGTGACGGCGGCCGGGTGATCGGCATTATTCCCGACGCCCTGATGCACCGGGAAATCGGCAATGACCATGTCAGCGAGTTACAGGTGGTGGGCTCCATGCATGCCCGCAAGGCTGCCATGGCGGAACAGTCAGACGCCTTTATTGCCTTGCCCGGCGGCATGGGTACGCTGGAAGAAATTTTTGAAATTCTCACCTGGGCACAATTGGGGTTTCATCACAAACCCTGCGCCCTGCTGAACGTGAACGGCTACTACGATGCCCTGATCGACTTTCTCGATCAGGCGGTGGCACAGGGCTTTCTCAAACCCGGCCACCGGCAACTGCTGCAGGTGCACACCTCCCCACAGTCTTTGCTGGATGCCTTTGTCGCTTACCCACCCATTCATACCGAAAGCTGGATCAGCGATAGCAGCGAGCTGTAATTTTCGCGGCCTGCGTTTTAGCGCAATCGCTCATGCCAGGCCTGCAAGGCCTGCAGCTGTTTAGTGATCATTTGCCGCGCCTTTTCATCTTGCAGATCGCCGTTGTCATCGCATTTCTCATGGGCTGCGGACACAAAGACTTCCGGCTTGTTGAGCGGATGCACATCAAGAAACACCAATACCTGACGCAAGTGATACTGGCAGCGACTGGTGCCCATGCCGCCCATGGAAGCACCCATGATGGCCGCCGGCTTGCCGGCAAAAATACCGCCCGGCACCCGTGACAACCAGTCAATGGCATTCTTGAGCACACCGGGGATGGAGTAGTTGTACTCGGGGGTGGCAAACAGCAGGGCATCGGCATTGTTTACCTGCTCGGCAAGAGCATTCACCGCCGCCGGGCGCGCATCGCCATCCAGATCACCGTTATAAAGCGGCAGCGTGGAAATATCCGCATCGATGATTTCCATGCCGGCCGGCGCCAGTTGCTGGGCGGCACGCAGCAGCCCGTGGTTATAGGAGGCTTTGCGCAGACTGCCGGCGAAGGCGATGACTCTCATGTTTCTCTCCTGTCCAAAAAGGCAATGATGGTGTTAGACACAATGATCGACATTAAAGACCCGCTTTCACACCAACAACTGCAATCTCCTCGCCGCTGCATACCTCTTGCGGAGAAGACGGTTGACCATTCCTATTGGCAGGGTCCGTGACTGAAGGCGCGCGCTTGACGATAGAATTGCTGATTAATCTGGCAGAGTAATAGGGTCGACATTCCCACAGCGGCAACATTGCAAAAACCAAAAACATCATCCCCTGCAGGAACATAAAAAGCGCACCATTCAGTTGCCTGACGACACCGAAAAGCCCAAAGAAAAACTCAACAAACCCCACTAAGAAAACAAACAAAAATGCGCACCAATTAGCGTAGTAATAAAGGCTATCCCTGACACTTAATGGCCGCAGCAACGCAGTTGCATTGTCAAGACGAATAAAATTAATGGCTCTGGCAATGTGCCTCCAGGTAATCTCCCCGGATAATTGGCCATGCAGCACACACAATGCCGTACGCATGCGACGCTCTGCGTAAATACCGGTAGCGGACTTGAATAACAGCGTATTGCGGGCATCCAGCACCGTGTTTTTCGTCGCCTCATCCAGCAACCCTGGCCGGGCCAGCGCATCATCAAACCGCGCCAGTTGCAGACTCTCTTTGCGCTGCCTTGTGCCAAACGCGCGACCGACTTCCAGCTTCGCAATGGCACTGGTTAACAGAACCAATAACAACACGCCATAAAAAAGATAAAACCAACCGTCGCCCAATCGCTCAAGAACGATGGGGGACAGTGATGCCACAATGTCTTCCATGATCGTGCATGACTCCCTTCATACAGATTACTAAATGAAGCATGCAATCATTTATGTACAGCTGGCAATGGCTAATTCATAGCCAAAAAAGCCCCGGGGACCGGGGCAAGGTTGGGGTAATCATGCTCGACACGTCACAGCTGTGACGGTTCCGCCGTCAGGGTGCCGTCGCGATAATCCTGCAGGGCCTGGTTGATCTCATCCTGCGTGTTCATCACGAACGGGCCGTACTGGGCAATGGGTTCACCAATCGGCTTGCCCGCCACCAGCAACAACCTGGCGCCCTGATCACCGGCCTGCAGGGCAATGCTGTCACCGTCACTGAGCGTGGCCAGGTGATCACTCTTGAGTGTTTCCCCGCCCACCTGAAGCTGTCCTTCGAACAGGTACAGGAAGGCGTTGTAGCCCGACGTGAGCGGCACGGTCAGGGCTTCGTCCGGGCGCAACACCACATCCAGGTAAAGCGGGTCGGTACTGCCGCCCTTCACCGGTGCCGTGAGCACGGTGTTGCCGAGGGTCACTTCCCCGGCAATCGCTTTCACCTGACCACCCGTGGCCAGATCCAGTCGCGGGATCTCGCTGTCGCTGATGTCGAGGTAACCGGCCGGCTTCAGCTTTTCCGCTGCCGGCAGGTTGATCCACAGCTGGAAACCACGCAACAAACCATTTTCCTGTTGCGGCATTTCCTCGTGGATAATGCCGCGCCCGGCGGTCATCCACTGCACGCCACCCTGCTTGAGATCGCCTTCGTTACCCAGATGATCGCGGTGGCGCATATGCCCCTCGATCAGATAGGTGACGGTCTCGAAACCACGGTGCGGGTGCGGCGGGAAACCGGCGATGTAGTCATCCGGGTTCTCCGAGGAAAACGCATCCAGCATCAGGAACGGGTCCAGTCGCACCATGGGGTTGTAACCCAACGCCCGTTTCAGACGAACCCCGGCGCCATCGGATGTATCCAGTGCACGCAGGGTATTAAGAATGTTGCGTTCCATGGGAACCTCCTGCCCTTGCGGGCGTTCACTGCCGCCCCATTGCGTCAGCGCCTTATTGCTCGATCCGCCGCTCGCCCAGCCGCTCGCGGCCGTGCGGCGATGTCCAGTCCAGCTGCGGGCCGATGGAAATAATCCCGTGGGGATTGACCGTCGGGTGGCTGCGGAAATAGTGGTGGCGGATATGCGCCAGGTTCACCGTCTCCGCCACGCCGGGCAGCTGGTAAATATCCTTCAGGTACCCGTGCAGATTCGGGTAATCACTGAGGCGTTTGCGGTCACACTTGAAGTGAGTGACATAGACCGGGTCGAAACGCACCAGCGTGGTCCACAGGCGAATATCTGCCTCGGTGAGCGTGTTGCCCACCAGGTAACGCTGTTGAGCCAAACGCTGCTCCAGGGCATCGAGCCGCTGAAACAGGGTCTCCACCGCTTCGTCATAGGCCGGCTGGCTGGTGGCGAAACCGGCCTTGTACACGCCGTTATTGACGTCGTGGTAGACCGGTTCGTTGATGGCATCAATGTCCGCCTGCAACTCCGGCGGATAATAATTGCCGGGGGTGGCGCCGAGCCCGTCGAAGCTGCTGTTGAGCATGCGGATGATTTCCGCCGACTCGTTGCTGACGATGGTTTCGCGTTGCTTGTCCCACAGCACCGGTACGGTAACGCGGCCGCTGTAATGCGGGTCCGCCTTCAGGTACAGCTCATAGAGCTTGCTGAAGCCGTACAGCCCATCGCCGGTGGCGCCGTCAAAGTCATCGCGCAGTTCCCAGCCGTTTTCCAGCATGTGCGGGTGCACCACGGACACGCCAATATGCGCCTGCAAGCCTTTCAGGGCCCGTACCACCAGGGCGCGATGGGCCCAGGGGCAGGCATAGGACACATACAGGTGGTAGCGCCCGCTTTCCGCCGCGAAACCGTCACCGCCACTGGGGCCGGCGCGGCCATCCGCGGTCACCCAGTTACGGAACTGGCTTTGCGAGCGCTGGAAGCGCCCGCCGGTGCTCTTGGTGTCATACCATTTATCCTGCCATTTGCCATCCACCAGCAGTCCCATTGGTGTCTCCCTGTCCTGAAAGTTCGGTGGCTGTGGGAACCCGCCGGCTGACGATTATGCTTCGCCAGCCACCGCCCCATACCGGTGATTACTGTAACGCGGCGCGCGCTTCACTGAGGGCTTTTTCCCTGGTGTCATCGCCCATGTTGAGACCCTCGGCATACACGAAGTTCACCGACGTGATGCCAACAAATCCGAAGAACAGTTTGATGTAGGGCGTCACGGTATCGTTTGGCGTACCGGCATAGAGGCCGCCACGGGCCGCCACCACGGTGACCGGCTTGTCGTCCAGCAACCCCTGCGGGCCGTTCTCGGTATAGCGAAAGGTAATACCGGCGCGGGCCACATGGTCGATCCAGCTTTTCAGCTGGCTGGGAATGCCGAAGTTGTACATCGGCAGACCCAGCACCACCTGGTCGGCGCTCCTCAGCTCCTCGATCAGCGCCAGGGACGCATCATCGATGGCCTGCTGTTCGGCGCTACGCTGCTCCGCCGGGGTGAAGAAGGCGCCGACGCGGTCGCCATCCAGGTGCGGAATGGTGTCCTTGGCCAGATCGCGCACCACCACGGTGGCACCGGGATGCTGTGCCTGTAAACGTTCCACCTGCTCGTTAACCAGGGCGGAAGAGTTGCCGTTGTCACCGAAGACGCTGCTTTTGATTACCAGAATGTTCATAACCCCAACTCCTGTGACGGGCCGGCTTGATGCGGCCGTTTGTTTGCGTTGGAGCTATAATCGCCTCAGAAAAGACGATGAAAAACCCAATAATCCTGTGTTTTTAAATCGCATTATTCGATGTTATCTGCTCCGGGCTATTTCCGGCGGCCGTGAGCCCGCCGGTTCCCTGGCAAGCGGGGGCGGCAATGCCGGTGATAACGGCCAGTATTTAAAAAATAATCGATATAAGAAACAATAAAGCGGTTTCTCAGCTCAGGAATTTCGATATGTCAGCCAAAATCACCCTGGACCAGTGGCAGGCGCTGATCGCCGTGGTGGACGCCGGCGGCTATGCCAACGCCGCCGAGGCGCTGGACAAGAGCCAGTCGGCGATCAGTTATGCGGTGCAGAAGATCGAAACCGAGCTGGGCGTGCGCGCCTTTGCCCTGGAAGGGCGGCGCGCCAAGCTGACCGAAACCGGCCATATGCTTTACCGTCAGGCCAAGGTGCTGGTGGAAGAAGCCGGCCGCATCGAGAAGGCCGCCATTCAGCTCAGCCAGGGCTGGGAGCCGCTGGTGCGGGTGGCCGCCGATGCGCTGTTCCCGCAGCACTGCATGCTGTCAGCGCTGGATGCCTTTGCCCAGCACAGCCCGCTGACCCGGGTGGAGTACACCGAGACCATTCTGTCCGGGTCCGACGAGGCCCTGCTGCGCCATGAGGCGGATGTGGTGATCGCCGGCCGGGTGCCACCGGGCTTTATCGGCAAGCCGATCCTGCGGGGGCGTTTCCTGGCGGTGGCGGCGGCCAACCATCCCCTTAACCAGCAGGACACGGTCAGCCTGGAAGACCTGCGCCAGCACCGTCAGATCGTGATTCGCGACTCCGGCAGCCGCCGCATCGATTCCGGCTGGCTGGGCGCCGAGCAGCGCTGGACGGTATCCCACCCATCCACCCGCATCGCCGCCATCCGCCGCGGCCTGGGTTTTGCCTGGGTGCCGGAATCGGAGATCGGTGATGGTCTTGAGACCGGTGCTCTCAAGGTGTTACCGCTGACCGAGGGGGTCGAGCGGTTTGTCGATCTGCAGCTGATTCTTACCGATGGCCAGTACGCCGGGCAGGCCGCCCGTTACCTGGCCGATCTGCTCACCGGTACCGTCTAGGGCCCGGCGCCACTGTCCGACTGCGGCGGGTTCACCGACATGTTCAGATTGCGCAAGGGCAGCTGTAGCAGCGTATGGGTGAGCACCACCGGCAGACTGCGTTCCTTGGGAATAACCCGGGCCGCAAAGGTATTGGTGACCGGCGCATCCACCGCCTTGTCCAGGTTGATGCGGGTCTTGAGGATGGTATCCACCGGCGGGTGGATGGTCTGGTTGACGGTAATCAGCGCCGGCCCGGTGTATTTAAAACGGATCTTGGTATCCACCGGCACCTTCAACGCCACCGGCACCTTGAGCTGCAAGGGTACCTCGCCCTTGAGCGGAAAATGCGGCAGCCACTTGAACACCACGCCGGTATCGCCGTCGATCTTCATCGACGTCTGCACCGGAATCTCGTCGTTGTAGGTGATCTCCATGTGCAGCGGCACCAGCGTATCCAGGGAAATGCGGGTGCGATAGGTACCCTGCAAGGGCAACGGCAGGGCGTCATTCTTGAACGGCACATCCACATCCACCTGCCCCTGCAAAGTGATGGCCGCCTTCCGGGTGGCACGTGCCTGCACGATCAGGTCCTCGGGCAGTTTCAGCAACGCCGCCTGATCCCGCAGCTTCACCCCCACCACGATATGGGTGTAAAGGGTGAAGCCGACAAACCCGCCCACCACGATAATGATCAGGGCGAGCCAGCCGCCCAGTACCCAGCGTGCCAGGCTCATTGCGCCTCCGCGGCAGCGGTCTGCGGTTGTTCACCGGCGTCCGTGTCGTCCGGGTCCGGGGCCGCCGTCCTGGTAAACGCCAGGCCCACTTCGCGCAGCGGCAGCTTCAGGTCCATCTGCGCAATCAGCGCATCGGCGGGCTTGAGGATGCGGGCCCTGGCATTGAGAGTGGAGCGCACCGGCACACTCATGGCGGTCTTCAGCGGGATGGTGGTAGTAATATCGGTCTTCAGCGGCACCTTCAGATCCTGCAGGAAATCCACCTTGGCTGGTGCCGTGAACGTCAGATGTACCATCTGGTCCACCGGCACTTTCAGATCCAGCGGGATATCGGCCTTCACCGGCAGGTCGCCCTTCACCGGCACGGTGATCCACTTGCCCAGCACCTTGGCGCGCACCTTGCCGTCCACCGGCACCTTCTGGTCCAGGTGGATGGTGTCCTTGATCGGCACCGTCATCTTGATCGGCACGCTGTTATCAAAGCCCACCTGCACATTAAGGGTGTCCTTGATCGGCAGGGTCAGGGTCTGGTCCACCGGCACGGTGGTGTCGATCTTGGTGTCGATGAAGATATCCAGGTCATCGAGGATATCGATACCCACATCCATGGGATTGGGCACCACCACCTTGGCCTGCTGATCACGCAGTAACAGCTCTGCCTCCACATTGCGCCACACCCACCAGGCAGCTGTGGCACCGAGCACGATGGCCAGTACCAATAACACCCCGGCGCCGGCAATCAGGCTGTTTCGAATATGCATAAATCGGCTCCGTAAGGGTTACTGAGACCGCGGGCCCTGCTGCAACTGGCGCAATACTTCGCGGGCCAGTTGCCGACAGATTTCCTCATCAATGACGGTGGTCATACGCTCACGTAGACGCCGGCGCCAGCGGCGCCAGGACCACACCAGGCCAATGGCAAAACTCAGCGCGCAAAGCAGCGCCCAGACAAACAGGGAGGTCGTCATGCGTACTCCTAGGAAAACATCACCAGCAGCTGGAACAGGCCTACCATCAGGCCCAGCAAGGCGCCCACCGCAATCAGAATCCACTCATCCTGCTCGAAGGCCGGCCGCAGCATGCCCTCGAATTCTTCCGGCTTGAGGCTCTGCAGTCGGGTGGACAGGGTATTTTCCAGATCCAGGGCATCGTTGGCGTAGTTTTCAATATGCTTGAGCGTATCCGGCAACCGCTGTACCAGCTCGGCGACGGCGGATTCCTTCATCTGTCGATAGTTCTGGGTGCCCACCGCGAAGGTCACGAACGGCTTGGCGATGCTGGTCTGCTCGTCCACCGCTCGTTGTACATGCTTGCCGATCATGGCAAACACCTTGTCGGAATAGGGACCCTTGAGGATGCCTTCGATAATATTGGCCGGCGTCAGCACATAGGTCGACACCAGGCGACCGTAATCGCGCGCCACTTCATCCTGGCGCTTCATGAACAACCCCTGCACATTGAACGGTCCCAGGCGCATCAGTTCCTTGGGGTTGAAGATCATCTGCAGGGCGATCCAGTTGGTGGCGTAGCCCACTGCCAGCCCGAACACCGGCAGCAGCCAGGCGCCCTTGTAGAAGATCCAGGCAATCATCTGGAAGGTGCCGAAGATACCGCCAAAGTAGATACCGGAGCGGCCGATAAACTTGAATTCCGCCGCGCCCACTTCCTGGAAGATGCGATTGAGCAGCGCCTTGTCCTTGGTCAGGTTGGTGATCACCATGTCCTTGAGGTCGTACATCTGCGCGATATTGATCTTGATCTGCTGCATGATGTCGGCGATCAGCCCCGGCGCTTCTTTTTTAACGCGCTTGTAGATCTGGTTTTTCACTATTTCCGGCAACGATTCCCACAACCGCGGCTCATGCTCGAGCATGATGGAATCCACCACATCTTCGATCATGCCATTCAGGGGCGGCTCCAGTTCACTGGCGACCCGATCCGGGTCCAGCCGCGCAAAAATTTCTTCCTGGGTGATCAGGTAGGTGGTGATGGTGTCGACGGAGATCGCCGCCATCTTGGCGGCCCGCCGGGGAATGATGCCCTGCCAGCCCAGCAACGGCGGTTTGCCAATAAACTCGATGGGATAAAACATCATCTTGATGGCCACCACATTGGTGCCATAGCCCACCACCGCACTGATCAGCGGCATGGAGAGATAAAGCCAGAGATTATCGGTAAATTCCTTTAGGTATGCGTCCATGAGGCCTCGCTTGTCGTTCTTCTTAAATGCCTCCGGTCAGCCACAACACGCTGACCAGAATGCCTTGCCGAACTCCGATAGCTGTACGGTTTCCCGAATGAAAACCGGATTCAGCTTGCTGTCCCTGCGGATCTGCTCACAGGCCTTGCGCACGTCGGAACCATTTTCGATTGCTTCGTACTTGGCTGTCTGCCGGCTGTCTTCCGGGCCGCTGTCGAGCAGACCCAGGGAATACAGATGGCGCAGGTAACAGGGCACCATATCCGCCAGCATTACGCCGCTCTCGTTGCCGATTCGGCTGAGAAATTCCATCATCCGATGGCTTTTTCCCTTAAAACGACTGATCGCCAGCAGATGGCTCACGGCAATGCCGGAACCATCGGAGATGGCAGTGAGAATGCGGGCCTCGTCGGGCACCAGCTGATTGACAATGCGGCTGAACAGCGCCTGGTTGGCGCTGTCCGGGGTCTGGTTGAGTGACTGTTCCGAGAGCGCCGCGAAGCGGGCACTGAGCGCCACCACTGGCGCCCCGGAAACCGCCCCCTCCAGCCGCTGGGAGGGCGCCGGCAGGTAGTAATGGCCGCCCATGTCATCCAGGCGTACTTTCAGGTGCTGTACCAGCACATCCTCCACCGCCCGTGCCTGGCCGAGCATGAAGTGGCCGCCGGGGGCACGCGCCATCACTTGCCGGGCCCGCGTCATCAGACGCGTAGCCAGTGAACGGTCAACGCCAACTATCTGTGCACCTTCTTCCTTTGGCACCTGCGCCTCCCTGCGAGCAGATTTCTGTCAAAACCGCTGTAAAGTCCTTGCACAGCTTCAGGGCAGCATGGGGCTATCCGGGCTGAAACAGAGAAAGAATTTTCAAGGCCATTTCCTGGTATATGGCCACCGCGGTAATTGCATCCTGCTCATTAAGTAACACTGTTTTGGAGGGCCAACAACGACGCTCAGGAAGCCGATACAAAAATGCCACACTCGCTCAATCTTATGTGTATTTTCCGTTTTCTCTCTTTTGATACAGTGCAATCAGACGGCTTTTTGTTTCATGAAAATTGCACCAACGTACCGATTTTTTTGCAAAAAAAACCGCCCGTTATTTTCGTCACGACAGGATCAGAACATGAATAACAAGGACGCTATTGAACGCATGCACCAACAGGTCGGCTTTCTTTCCTGCCTGCCGGACACGGTAGTCAGCGATCTCGACCAGGCCGTGGCGCAGTATCTCGATGATGAGAAAAACATGCTGGAAAGCGCCATCGAAAAAGGCATTCAGGCCTTGCCGTTATGGCTGCGCGGCATTGCCCGCAATGCCCTGCGCCACTGATTGCCACGGATAGCACGCTGGAGTAAGGATACCGCCATGACAGACATGACCCCGGACCTGGAAGCACAGATCGAACGGGAAAAGCTGCAACAACATCTCACCCTCGAGGACGCCAGCTGGCAGGCGCTGCTTAAGGCCGGCGCCGGCAGCATGCGACAGTTGCGCGAACACATTGAACAGCAGGTCTATGATCAGCACCGCAGCGGCTTTGTGCGTCTGGCGCAGTGGACCCGCTGGCTGTCGATCAAGCATTTGTCCCGGCTGGCCTACGGCATCGGCGCCACTATGGCCGCCCGCCTGGTGGGCGAGATGGACCCCTACTTTGCCCTCAAGGTGGCCAAGCGGCTGTCACCGGATTTTCTTTCCCGGGTGGCCGCCAATGCCGACCCGGGAAAGATTCGCGAGCTGATTCGCGGCTTGCCGGCGGATCTGATTCGCGAGGTGGCACTGCAACTGATCCACGAGCGCCAGTTCATTCTCCTGGGCCGTTTTGCCGACGCCCTGTCAGCCCCCTCCATTCGCGAGGTGGTCACTGCCGTGAAGGATGACGGCATCCTGCTGACCATCGCCTACTACATGGAAAATACCACCCAGCTCAGCAATGTGATCCGCATGATCGACAACAACCGGGTGGCCAGCATTGTGCGTTCCGGTACCGAAAATGTGGCGCTATGGCCCAAGGCCATCTGGGTCATCGACAAGGTGGAAGGGGAACTGAAAAGCCGGCTCGGCAATATCATGGCCGACGAGGACGACGCCACCCTGGACTCGCTGGTGGACGTGGCCCATCGACAACAACTGTGGGGCCCGGTGCTGCGCGCCCTGGCCGCGGTCAATGCCAAACACTACCGCAAGATCGTCAACCTGCCATCCCTGCGTGACACCACCGTGATCACTGAACTGGTCAACGCCGCCGTTAACCAGGACTTGCTGGAGCAGGCGCTGCCCCTGGTCAAGGCCATGCAGCGCGATTATCAGGAAGTGGTCGCCCATACCGCCCTGCGCCAGGGAGAAGCGGTGGCCGAAGCGGTGGCCGAGGCGGTGCAACGTACCAATCAGTGGGATCTGCTGCTGGATCTGGCGCAGTTCCTCAACGACCAGGAACGCGACACCCTGGCCAATCTGCCCATCAGCCACAATCGCAGTGTCATTGAATCACTGATGCGCAGCGCCGCCGGCACTGGCAAAATGGATCTGCTGCTGGATTTCGCCCGTCGCTTTCATCGCGACGGCCTGCAGAAGGTGGTGGAAATCAGCCTGCAGGATGGCGGCGATTTGCTGCAGGGGTTTGTTGATGCGGCCCGCCACGCCCGTGACGGCTGGCAAGCCATCGCCACCGCCGTGGCCGCGGTGGAGGCACCGGAAATGCTGCGCGACATCGCCAGGGTCTACCAGCGCCAGAATGAACAGGATCGCCATGCATTCCGCGATGCCGCCAGCCACGCCGGTGTCTGGACCAAGCTGGAGCAGGCGCTGCCGGCCTGAGACGGGAACTGCATCACGCTTTTCTGGTCTCAATCGGCAGGGGTCGGCTTCACGGCAACGAGACACCGGCCCGCCTGTGACAGGGTAACGACCAGAATGGGACACACAATGCGCTGGGCCATCCCGATACTATGCCTGCTGCTGAGCGCCTGCCTCAGCCCGGTGATCACCGACAGCAAGTCCGGTACCGATTTCCGGCGCTACCACAGTTATGCCTTTGTTGCCCAACAGCAGGATTCACCCCGCGGGCTGGACGATCAGCGGGCCGAACAGGCATTGAAACAAGCGCTGGCCGCCAAGGGCCTGCAGCCCGCGTCAGCGGACCAGGCCGATTTACTGGTCAGGCATTTTTTCAAGCGCGAGCAGCGTTTTGATGGCTCCGTGGTGCAGTTCGGTTTCGGCTTTAGCCGCGATTCGCTGGGCTTTGCTGCCACCACCCCGGTGGAAGGTGAGACCATCGAGCAATACAAGCTGGTCGTGCAGTTGGTCGACCGTGTCAGCCAACAGGTCGTGTGGCAGGCCACCAGTCGCGACCGGCTGGATGATGAGATGAGCCGCGAGCGCCGCATCCGTCACATCCAACAGGCGGTGAGTGACATGTTCACGCTTTACCCGCCAGCGTCCTGACCCGCCCTCACCCGGTTAGCTCCATGACGACAAAGGAACACATGTGGACGCCATCGTAATCGGCCCCCTGGCCCTGCCTGCCGGCGCCCTGGTGGTGGTCATCGGCCTGATCGCCGCCATCATCGCCGCCAGCCGTCTCAGTCATGGCGAAGATGATGTCATCGACGGCACCCTCTATCTGATGGTGGCGGTGGCACTGATCGCTGCGCGGGTCTCCTTCGTGATCCGCTATCCCGAGCAGTTCAAGGGGCCACTGGCGATGCTCGATGTGCGCGATGGCGGCTGGTGGTGGCCGGGGGCCCTGATCGGTGCGTTATTGGCGTTGCTGCTGGTATTGTGGCGGCACCCGGACCAGAAGCGCCCCCTGCTGGGCAGCACCGGCATTTCACTGGCAACCATGGCGATCACCATTGCGGTACTGAAGTTCTGCAGCCCCACGCACCCGCCACTGCCGAAAACACCGCTGTATACCCTGGATGGACGCACTGCCACCCTGGCCGACAGTGCCAGCGGCGCCACCGTCGTCAACCTGTGGGCCAGCTGGTGCGCGCCCTGCGTCAGGGAAATGTCGGTACTGGCCAGGGCCGAACAGCAATATCCGAATGTCCGCTTCCTGCTCATCAACGAGGGCGAGGAGATCGAGGAGATCCAGCATTTTCTGGACCATTCCGGGTTGAAATTTCACTATATCCTGCGCGACCCTCGCCAGACCCTGAACCTCTACAGCGGCAACCGTGGGTTGCCGCTGACGCTGCTGTTTGATGCCCAGGGCAATGAGGTAGCCCGCCATCTGGGCCCCCTGAACCCGGACGGCCTGAGACATTTCCTTGCCCAATTACCGGAAGCCCGACCATGACCCGTATTCTTGTGCTGCTTGCCAGTCTGCTATTGCCCGCCTTCAGCCAGGCCAGCCCGGCGCAGCTGCTGAAGGAGCTGCAGGCCAGCACCTGGGTCGCGGAGGGGCCACAACAGCCACAGCGGGTCGCCTATCTGTTCACCGACATGGCCTGCCCCTACTGCGCCAGGCTCTGGCAGCAAATGCAGCCGCTGCTCCAGGACCCGGCCAATACCCTGCAGGTACGCAGCATCATTGTCGGCCTGATCAATCCGCAGACCAGTTTTACCCAGGGCGCGGCGGTGCTGGCCGCCGATGACCCGGCCGATGCGCTCGCCCGGCATGAAAACCACTACCGGCAGGGCGGTATTGCGCCACTGGAGCCGGTGCCCGCCGCCCAGCGCCAGGCCATCGTCGCCAACACCCGGCTGATGATGTCGCTGGGACTCAGCGGCACGCCGACGCTGATATTCCAGGACCGCCAGCACCACTGGCGGGTGGCCCGCGGGCTGGTGGACGTGCGGGACCTGCGGGATGCGGTTTTTCAGCTGGACGCCCAATAATCCACGCCAGCCACAAAAAAGGCCGCCCCTGAGGGCGGCCTTTTTATTGCAGCTTGCTGCAGCAGGCGTCAGTCCGACAGCCAGCTGACCTTGCCCTGGCAGACCGTCAACTTCACCGACCCGGTCAGGGTCGCGCGACGCCAGGGCGAGTTGTTGCCGGCGGACAGCCACTGTTCAGACAAGTCCCGCGGCGCCTGCGCATCCAGCACACAGAGGCTGGCCGGGCGACCGGTTTCCAGCTGACCGGCCTGGATGCCCAGGCAGCGGGCCGGCGCCGCCGTTACCGCGTCCAGCGCCCGCAGCAGGGTCAAGCGGCCATCCGCCACCAGTGACAGCACCAGCGGCAGCAGCGTATCGACACCGGCCATGCCCGGCCGCGTGGCCGGGAACGGCGCCGCCTTGCTGGATGAGCCGATCGGCGTGTGCTGGGAACAGATGGCGTCGATGGTGCCATCGGCCACCGCCTCCAGCAGCGCTTCCCGGTCCGCCGCACTGCGCAGCGGCGGGATCACATGGCAGTGGCTGTTAAAACCTTCCAGCGCCGCTTCGTCCAGCAGCAGGTGCTGAATGCTGACATCCGCGGTCACCGGCAGGCCCCGGCGCTTGGCGGCGCGCAGCAATGGCAGCGACTCACGGCTGGAAATCTGCTGGAAGTGGGCGCGCACGCCGGTGGCTTCCACCAGCAGCAGGTCCCGCGACAGGTCCACGCTTTCTGCCACCGCCGGAATCCCCGGCAGCCCCAGACGGGTGGCCACGGGGCCTTCATGGGCACAGCCGCCGGCGGACAGCGAGGCGTCCTGGGGGCGGAACATCACCGGCAGATCAAAGCTGGCGGCATACTCCAGACAGCGCTTTAGCACCAGCGCATCGGCCACCCGCGCGCCGGCATTGCCGACCGCGATGCAGCCGGCCCGGGCCAGGGTGGCCATTTCCGCCAACTGGCTGCCGGCCAGACCCTGGGTCATGGCGGCCACCGGCATGATGCGGGCAAAACCGGCCTGGCCGGCCTGTTCACGGATCAGCCGCACCACGGCGGTGGAATCCACCGGCCCGCAATCCGGCTGCGCCGCCAGATGGGTAATGCCGGCGGCGGCGGCGGCCCGGGTTTCACTGGCAATGTCACCGGCGCGGCCACTGCCCGGCAACGACAGATGCACACAGGCATCCACCAGCCCCGGCAGGACCCAATGGCCATCGGCGTCGACAATGTCGGCCCCGGGCGCGTCGAGGCTGGCGCCAATGCGTGTCAGGCGGCCGTTTTCCACCAACAGATCGGCGACCTCGTCGCGGCCGCTGGCCGGGTCGATCACCCGGCCCTTGCGGATCAGCAGGTTGGCCTTGGATGCCTTCTTAGCCATGGGCACCTCCCGCCACGCTCTCCTGAGCGCTGCTATCCTGGCCACTGATGGCCATGGACATGACCGCCATGCGCACGGCAATGCCGAAGGTGACCTGCTGCAGGATCACCGAGCGCGGCCCGTCGGCCACTTCCGAGGCGATCTCCACACCGCGGTTGATGGGCCCCGGGTGCATCACGATGGCATCCTCTTTGGCAAATCGCAGCTTGTCATTGTTGAGGCCGTAGAGACGGAAGAACTCCGCCTCGCTGGGCAGCAGGGCGGAATCCATGCGCTCTTTTTGCAGGCGCAACATGATCACCACATCCACATCGCGCAACCCGTGGGCCATGTCGGTGAAGACGCTGGCGCCCAGCGCTTCGGCATCCACCGGCAGCAGGGTGCGCGGGCCGATCAGCCGCACTTCCTCGGCGCCGAGAATATTGAGGGCGTGCACCTGGGAACGGGCTACCCGCGAATGCAGGATGTCACCGACGATGGCCACCTTGAGGCCCTCGAAGCCACCCTTGTGATGGCGAATGGTGTACATGTCCAGCATCGCCTGGGTGGGATGAGCATGGCGGCCGTCGCCGGCATTGATCACCGCCACCTGCGGCGTCACTTCATTGGCGATGAAGAAGGGCGCTCCGGAATCCTGGTGGCGCACCACAAACATGTCGGCGGCCATGGCTTCCAGGTTGCGCAGGGTATCCAGCAGGGTCTCGCCCTTGCTGGTGGCGGACTTGGCGATATCCAGGTTGAGCACATCGGCACTGAGACGCTTGGCCGCCAGCTCGAAGGTGCTGCGGGTGCGTGTGCTGGATTCGAAGAAAAGATTGACCACCGTCTTGCCGCGCAGCAGCGGCACCTTCTTGATGGCCCGGCCGCCCACTTCCACAAAGCTGGCGGCGGTATCGAGAATCTCTTCCAGAAGGGGACGGGGCAGGTGCTCGGTGGTCAGGAAATGGCGCAGCCGACCGTCGTCGGTCAGTTGCACGCGGGAGCTCGGCGAAGCCAGGTTCATACGTCGGGCCTTGTCTCTCGTATCTCCGCCACAAGGGGGGCGGGCCCGCGTAATTCTACCCGCTGATGGGGGGGCAATGCCAAAGTTTCGCCGCAGATATCCGCACAGATCGGCAATTGCCGGTGGCCGATATCGAACAGCACCGCCAGGCCGATGGACGCCGGGCGGCCAAAATCAAACAGCTCATTCATGGCCGCGCGGATGGTACGCCCGGTCATCAGCACATCGTCCACCAGCAGAATATGCTGGCCATCCACATCCAACGGCAGCCGGGAAGGGCGCGCCGACGGCTTGAGCCCGCGGGTATCGAAATCATCCCGGTAGAAGGACGGATTCAGCGTCCCCAGCGGTAGCGCCTGCGGCAGTCGCGCATTGAGCGCCTCGGCCACCCACGCACCCCCGGACTCGATGCCCACCAGCAAGGGATTCCTGCCGGCATAGTTCACGGCTATCTGCTCAGCCATGGCATCCAGCCGTTGTTGCAGCTGTTGTTCATCCCAACTCAAGGCAATGCCTCCCTTTGCGTATTAAGGCGTTAGAGTCTGCGCGTAGATTAACAGAAGCTTTTGCACAGGGGGCAAGGGCCGGCCAAACTGTGCCAAAACTTGCCGGGCCCAATGCCATGACCGCAACCGTGACCTACATGACACCCCCCGACGCCACCCTGGCCATCGGCGTCCCACAACGGCTAAGCCGTAAGTTGTGCGTGCTGTTTCTGCTGTTGGCGCTGGCCTGCCTCTGGCTGACGCTTGTCTGGTCGGACTGGGCCAACCAGGCGCCGCAGGCGCTGCGCCTGATACCGGCCGCCATGGCACTGGTGTTCTTCGCCATTGGCGCCCGCCCCCGTTACTGGAAGGCCCGGGTGTACTTCAAGGTGGATTACAATGGCCTGTGGTTCCCGGCACGCATCCCGCAACCCAAACAACAGGCCTGGCTGCGCGTGCCCTGGGCCGATGTTATCGAGATGCAGGCATCAGCGAACGCCGGCGGCCGCGATGCGCTGGTGCTGGCGCTGGCCATCGACAGCGACCAGCAACAGCAGTTTTTCAGCGAAGCCCATCAGCAACGAACAATCCTCCAGGACGGCGACACGTTCTCGGTGGCCTACCGCAGCTTTTTCGTGCCCGCCAACGCCACCCTGCAACAACTCAAGGCCCTGCAATCATGAGCGCGCTGGATATCTATCTGGCAAACAGCGACCCCATCAACTGGCAGCACCCGACCCGCCGGGCCAGGGCCACGCCCCTTGATCGAGACAACCCTGGAGACACACGCCACCTACCAGGCGGTGGCCAACAACTTGCCGGATATTGCGATTAGCGATTAGCGCTGGCAATTGCTGTGCTCATGGCGCCAAAGGCTCGCTACCGCCCAGATACCCTTCCGCAATCACCACCGCCGCCATGGAATCCACCTTCGGATCGGCATGATGAATACCGGTGCGTTCACGGGCTTCGCGGGTGGACAGGCGCTCGTCGACCATCCACACCGGTTTGCCGAAGCGGCCTTGCAGGCGGCGGGCGAATTTGCGCGCGCGCTGGCACAGCTCGCTTTCGCTGCCGTCCATGTTCAATGGCAACCCCACCACCAGCACCTCCGGCTGCCACTCCTCAATCAGGGCGGCGACCTGGTCCCAGTCGGGCTGCACGTTCTTGCATTGCAGAGCAGGCAGAGGCGAAGCGGTGCCCAGCAGCGCATTACCGCTGGCCACACCGATTTTCTGCGTGCCGTAATCGAAGGCGAGAAGCATAAGAAACAATTAATAGTTAATAATGAATAGTTAATAGCTGCCTGAAACACGCCGGCAGAACAATACACAGGGAACGCCCGGCCACCAACTGGCGACCTCCACGCCTTTCGTTATTCATTATTCACTGCTTTCTCAGCTGTGCCCCGCCTGGGAGGTCATCAAACTCATGTCCACGCCCAGTGCGGCGGCGGCGGCTTGCCAGCATTGTTCGAACGGGGTTTCCAGCACCAGTTTGCGGCTGGCCGGGCTGCTCAGCCAGGCATTGTCTACCAGCTCCTGCTCCAGCTGGCCAGGCTCCCAGCCGGCATAACCCAGGCAGATCAGGGAACGCTCCGGGCCCTCACCCACGGCGATGGCTTCCAGCACATCGCGGCTGGTGGTCAACATCAGGCCATCGCTGAGCGGTACGCTGGAGTGCCAGTGGGTATCCGCGCCGTGCAGGACAAAGCCGGCCTCCTGCTGTACCGGGCCGCCGGCCACTACACGGTGACGTTCGGAAGGGGGCACCTCGATTTCGATGTCCATGTCACTGAGGATATCGCCCAGGCTCACCTGCACCGGCCGGTTGAGAGTCAGGCCCATGGCCCCTTCGCTGCTGTGCTCCACAATGTAGGTAACACTGTGTTCGAAGTTGGGGTCAGCCATATGTGGCATGGCCACCAGCAGCTGATGTTTGAGCGAGCTGTTATCCATGATGTCAGTATCCGGTGCAGAGCGGGGCGGGGCAAGAGCGGCGCGGCGCGGCGTTACACACCGTCAGTGTGATGACACGCGCCGGTTACTGTCGAATTTCCAGGTGCGGATGATTTCCAGCAGGTCCATATGCTGGCGCATTTTCGGCGTGAAGGCCTCAAACGGTGCGGACAGGCGCACACTCTGGATCGCCGCCTGGTCAAGAAACTTGTGGCCGGAGGACTTCAGCAGCTTGATTTCCTTGATGCTGCCGTCGCGCTTGAGAGCCACCATCAGGCGCACCGAGCCATAGGTGTCGCTGCTCAGCGCCCGGGACGGGAAGTTGCGGGTGCCCATGCTTTCCACCTTGCGACGGAAGGCATCGATATAGAGGGCTTCATAGTGGGCCTTGGCGGAAACCGAGGTCAGCCGGCGGATACGCGGGCGCTTGGCATAGGCCTGTTTCTGCTTGTCCAGACGCGCCTGCAAGCTGGCAATCTGACGGGTAATATCCGCCAGGTTCTCTTCCTTGGCCTGTTTGTAGGGCTTGGGGTCGGTTTTTTCTTTCTGCTTGTCGCGCACCTTGCGTTCGCTGTGACCGGCGGTGGTGATCACCATCTGCTGGACGATCAGGTCACGGGGCTTGCGGGTGGTCTTTTCCTTGAGCTGCACCTTTTCCAGCTTGTTGTCGGCAAAATCGGCCTGCTGGTCGGTGGTCACTTCCTGCTTGTCGGACAGATCGCCGGAGCCTTGCTGGTTGCTCTGGGCAATGAAATCGGCCTGGTCCGGCGCCTTGTCACTGCGCGTCTGGGCGAGGGTCACTTCCAGGGTATGAGGCGCCTTGGCGGGTTTCTGCGGCGCAAAATTGACGCCGAAGATCACAATGCCGTGGAACGCCAGCGCCAGAAAGACGGTGAAGGTGAGCCGGTCGGCGGCGCTAACGGGGGCCGTGGAGGATGCCATGCGGGTGTCTGTAGCTACTACTTTATTCTAATGTAAGAAACCGAGTGTGCCCCGAATCGGCGGCCAAGTCTATGACTGTGACCGCAACTCCAGGAGCGTATCAAACAGCTGCCCGGCGATATTGATATCAAAGATGGCATCCAGCTCGCGGATACAGGTGGGGCTGGTGACGTTGATTTCGGTCAGGTAGTCACCGATCACGTCCAGCCCCACGAAGTAGAGCCCCTTGCGCTTGAGCGTCGGACCGACCTGCTCGCAGATCCAGCGGTCGCGGTCGGTCAGCTCGCGGCCCTGGCCGGTGCCACCGGCAGCCAGATTGCCACGCAGCTCGCCCTCCTGGGGGATGCGCGCCAGCGCATAGGGCACCGGTTCACCATTGATCATCAGGATACGTTTGTCGCCTTCGGTGATTTCCGGCACAAAGCGCTGCGCCATGATCGGCGTCTTGCCATGCTTGGTCAGCACTTCGATCACCACGGCGATATTGGGGCTGTCCTTGCGCACCCGGAATACATTGCTGCCGCCCATGCCATCCAGCGGTTTCATGACCGTGTCACCAAACTCCCTTACAAAGTCACGCAGCAGCTCGGCACGGCTGCTGACCAGGGTCGGCGCACAGCACTGGGGAAAATCGGTGGCGAACAGCTTTTCATTGCTGTCACGGACGCTGGCCGGACGGTTGACTACCAGCACGCCTTCGCGCTCCACCTTCTCCAGCAGGTAGGTGGCGTAGATGTACTCGGTATTGAACGGCGGGTCCTGGCGCATGAGGATGATATCCAGATCCGCCAGGTCTTCGTTCACGGCATCGGAAAGACGGTACCAATCGTCGTTATTGTCGGTCACCGACAGTGGGCGCGTGACCGCAAAGGTGCGACCATCTCGAACGTAAAGGTCCGCCGGCTCCATGTAGTGCAGGGACCAGCCGCGTCGCTGCGCTTCCAGCAACATGGCAAAGGTGCTGTCTTTCCAGGGCTTGATCTTGGCGATGGGATCCATCACCACACCGACTCGCAGACTCATGAGGTCTCCACCACGACAGGGAAGGGGCCGGGCAATGTTAGCAGCGGTGAGGTCGGATCGCTACGCGGGTATGGCCGGGAGATTTTCTCAAGTTTCATAGGGTCTTATAGATTGATTGTAGAATCTGTGTTAAAACCTTCGCTTGGGCCGGTAGAGCCTCCGCCCCCACCTATCGAACAAACAAAAAGGCTAAATAATACAATAAGTTGCGGCCTATCACGGTTCACGGTTAAAGGCAGTTTCCATGACTGACAATTTCCAAGATCTCAAGGTAATGGTGATCGACGACTCCAAAACCATTCGTCGTACCGCTGAAACCTTGTTGAAAAAAGCGGGTTGTGAGGTAATCACCGCCACTGATGGCTTTGATGCCCTGGCCAAAATTGCCGACAGCCGCCCCAACATCATTTTCGTGGACATCATGATGCCGCGGCTGGACGGCTACCAGACCTGCGCGTTGATCAAGAACAACAGCGCCTTCAAGGACACCCCGGTAATTATGCTGTCTTCCAAGGATGGTCTGTTCGACAAGGCCAAAGGCCGTATCGTGGGGTCGGATGAGTATCTGACCAAGCCGTTCTCGAAGGACGAATTGCTCGGTGCAATTCGTCAGCATATCAACGGTTAAGCGGCGATTCCGCTGAACCTGAAGAGGGTAAGATGGCACGTATTCTGATTGTCGATGATTCTCCCACCGAGACCTACAAGTTGCGGGAGATTCTGGAAAAGCATGGCCATGAGGTGCTGGAGGCCGCCAACGGCGCCGACGGTGTGGCCATGGCACGCTCCGAGCTACCGGATCTGGTACTGATGGATGTGGTGATGCCGGGCCTGAATGGCTTCCAGGCAACCCGTCAGCTCACCAAGGGTGCCGACACCAACCATATTCCGATCGTTATCGTTACCACCAAGGACCAGGAGACCGACCGCGTCTGGGGCAAACGCCAGGGTGCCAAGGATTACCTGACCAAGCCGGTGGACGAAGACGTGCTCCTGAGTACCGTCGACCGCATGCTGGCCGGCGCCTAGGGAGCCCTGAATGAGCACAACCACCACGGCCTCCGCGGCTTTCGTCAAACTGGCTGATTACTTTGCCCGCTGTCGGGACAAGGCCAACGACCTGCCCATGCAGCAGGACGCGGTCAGCTACTGGAGCGGGGTGGGGTTTGTGCTTGATGGCAAGAAATACGTGGCGCCGCTGGACGAGGTTTCCGAAATTCTGACGGTGCCCGCCTACACGCGCATACCCGGCGCCCAGACCTGGATGAAAGGCGTAGCCAACGTCCGCGGTCGCCTGATGACGGTGATGGACCTGAGCGGCTTTCTCGACAAGGTGTCACCGATTCAGGAAAAACGTCGGCGCCTGCTGGTACTGGATTACGACGATCTTTATACCGGCATGGCCGTGGATGAAGTCATGGGGATGCAGCACTTCCCCATCGACAGTTTTGTGGAGTCGCTGCCTAACAGCGATGTGGCGACCGCACCTTTTGTGCGCGGCGCCTACAAGCGGGAAGGGGAGTACTGGTCCATTTTCAGCCTGATACGGCTGGCAGAGGACCCGCGCTTCATGCAGGTGGCCCGCACCGGCTAAGCCGGCAACAGGTAATCACCGTCCGGTGACATAAGAAGAGTGAACGCCAGGCCAGGAGCCAGACTATGAAGTTCAATTCGGGAGCAATGTTGGAGAAACTGCGGGGGGGAGCAGGCAACAGCAATCCGCTGAGCATCGCCCTGTATATCGGCCTTGTCATCTTTATTGCCTTGGCGCTGGCCAACTTCCTGCTGTCCGCCACCAGTGCGAACCGGGCCCAGGAAAACATTACCCAGGCGTCAGAGATGCGGGTGGTTTCCCAGCAGATCGCCAAAAACGCCCTGGAAGCGGCCTCCGGTAACGCCGACGCCTTCGAATTGCTGGACAAGTCCCAGAAAAGCTTCCAGAAAGCCTGGAATGCAGTAAAGGACCAGAAGGTCGACGATCAACAGGTGCAGAAACGTCTGCAAACCCTGTGGAACCAGATGAACACCAATACCGCCACCATCCTCAAGGGTGAAGACACGGTACTGGACCTTCACGAAGTGGCCGACACCCTGTCCGAGACCATTCCCCAGCTGCAGGCCGAGTATGACGGCGTGGTGGAAATCCTGGTGGCCAACAATGCGCCGGCCCAGCAGATCGCCTTTGCCCAGAAGCAATCGCTGCTGGCCGAGCGAATCGTGCGCTCCATCTCCAAGGTACTGGAGGGTGGCGATGGCGCGGTCACCGCTGCCGATGCGTTCGGGCGTGACGCCAGCCAGTTCGGCCGCGTCATGAACGGCATGATCAACGGCGACAAGGCCATGGGCATCCAGAAGGTCACCGACCCGGATGCACTGGATTACCTGTCCGAGATTTCCGACCTGTTTGACGAATTCGTTAACCAGTCCGTGGACGATATTCTGGAAACTGCGCCGGAACTGTTCCAGGTGCGCAACGCGGCGGATGCCATCTTCCACAGCTCCCAGGATCTGCTGCAGGAATCCACCAACCTTAACCAGCAGTTTGAAACCAGCACCTCCGGCCTGTTCCCGTCAGTGACCCTGGGTGGCCTGTGTGCCGGCATTGCGGTGCTGCTGTTCTTCCTGATCATGGGTCAGCGTAACCGTCAGGCGGCCAGCGCCAAGAACGAGCTGGAGAGCGAGAACCAGCGTAACCAGGCGGCGATTCTGCGTCTGCTCGACGAACTGGGCGACCTGGCGGATGGTGACCTGACGGTGCAGGCGACGGTAACCGAGGACTTCACCGGGGCCATCGCGGATTCCATCAACTACTCCATTGACCAGCTGCGCAGCCTGGTACAAACGATCAACAACTCGGCGGTACAGGTGGCCTCCGCGGCCCAGGAAACCCAGTCCACGGCGATGCATCTGGCCGAGGCCTCCGAGCACCAGGCCCAGGAAATTGCCGGCGCATCAGCGGCGGTGAACGAGATGGCGGTGTCGATTGACCAGGTATCCGCCAACGCCGCCGAATCCGCCGCGGTAGCGGAACGGGCGGTAGCGATCGCCAACAAGGGCGCCGAAGTGGTACAGGCGACCATCCACGGCATGGATACCATCCGTGAACAGATTCAGGAAACCTCCAAGCGGATCAAGCGTCTGGGTGAGTCCTCCCAGGAAATTGGCGACATCGTATCGTTGATTAACGACATTGCCGACCAGACCAACATCCTCGCATTGAACGCCGCCATTCAGGCGTCCATGGCCGGTGAAGCCGGTCGCGGCTTCGCGGTGGTAGCGGATGAGGTACAGCGCCTGGCGGAACGTTCCGCCGCGGCCACCAAGCAGATTGAAACCCTGGTTAAGACGATTCAGACCGATACCAACGAAGCGGTAATCTCCATGGAGGCGACCACCGCCGAGGTGGTGAAAGGGGCCCGCCTGGCGCAGGATGCTGGTGTTGCTCTGGAAGAAATTGAGAATGTATCCAAGACCCTGGCGGACCTTATCCAGAACATCTCCAACGCCGCCCGTCAGCAGGCCGCCTCTGCAGGTCATATTTCCAACACCATGAACGTGATCCAGGAAATTACCTCGCAGACCTCCGCCGGTACCACCGCCACCGCGCGGTCCATTGGTAACCTGGCAGAGATGGCTCAGGAAATGCGTAACTCGGTGGCCGGTTTCCGCCTGCCGGAGCGCTCCTGATCCGGCCTGAAACGGCGCTGGGGGACCAACCATGGGTGTAGCCGTGAGTGACCACTGGTCGATCAAAAGCACCCCGTCCATGGACGCGGAGCAATTCCAGCTGTGGCAAGCGCTGCTGGAAGAACGCACGGGTATGACCCTCGCCAACGAGCGCAAGACCTTTCTCGAGACCAGCTTGAGCATCCGCATGCGCGAGCTGGGCATCGAGGACTACGACACCTATTACGAACAGCTGATGGTGGGCACCACCGAATCCCGCGCCATGGAATGGTCGATTCTGGTGGACCGTCTGACCGTGCAGGAAACCAGCTTCTTCCGCCACCCCGGTTCCTATGCCCTGGTGGAAGAATACGTGCAGCGTTTCATGGCCGAACAGCCCGATGGCAGCAGCCTGGATGTATGGAGCGTGGGCTGCTCCACCGGTGAAGAAGCCTATTCACTGGCCATGCTGATCAATGAGCAGTTCGGACGCGCTAATCGGCGCCTGTTTTACGGCATCACCGGCACAGATATCAGCCTGCCGACCCTGGCCAAGGCCCGCAAAGGGGAATACAGCACCCGCCGGGTGATGCAGATCGACCCGCTATTGCGGGAAAAATATTTCGTCGATACCGACAACAGCCACACCATGGCGGTGGGCGAAACACTGCGAGAGCGCATCTGCTTCGCCCGTCTCAATGTGCTGGATCTGGGCAAGGCACCGATGAACAACATGGATCTGATTTTCTGTCAGAACATGCTGATTTATTTCCGCCGCTGGCGTAAACGGGAAATCGTCAACCGGCTGGCGGATCGTCTGGCACCGGGCGGTTTGCTGGTGCTGGGTCCGGGGGAAATTACTGAATGGCAGCATCCCGACCTAGAACGGGTGCACTTTGCCGACACGCTGGCTTTCCGGCGCTGTAGATAATAAAAGGCCGTCTCGCAGTCACAGAGACGGGGAGAGTATGACAGGAGACGTCATGAGTGACCGTCACGACTATCTGGCGCTGGACTGGGTTCGTGGGGAAATCCAGGAGACCCTGAACCAGGCGCAACAGGCGCTGGAAGCGTTCGTGGAAAGCCCGGACGATTCCACCCGCATGCGTTTCTGCCAGACCCATTTGCACCAGGTCTACGGCACCCTGCAGATGGTGGAATTCTACGGCGCCGCCCTGCTCGCCGAAGAGATGGAAAAGCTGGCCCATGCGCTGCTGGATGGCCGCGTGGGCAATGTGGCGGATGCGCTGGAAACCCTCATGCGCGCCATCCTGCAACTGCCCCCCTATCTGGAACGCGTGGCCAGCAGCCGCCGGGATCTGCCGGTGGTGTTGCTGCCCCTGCTCAACGATCTGCGGGCTGCCCGCGGCGAATCGTTGCTGTCGGAAACCGCCCTGTTCAAGCCGGACCTGAGCCACGCCGCCGGTAGCGGCAAACTGGCTGACAGCGTTATCAATGATCCGCGTTTCGCGCAGCTGGCCAAGAAAATTCGCCAGATGTATCAGATCGCGCTGCTGGGCGTGTTGCGCAACGACAAGATGGCGGAAAGCCTGGGCTATATGGCCAAGGTCTTTACCAAACTGGAGCAGGTCACCGGCGACGCCGCCCGCGGCCCGCTGTGGTCCATTTCCGGCGCCCTGGTGGAAGGCCTGTCGGGACAGGCCATTACCCTCGGCACCTCAGTCAAGATGGTACTGGGTCAGGTGGATCGCTGCCTGCGCGAACTGGTTAGCGATGGCGCCGAGGCGCTGGATCGCCCGGCGCCCACCGATCTGCTCAAGAACCTGCTCTACTACGTGGCCAAGGCCGAGGTAGACAGCCCTCGCATCACCCGGGTGAAGGAACGCTTCCGGCTCGCCGATGCGCTGCCCTCCGAAGACATGATCAACGCCGAACGGGCGCGCATGAACGGCCCGGATGCCCAGGCCATCGGCTCGGTGGTGCAGGCGCTTTCCGAGGAGCTCAACAAGGTCAAGGATGCACTGGAACAGTTCGTCCATAATGACGAAACCGACGCCAGCAAGCTGCAACCGCAGACCCAGGTGCTCAAACAGGTAGCCGACACGGTTGCCGTACTGGGCCTGGGGCAACCACGCGCCCTGGTGGAAGAACAACTCTACGCCATGGAAGACATTGTCGCCGGCAAGCGGCCCGCACAGCGAGAAGCCCTGATGGATATCGCTGGCGCGCTGCTTTATGTGGAAGCCACGCTGGCCGGTATCAGCGGTGACCGCCGCGGCAGTTACAGCATCGACGAACAGGAAATGCCCAGCCATGTGGGGCAGGCCATGGAAGCGGTGCTGCGCGAATGCCGCGCCGGGCTGGAAGAAGCCAAGGACGGTATCGTCGAATTCATCGCCTCCCATTGGGACCGCGAACACCTGACGCCGGTGCCCGAGCGACTCAACGCGGTACGCGGTGGTCTGGATGTGGTGCAGCTGCACAAGCCGGCCCTGATCCTGCGCCAGTGCGTCAGCTTTATCGAACAGCGCCTGTTGGCCGATGATCAGCCGCAGCCGGACTGGCGCAGCATGGACACCCTGGCGGACGCCATCACCTCGGTGGAATATTACCTGGAACGCCTTAGCGACGACCCGACCACCAATGACAGCGTGCTGCAACTGGCCAAGGCCAGCGTCGAGTCCCTGGGATTTCCACTGAACGATGACAGCGGTTTTGATTCGTCACCGGCATCGGATACGTCCGCGGATCTTGACAGCGCCACCGCCACCGAGCCCGACGAAGCGGATGCCAGCGCCAGCCCCGCGCAGCCCCCCGAGGCGCTGACACCGGCGCAATCCGAGGCGCCACCCAGCGAATCCCACGACCCGGTAGCCGACCAACCGCAACCGGCGAGTGCTGACGACACCAGCCAGGCCGCCCCCGTCGCCGAAGCGCCCGCCGCAGCCGCCCAGCCGGTGGCGGACCAGAGCAGCGACGACGATGACGATCTGATCGACGACGAAATCATCGAAATCTTCCAGGAGGAAGCCGACGAAGTCCTGCAGGCACTGGACGAGTACTTCCCTCGCTGGGCTGCCAATACCAGCGACGAACAGTCCCTGGTTGAATTCCGCCGCGCCTTCCATACCCTGAAAGGGTCTGGCCGTATGGTCGGTGCCAGCACCGTTGGCGAGCTGGCCTGGTCGGTGGAAAACATGATGAACCGGGTCATCGACCGCACCATCGAACCGACGCCGGTGCTGATTAGCCTGGTACAGGCGGTGCGCGACCGTATTCCCGCCCTGGTTGATGCTTTCAGTAAACAGCAACCGGATCCCTATGATGTTCAGCCACTGGCCGACGCCGCCGACACCCTTGCCAATGGCGGGCAGCTGGATCAGGTACCGCAGCTGGATGACGGCGCCGGCGAGGGCGCAGCCCCGCTCAGCGAGGGCTCATCAACCAGCGCCGATGACAGCATTGAACTGGCCGATATTGCCGCCCCCGAACCAGACAGCCAGGACAGCAGCGACGATCACCCGCCGGCCATTGAGGTGGAACCGGCTGAGTCTTCCCGGCAGGGCCTTTCCGAGGATGACCTCAGTGCCTTCGATGAAGCCACCCGCACGGATCAGACCCCGGCTGAATGGGAAATCGACGACCAGGATGACAGCGATTTCGAACAGATAGAGCTGACCGATACCGGCGCGACAGACGACAGCCTCGGCAGTGCCGATACGCTGACCGATCTGGACGACTTGCAGTTCGAAGACAACGACACCCCCCTCGGCGAAACCGCCACCAGCGGGCACCATAATGACCCGCTGGCCGACATTCCCGACCTCAGCCAGCTGGAAGACGACCGCCAGCCCGCCGACGAGGACACCTAGGTGGACCCGGTACTGCTGGACATCTTTTCCAGTGAAGCCGAGCGCAATCTGGCGCTGATTCGGGAATGGCTGGACAGCCTGGATATGGACCTGTCCGAGCACCCCATCGATGACAGCGTGCACCGCGCCCTGCACACCCTCAAGGGCAGCGCCCGCATGGCTGAAATCGAGACCGTGGCGGAACTGGCCGAGCCGGCGGAAAAGCTGATCAAGGAAATGATCAACAGCAACCGGCCCGCCAGCAACGCTCTGGTGGCGCTGCTGCGCCGCATTTACCAACACCTGGCCGACAATATCTCCCGGCTCGGCAATGGCCATACCGAACTGCACAGCGGTGCCGCGCTGATTGCCGAGCTGGCGGAACAGCGCGATCAGCAGAGCGAGCCGGGCCGTACAGGCACCGACCCGCATATCCTGTCGGTATTCCTGTCCGAAGGCATGGATCTGATCGTCGATGCCGACAGCCTGCTGGAGCAGTGGGCCGAGCATCCGCAGCATACCGCCGAGCTGATCAAGCTGCGTGACGAACTGGAGCTGCTGGCCGGCAGTGCCAACACCGCCGGGCTGGTCGAAATCCAGTCCCTGGCCGCCGCCCTGGCGGCCTGCTACAGCGCCGTGGAAGCCGGCCGTCTACCCTGTCATCCGCAGATGCTGGAACTGGCCCGCGAAGGTCATGAAGCGCTGATGAACATGATGGACTGTCTGGCCGCCGGTCAAACCGTGCGGGCCGAGCTGGGGCTGGTCGACGCCCTGCATGAACTGAGCGAAGGGCCGGGCCCCGACAACGATGGTCCCGGTGGCGGCGAACCCGCCGCTATCCCCACCCTGAATACGGACGACCAGAACTCGGCCAGCGATAACGAGCCGGCCGGGGATGCCGGGGCGGCCGGTGACTACCGCGCCGAGCTGGACCCGGAGCTGGTCAGCCTGTTCCTGGAGGAAGCCGAGGAAATCCTGGAATCCGCCAGCGAAAATCTGCAGCGCTGGCAACAGGGCGATGACAGCACCGTCAACGTCCTGCAACGCGAGCTGCACACCCTCAAGGGCGGCGCCCGCATGGCTGGCGTGGCGGCGGTTGGCGACCTGGGCCACGAGCTGGAAAACCTCTACGAAGGCTATAACGCCGGCCAGCTGCAGGCCGATGAAAATCTGTTTGCGTTGCTGCATCGTTGCCATGACCGTCTCGCCGACATGATCGACGACCTGCGCGCTGATCGCAGCCCGCAACCGGCGCCGGCCCTGGTGCAGGCGATCCAGGCCTTCATCGCTGGTGACCGCAGCAACTCGCCGGCCACCGAGGCCCCGCAGCAAGACACTCCCGCACCCGCGTCCGTTGTGGTTGAGGACGCGCCGGCTCCACAGGCCGCGCCCCCTCAACCGGAGCGGGACCCGGAACTGGTGGAAATCTTCCTGGAAGAAGCGGAAGAGATTCTGGAATCCGCCGGCAACAGCCTGGACATCTGGATCCAGGCGCCGGAAAACCTGATTGAAGTGCAGTCCCTGCAGCGAGACCTGCATACCCTCAAGGGCGGCGCCCGCATGGCCGAGGTGCCGGAGCTGGGCGACCTGGGGCACGAGCTGGAAACCCTCTATGAAGGCCTGGCCCAGAGCCAGCTTCAGCCCGGAACGGTACTGTTTGATCTGCTGCACCGCTGTCATGACCGGCTGGCGGAGATGGTCGATGCGCTCAAGGGCAACCAGCCACTGCCCGCCGGTGACGATCTGATTGCCCTGATCCACGGTTTTAGCCAGGACCCGCATGGCTTCACCCTGCCGGATCTGGCACCAGCACCGGCGCCAGCCGCCGAGGCGCCGGTACCGGCCCCTGCCGCGCCGACATCAACGGTGGCCGAGCCACAGGGCGCCGCCCTGCCGGAAGGCGTCGATCTGGATATCCTGGACATTTTCCTGGAAGAGTCCGACGAGCTTTGCGAGGCCATCGACGCTGCCCTCAGCGCCTGGCGCGATCAACCGGAAAGCCTCGACTATACCGACGACCTCAAGCGCGCCCTGCACACCCTCAAGGGCGGCGCCCGTCTGGCCGGGCTCAAGGAGCTGGGTGACCTGAGCCACCATTTTGAAAGCTTCCTGATGGAACAGGAAAGCAAACGCCAGACACCGGACGACACCGCCTTCCAGGCCATGCTCGACTATTTCGAGCAGATCAGCTCCCTGATGGATGGCATCCGTCAGGCTGCCCGCGCCACCCCCACCAGCGCCGAGACTGCCACGGCGGCGGTGCCGGCAACCCGTGCAGAGACGCCCGCGCCCCAGCAGCCGCAGCGCGACGAGCGCCGCCAGCGGCAGAATCAGGCCCAACCCCAGGAAATGGTGCGGGTCGGCGCCGACCTGCTGGAATCGCTGGTCAACCTGGCCGGGGAAACCTCCATCAACCGTGGCCGGGTGGAGCAG
>JAWVWY010000008.1:0-31945 GCA_033723495.1 Alcanivorax sp. | reverse complement strand
GTGACGCCAAACTCTACGAAATCGGCGCCGGCACCAGCGAGATCCGCCGCATGCTGATCGGCCGCGAGCTGTTTAACGAAACGGCATAAACGCCCTTCACCACAGAGGGCTCTGAGTTCACTGAGAAAACCGCTTTTTACTCCGTGTTCTCTGTGACCTCTGTGGTTAAAACCGGTTTTCGAGGTATCCATGCCCAGGATTAATAGTCAGATCAATGCCGCCAGCCCGGAGTTTCAGGCCAACCGGGAACACAACCTGACTCTGCGCCAGCAGCTTCAGGCCAAGCTCGACCATATTGCCCACGGTGGCGGTGAAGCCGCCGAACAGCGCCTGCGCGAGCGCGGCAAGCTGCCGGTGCGCGAGCGCATCAACCTGCTGCTGGATGCCGGCTCGCCGTTTCTGGAAATTTCCGCGCTGGCCGCCGATGGCGTCTACGGCGAAGACGTGCCCGCCGCCGGTTGCGTGGGCGGCATCGGCCGCGTGCATGGCGTGGAGTGCATGATCGTCGCCAACGACCCCACCGTAAAAGGCGGCAGCTACTACCCGCTGACCGTGAAAAAACACCTGCGCGCCCAGGCCATCGCCGCGGAGAACCGTCTGCCCTGTGTCTATCTGGTGGACTCCGGCGGCGCCAACCTGCCCCGCCAGGACGAAGTCTTCCCGGACCGGGAGCACTTCGGCCGCATCTTCTTCAACATGGCCAACATGTCCGCCCGTGGCATTCCCCAGATCAGTGTGGTGCTGGGCTCCTGCACCGCCGGCGGCGCCTATGTACCGGCCATGGCCGACGAAGTCATCATGGTGAAAGAACAGGCCACCATCTTCCTGGCCGGGCCGCCGCTGGTGAAAGCCGCCACCGGCGAGGTGGTCACGGCCGAGGAACTGGGCGGCGCCAATCTGCACTGTGAACAATCCGGGGTGGCGGACCACCTGGCCGAGGATGAGCCCCATGCCCTGGAACTGGCGCGGCGCTGCATCGCCAACCTCAACTGGCACAAACCCGATCAACTGCAGCGCCGGCCGGTGCGCCCGCCGGCCTACGCCAGCGACGAGCTCTACGGCATCATTCCGACCACCACCCGCCAGCCGATGCCGGCCCGGGAACTGATCGCCCGTATCGTCGATGGCTCCGAACTGGATGAATTCAAGAGCCGTTACGGCACCACCCTGGTATGCGGCTTTGCCCATATCCACGGCTATCCGGTGGGCATTCTCGCCAACGACGGCGTGCTCTACTCCGAATCCGCCCAGAAAGGCGCCCACTTCATCGAGCTGTGCAACCAGCGCAGGATCCCGCTGCTGTTCCTGCAGAACATCACCGGCTTCATGGTCGGCCCCAAGTACGAAGCGGAAGGCATCGCCAAGCACGGCGCCAAGATGGTCAACGCGGTGGCCTGCGCCAGCGTGCCCAAGTTTACCGTGATCACCGGTGGCAGTTTCGGTGCCGGCAACTATGGCATGTGCGGTCGCGCCTACGACCCGCGTTTCATGTTCATGTGGCCCAATGCCCGCATCTCGGTGATGGGCGGCGAGCAGGCCGCCAGCGTGCTCACCCAGGTGAAACAGGCCTCGCTGAAAAAGAAAGGCCAGCAATGGAGCGACCAGGAAGCGGCCACCTTCCAGGCGGACATGACCGAGCGCTACGAGCAGATGGCCCAGCCCTGGTATGCCAGCGCCCGGCTGTGGGATGACGGCGTGATCGACCCGGCGGATACCCGGGATGTGCTGGGTCTGGCCATTTCCGCCAGCCTCAACGCCCCCATCGAGGAAACCCGCTACGGCGTGTTCCGGATGTAAACAACAACGCAGGCATGCAAACACGCTGCACGCCACACGCTAAAAGCGGGAGCAAAACATGAGCGTAACCACACACATTGAAGGCCCGGTGGCGCGCATTACTCTGGATAACCCGGATAAACGTAATGCCTTCGATGACAGCATCATTGCGTCACTCACCGAGGCGTTCGACGCCGCAGGGGCCAGCACCTCGGTACGGGTGGTGGTGCTGCAGGCCGCCGGCAAGCATTTTTCCGCCGGCGCGGACCTGAACTGGATGCGGGCCATGGGCCAGCTGGATGCGGACCAGAACCGCGAGGATGCCTTGCGCCTGGCCACCCTGATGCAGACCATTGACCAGTGCCCCAGGCCCGTGATCGCCCGGGTCCAGGGTGCCGCCTTTGGCGGTGCCCTGGGGCTGATCTGTGCCGCCGACATGGCGGTGGCCGCGGACGATGCCCGTTTCTGCCTCAGCGAGGTCAAACTCGGCATCGTGCCGGCGGTAATCAGCCCCTATGTGGTGCGCGCCCTGGGCGCCCGCCAGGCCAACCGTTATTTCCTTAGTGGTGAAATCATTGCCGCCGACCGCGCCCAGCAGCTGGGCATCGTCCACGAAACCGTGCTGGCCGCGGAACTGGACCAGGCGGTGGACCGCCTGATCGAGGCCCTGCTGCAAGGCGGCCCCCAGGCCCAGATCGAAGCTCGTGAGCTGATCGCCCGGGTCAGCCATGGCCCCATCGACTCGGCCATGCTCAATGACACCGCCGATCTGATTGCCCGGCTGCGCACCGGCCAGGAAGGCCAGGAAGGGCTCAGCGCCTTTCTGGAAAAACGTAAACCCAATTGGACATAAAGCCCCTCCCCGCTCGCGGGGGAGGGGAGAAAAACAACGAACACAGATCAGGAGCCAATCATGGCTGCCATCAAAAAACTGCTGATCGCCAACCGTGGCGAGATCGCCCGGCGCATCATCCGCACCTGCCAACAGCAGGGCATCGCCACCGTGGCGGTGTACTCCGAGGCGGATGCCACCCTGCCCCACGTGCGCGAGGCGGATCAGGCCGTCTGCCTGGGGCCGGCACCGGCCCGGGAAAGCTATCTGGTGATCGACAAGGTGATCGCCGCCGCCCGGGACACCGGCGCCGATGCCATTCACCCCGGTTATGGTTTTCTCTCCGAGAACACCGCCTTTGCCGCCGCCTGTGAGCAGGCCGGCATTATTTTTGTCGGCCCCAATGCCCGCGCCATTGAGGTGATGGGCGACAAGGCCGCCGCCCGCCAGCTGATGGCCGACAGCGGCGTGCCGGTGCTGCCCGGCTTTGACCAGGAAGGCGCCAGCGATGAGCAGCTGGTCGCGGCCAGCGAGCGCGTCGGTTTCCCGCTGCTGATCAAGGCCGTGGCCGGCGGTGGCGGCAAGGGCATGCGCGTGGTCAACCGCGCCGCCGAGTTCCAGGAGGCCCTGGCCGCCGCCCGCCGTGAAGCCCGTGGCGCCTTCGGTGACGACCGGGTACTGCTGGAGCGCTACCTGCCCTCCGCCCGCCATGTGGAAGTACAGGTGTTTGCCGACAATCACGGCCATGCCGTGCACCTGTCCGAGCGTGATTGCTCGGTGCAGCGCCGCCACCAGAAGGTGATCGAGGAAGCGCCGGCACCGGGGCTCGACGAGGCTACCCGCGAGGCCTTTGGTGAGGCCGCCGTGCAGGCCGCCAAAGCCATCGATTACCGGGGCGCCGGCACCGTGGAGTTCCTCTACGCACCGGATGGCCAGTTCTATTTCATGGAAATGAACACCCGCCTGCAGGTGGAACACCCGGTCACCGAAATGATCACCGGCGAAGACCTGGTGGCCTGGCAGCTGGCCGTGGCCGCCGGGGCGCCCCTGCCAAAAGGCCAGGAGCAGATAGAACGCCGGGGCCATGCCATGGAGGTGCGCCTCTATGCGGAGAACCCGGAACAGGGCTTTCTGCCCTCCTCCGGGCGGCTGTCACACCTGCGCTGGCCCCACGAACTGGCCCGGGTGGATGCCGGTTATGAACAGGGTAACCGGGTGGAAGACTTCTACGACCCCATGATCGCCAAGCTGATCTGCCACGGCCGCAGTCGTGACGAGGCCCGCCAGAAGCTGATCCGGGCCCTGGAAGCCCTGGAGATCACCGGCATCCACCATAATGCCCCCTTCCTGCGCCGGGTGCTGGCCGACGATGCCTTTGCCGGCGAACAGCTGGATACCCGCCTGCTGGAGCATCGGCCCCAGCTGCTGGAGGCCGATGACACGGATCCGGCCCTGCTGGCCCTGGCTGCCGCCCGGCTGTTCAACGCCGACACCCGGTACCAGGACGATCCCTGGCAGAGCCTGCAAGGCTGGCGCCCGGTGGGCCAGCGTTTTACCCAGACCCTGCTGCAGGTGGACGGTAACAACCTGACCGTGCGTGAGCACAATGGCCAGGCCACGGTGGGCGAACAGCAGGGCCCTGTCAGTGCCACCGTCAGCGCCGACCAGCTGCGCCTGCACTGGGGCCCGCAGGGATTGGCCGCCCGCCACGCCCGGCTGGCCGACGATACGCTGCTGCTGTTTGTGGGCGGGCGCGCCCACAGCGTGACCCTCAACCCCGGCCGCGACAGCGCCGGCCACGACCAGCAAGCCGGCTTTGTGGCACCCATGAGCGGCACCATCGTGGCCCTGCACGTTCAGGCCGGCGACCCCGTTGCCGCTGGCGATGCGGTGATTACACTGGAAGCCATGAAGATGGAACACACCCTGCGGGCCACCGAGCCTGGCACCGTCAATGACTTCCACGTCAACGCCGGTGACAGCGTCAGCGAGGGCACCCTGCTGGTAGCCTTCACGGCAGACGAGGTGGCGAGCAGTAAAGGAGGCGCAGAATGACGGCACCCCTTTGGCAACCCGGTCCGCAACAGCAACACTGTCGGCTGGCCCGTTTCCAGCAACAGGCCCGCGAACTCAGCGGCCAGGCGCTGTCGGATTATCAGGCCCTGCATACCTGGTCCGTGCAACAGCCGGATGCCTTCTGGCGCCAGGTGTGGGATTTCTGTGGCGTGGTCGGCGAACCCGGCGACACCGTCATGGAAGCCGCCGAACAGTTCCGGGACACCCGCTGGTTCCCGGACGGCCGGCTCAACTACGCGGAAAACCTGCTGCGCCGCCAGGACGACCACCCGGCCCTGGTCAGCGTGCTGGAGGATGGCACCCGCACGCAGATCAGCTACGCCCAGCTGCGCGTGGCCGCCGGCCAGGTGGCCGCCCAGCTGAAAGCCGCCGGCATCCAGCCCGGTGACCGGGTGGCCGGATTCATGCCCAACCGCATCGAAACCGTGATTGCCGCCCTGGGCGCCGCCTGGATCGGCGCGGTGTGGTCCTCCTGCTCGCCGGACTTCGGCGTCTCCGCGGTGCTGGACCGCTTCGGCCAGATTGAGCCGCGGGTGCTGGTGGCCTGTGACGGCTATCACTACAACGGTAAATGGATTGACCTGCAAGCGCGCATCGACGCCCTGCACCAGGCCCTCAAACCGGACCTGCTGGTGGTGGTGCCCGGCCAGGGCGACAGCTCGCGGGTGGAAAAGGCCCTGATCTGGCAGACCTGGCTGGACAATGCGGCGCCAGCGCCGGCGTTTACGCGCCTGGCGTTCAACCACCCCCTGTTCATTCTCTATTCCTCCGGTACCACCGGGCAGCCCAAGTGCATCGTCCATGGTGCCGGCGGCACCCTGCTGCAACAAACCAAGGAACTGCAACTGCATGGCGATGTGGGCGATCAGGACACCCTGTTCTACTTCACCACCTGCGGCTGGATGATGTGGAACTGGCTGATCTGCGGCCTGCACACCGGCGCCACCCTGGTGCTCTACGACGGCAACCCGGCCTACCCGAACACCGCCCGGCTGTTCGATCTGGTCGACGCCGAGGGCATCAGCCATTTCGGCACCAGCGCCAAGTTTGTCCAGGCGGTGGAAAAATCCGGCCTGCAACCGCGCCACAGCCATGACCTGAACACCCTGCGCACCCTGTTTTCCACCGGCTCGCCGTTGTTGCACGAGAGTTACGATTTTCTTTACCAGCAGGTCAAACCGGATCTACTGGTCAGCTCCATTTCCGGTGGCACCGATATCATTTCCTGCTTCGCGCTGGGCAACCCGCTGCTGCCGGTCTATCGCGGTGAACTGCAATGCCTGGGCCTGGGCATGGATGTGGCGGTGTTTGATGACAACGGTGAGCCGCTAACGGACAGCAAGGGCGAGCTGGTCTGTCGCCAACCGTTCCCGTCCTGCCCGGTGAGCTTCTGGAACGACCCGGATGGCCGCCGTTTCCACAAGGCCTACTTCGCCCGTTTCGACCAGCCCGGCAAAAAACAGGTCTGGGCCCATGGCGACTACGCCCAGCTGGTGCCCCATGAGCACCATCAGGGCCTGATCATCCACGGCCGCTCCGATGCGGTGCTCAATCCGGGCGGCGTGCGCATCGGCACCGCAGAGATCTATCGTCAGGTGGAAACCCTGGATGAAATTCGCGAAGCCATTGTGGTGGGCCAGGAATTTGAGGGCGATGTACGCGTGGTGCTGTTCGTGGTGCCTGCCGGTGGCGTTACCCTCACCGATGCACTGCAGAGCCGCATCCGTCGGGCCATTCGCCAGGGCGCCAGCCCGCGCCATGTGCCGGCGGTAATTGCCAGCGTGCCGGAAATCCCACGCACCGTGAGCGGCAAGATCGTGGAACTGGCGGTACGGGAAGTTATCCACGACAGGCCGGTCACCAACCGCAATGCGCTCGCCAACCCCCAGGCACTGGAGTACTTCAAAAACCGCTCAGAGCTGCAAGACTAGGCATTTATACCTACAGCCATTGACGACCGGGTATAAAGGGTCATCATAGATGCCTGAACCCGGCCTAGCAGTGAATAACGCCATGAATAATAACAAGACCCTGCGCCGACTCCTGGTCGTCTTTTTGTTGTGCCTGCCAATTTCACTCTGGGCACAGATCATCACCCTCACCGGTAAGGACGTAAATGCCCTGACCGGCAGGCCCAGCGGGGTTTTTTCCTTTTTCAGTCAGAAAAATGGTCACTTCGAGCCGGTCCCCCACCAGTGGGTGCAGTGGTCCAAACAGGGCTACCCTTTCTTCGCACAGGACAACAGCACTGAACTGGCCGGCAAGCCCGGAATCATCGACCCGCAGGACCGCCTGCTATTGCGGTTTGAAGACGGCGGTGACCCACTGACGGTCAATCCCACCGAAAAGGTTGTGGCCCAACTGAAGATTACCCAGGGTAACGAGAGTCGTTTCTTCTATGTAGTTGCCAACGCCTACCTGCAAAATACCGAGCACTATGTGCAGTTCGACCCGACGCACATGGCCATCAAAAGCACCGACTATGCGCTCTTCACTGCCAACCACAATTTGCTGATGTGGAATGACTTTTTCTACCGTGGATTCAAGAGTGATGACGGCGGGCGGCAAAGTATTCTTGATACCCTGAAACTGCGCCTCAGTGCCGGACTGTTCGGCAAAAACAATCGCATCACACTGGATAACAGCAACCTGGACCCGAAAGTAGAACAGGTCATCCGTGGCCCCTTGGCCACGCTGATCTACGCCAATACATCAGTCAAGGTCGCACGGGTACCGGTGTTGAAAATTCGCAATTATTTCCTGGTGATGCCGCGCCGGGTGGATATCCATAATCGTTTCACTCTGCCTGGCATCGCGGCGACCGTGCTGGCGCGCCCGGCGCTGGATATCTCTCTGGATGGCAATCATCTCACCGGCAGTAAACTGGTCACCAGCTGGACCGGCAACCATGTGGCGGTGACGGATGGCAAGCTTTCTGCCAGCGAGAAGGCCATGCTGGCGATGCCAATGAAAGGCGACAACTGGCTGTGGTTTGGTACCGGTCGAGGGTTCGACCTGCTTGCCCAGCTGTCATTTTTGAAGGGTTTCGACAGCCCCGTGCGACTGCTGTATCAAGATAGCGATACGCTGGCGAACCCCCCTGAGCGTTTCCCGGGGCAGCAACCCAATGTGGGTTTTTCCCTCACTGATATCCCCTTCGGCAAGGACTTCTATTTTGTCACCCGCCTGTTCTTCAGCAAGGATAGCGAGGGCCTGCCACCCGGCATTTATGCCAGGCAGCTGCTGGCTTCGCCGAAGGTGGAATTTTCCCTGCAGAAATAGCAGTCAGGCCGGGGACACCCCGGCCATCATGCCCGGACCTCAGGCTCCGTTACTGAGACGCTGATAGACTTGGTCCTTCAGGCGGATACGTTCCAGCTTCAAGTGTTCCATATCGCCGTCTCCGATCGGACTTTCACGCATTTCCAGACCACGAATCTCCTTGTCCAGGCGATCATGCTCAGTCACCAGGGCCTTGAATTGCGGGTCACTGAGAACTAGCTGATCGATTTTATGATGATGGTCGGGAAACTCGCGGTGGATGCTATGGTTTTCGCCCAGCATGGATCTGGTCTCCTTGAAATGTGCGCGGGAAGCCCGGCACCGTTTTATGCAATACCGGTTACGACAAGGTAACCGTGCCCTCTGTTCCCCCACTACATCTTCCAAATCATCACATTTATTGATCAGATTCAATCCCGGGCGTCCGTAATGTGAAACCATGACTCACGATCCTCTACCCAGGGTCACCAAAGGACAACGTTGTCACTCAGCATGTTTACGGTGCGAATCGGTAATAAAGGAGTTAAGTGCACAAAGGAGGTGTGCAATGGCCCTACCCAAACTGATAACCCGTGATCACCAGCAGGCCGGGCTGTACCTTGCCAGTGAGCGATGCCAGCAACCGGATGCCGGCCTGTTCGGCCCCGGCTCCATCTTCTGGCAATTGATTCGGGAAAATCTGATGACCCTTTGCCAGGGACGAATTCTGCTGATGATGCTGGCGGACAGTCGCACCGCCCAGCTGATCCAGAACGACAACGATGCGATACAGCGCCTTCACCATACCCAGGTATTTCTGCTCAAGCTGGTCTTCGGCAACCTGGATCAGGTATTGCTGACCCTGGAGAGCCACCGTGAACGACGACGAACCCTGTTCGAACTGTCCGACAGCAATGCCCTGCTGTTCGCTGTCAGTGCCTGGCTGGACTCCTGCCAGCTGATGTACTCGGAGATCGTGGAGCCACTCACAACCGCTCACCAGGAACGGCTGTTCGAAGAAACCATGCTGCTGGCGCAGGTTCTGGGCGTGCCACAAGAACACCTGCCACGCCACTGGCATGCCCATCGCAGTTGGTGGCAACGTCAGCTAAAGCGGCCCTACCCGGTGTGCGCCGCACGCCGCCAGCTCGGTCATCAATTGATCCGGGAACAGGGCTTCCCGGGGCGCGTGCCCTACGGCAGCTATCTGGCATTGGCTCCATTCCAGTTACCCGAGGCTTTGCGCCGGGCGTTTCTGCTACCAGACAATGGCCTCGCCCAGCACCGGCTTTATCAGCAACGGCTCAAGGGCTTGATGGATACCACCCGGCGCCTGCCTGCGCGATTACGCTACCAACCGGCCTATCACGAAGCCATACAGCGCCTGGACGGCCGGGCCCGGGCGGACTGGACCACGCGCCTGCTCAATCGCTGGTGGACCGGGCAACCGGATCTGGTCAACAGTGGCTGGAGTCTGCCGAAGATGGCTCGCCTGCCTACCGCGAGCTTTAATTGAGCCAGGGCCGCCGCCGGCGGCCTCTCATTTGAATCCGCGATGGGTCTTGATCATTTCGTAGGCCTTGCTGATCTCTGCCGTTTTTTCCGTCGCCACCCGGATCATCTCTTCCGGCACTCCGCGGGCCGCCAGCTTGTCCGGGTGGTGCTCGCTCATCAGCTTGCGGTAGGCCCGTTTCACCTCCGCATTGGAGGCCTGCTCGGTGATCCCCAAAACCTGATAGGCCTGCCCCAAAGATGGCCGCGCCGGGCCAGCGTGGCGCTGCCCGCCCTGTTGATAGCCCGCCCCGGCGGAGGCGAACTGCGCCTGGGCCAGCAGCATATTGAGCAATTGACGGAACTGTGAAGGCGGCACCCCCAGCCCCTCGGCAACGCGCAACAGCACCGCCTCTTCACTGGCATCCAGTTGACCGTCCGCCAGCGCGGTCTGCAGCAGGATTTCCAGAAACATCAGAATCAGATGCTTGCGATGGCGGACCTGCCGGGCAAAACCCTGGACGGTCTGCTCCAGCGGGAAGTCCTCGGCCTTGCCCTGGTTAAACAGCTCGATGGCCTGACGTCGTTGCACCTCGTTAAGCTGCATACGATCCATCACTGCCCGGGCATGAGCGATCTCGTCTTCGCTGACCCGGCCATCGGCCTTGGCCAGGTGGCCCATGATAGAAAACACCGTATTGAACAGCGCCTCATGAATCTCCTGCTGTTCACCGGGACGATAGGGCCGGAAAGGATTGAACGACTGCACCTGCTCGGTACCCTTATCCAGCATATGGCCGATCAGCAGACCAATCCCAAGGCCCAGCGGGCCTCCCACCAACATACCAAGCAAGCCGAGGATCAGCTTGCCGCCCCAGTTCATACGCATTATTGCTCCTTACAGGAATGCAGCCATTCCAGGCCGGCTTCGGTACCGGCCAGGGGGTGATACTCGGCGCTGACCCAGCCCGGATAATCGAGACTGGCCAGGTGCGCAAAGATGTGACGATAATTGATCTCTCCGGTTCCCGGCTCATGGCGACCCGGGTTGTCGGCGAACTGGATATGGCCGATATGGGGGCAGAGGCGGGTCAGGCTGCGACAGAGGTCCCCCTCCATGATCTGCATGTGGTACAGATCATATTGCAGCTTGACGTTGTCCCGCCCGCAGTCACGAATCGCCGCCATGGCCTTGCTGGAGGTGTCGAGCAGGAAACCGGGCATGTCCACCCGCGAGTTGATCGCCTCCACCGTCAGGGTAATGTCGGACGGGGCCAGCACATCCGCGGCAAACCGCAAATTTTCCACCAGTGTCTGCCAGGCGACCTCCCCGTGGCGCTGATCCGGCCAAAGGCCGGCCAGACAGTTGAGCCGATGGCAATCCAGCGCCTCGGCATAGGCCAGTGCCTGAAATATCCCTTCGCGGAATTCCTCGACCCGGTCCGGGTGGCAGGCGATGCCCCGCTCACCGGCCTGCCAGTCCCCCGGCGGCAGATTAAACAGCACCTGGGTCAGGCCATTGTCCTGCAGCCGTTTGGCCAGCTCCGCCGCCGGCCACTCATAGGGGAACAGGTACTCCACACCCTGAAAGCCAGCGCGAGCGGCGGCCTCGAAACGTTGCAGAAAGGGATAGTCGGTAAACAGCAGGGTCAAATTGGCCGCGAAACGCAGCATTCAGGAGCCCTCCCTGCCAATAACCGCATTGTTGGCGTCAACATGATCCCGCTCGCCGTCCAGGCGCACGCCATTGAGCCGCTCCAGTTCCAGCAGCAGGCCGCTGTGGTCCACCTCACCGTGACCACTGGCCAGCAAGGCGCGGTACTCTTCGAACACCCGCTGGCTAAGCGGCAGGGTCAGCCCTTCGTCCCGGGCTTCATCGAGAATCATGCGTAGATCCTTGAGCTGGATTCGCGACGGCGCACCGGGTTGGAAATCACGGGTCAGCATGCGCTCCCCGTGCTGCTCGAGAATCTTGCTGCCAGCAAAACCACCCAGCAGAGCCTCGCGCACCTTGTCCGGCCTTGCCCCGCCGCGGGCCGCCAGCAGCAGGGCTTCGGAGACGGCGCCGATGGTGATGCCGACAATCGCCTGGTTAGCCAGTTTGGCCAGCTGGCCACTGCCCACCGGGCCGATATGGGTAGCCTGCCCCAGCGGTGCCAGCACCGCCCGGGCCCGGTGAAAGGCGGCATCGCTGCCCCCGGCCATGATCGACAGACGGCCAGCCTCGGCGCCACGGGTGCCTCCTGACACCGGTGCATCCAGGTAGAAGGCATCCTGCTCATCCACCTGACAGGCATGCCGACGGGCCTGACCGGGCTGAATGGAGCTCATATCGATCACCAGGGCGCCGGCCTCCAGCTGGCGATAGGCGCCGCTCTGGTACAGCACATCATCCACTGCCTGGCCATTTTCCAGCATGGTAATGACCACCTCGGCGCCGGATACTGCCGCGGCCACGCTATCCGCCACTAGCGCCCGGTCGGCAAAGGCTCGGGCCTTGGCGGCGGTGCGGTTCCAGACAGTCAGTGCAAAGCCGGCATCCAGCAGACGGGTCACCATCGGAGCACCCATCAGACCAATGCCAAGAAAGCTGATACGGGCCATGTGCAGTCCTGCGCGATTTTTGGGGGAAACTCATGGTAAGGCATCGGTCACATCGGTGACAGGCCCGCCCGGATCAGCCCACCGTAAAAGCCAGCACCTTGCTGATATGGGCCTGGGGCCAACCGCTTTGCTGTTGCCAGAGATTAATAGCCTGTTGGGCGGCCTTCTGGTCACGCTGGCTGCTGGGCGCCCGGTCAATCACCTTGTGGCCTTTCAGGGCGGCCACCACATCGGCGGTGGGGTACCAGGTATCCTTGCCCACCATGCGCAGAAACGCCGGCCCGGAATTACCGCCCAACTGCTTACCACGCTTTTTGAACAGCTGCCAAAGGCCAACAGTATCCTCTGCCGGCCAGCCCGCCAGAAAAGCCCCCACGCCACCGTACTCCCGGGACAGATCCACCACCAGCTGGGCATTGTGCCGAATCGCCTTCATCTTGCCCCAGTGGCGGATCAGGCGGGTGTCCTGCATGCGCTCTTCAAGCATGCTATCGGGCATCAACACCAGCTTTTCCGGATCGAAACCAAAAAAGGCTTCCTCGAAGGCTGGCCACTTGCTGTCGACCAGCGAATGTTTGAGCCCGGCCCGAAACACACGCCGGGTCATGGCGGAAAGATAGAAGGCGTCATCACGGGCTTGCAGGGCATCGCCCTCCAGCACTTGCGGCAGTTGCGCCTGCACGCCTCGCAGGGAGCCCTTGCGGTTAACCGCCAGGGCCAGCAGATCCTTGAACGGGGTCACGGTTCACTCCATAGGCGCCAAGCAATGATGTGACGCGAGTTATGCTCTCGATATACAGCAATTTGAGGGCATTGTAGAATTGCGCTGCTGGCTTAGGAACCTTTTCATTCACCGTATGCCAGACCATTTTCCGGCAATGCCGCCCTGGAACCCGACGGGACCTGCATGAGTAACGATCAGTACATGGTTAACAAATCCGATAAATTGAGTGGTGTCTGCTATGACATTCGCGGGCCGGTGTTGCGCGAGGCTCACCGCCTGGAAGACGAAGGTCACCGGGTCATCAAACTCAACATCGGCAACCCGGCGCCGTTCGGATTTGAGGCCCCCGAGGAACTGCTTCAGGACGTTATCCATAACCTGCCCGAGTCCACCGGCTACTGCCATTCCAAGGGCCTGTTCCCGGCCCGCAAGGCGATCATGCAGTACACCCAGACCAAGGGCATCGAAGGCGTCACCGTGGATGACATCATTATCGGTAACGGTGTCTCCGAACTGATCGTGATGGCCATGCAGGCCTTGCTCAACAGCGGTGACGAGGTGCTGCTGCCGGCACCGGACTACCCGTTGTGGACCGCCGCCGTGCGCCTGTCCGGCGGTACCCCGGTGCACTACCTGTGCGACGAGAAGCAGGACTGGCAACCGGCCATTGACGACATTCGTGCCAAGGTCAACAAGAACACCAGGGCACTGGTCATCATCAACCCCAACAACCCCACCGGCGCCAACTACGAACCGGCCCTGCTCAAGGAACTGCTGCAGATCGCCCGGGAAAACAACCTGATCGTGTTCGCCGACGAGATTTACGACAAGATTCTCTACGACGGAGAGACCCACACCTCGATCGCCTCCATGGCCGACGACCTGTTATTCATCACCTTCAACGGCCTGTCCAAGAATTACCGGGCCGCCGGGTTCCGTGCCGGCTGGATGGTGATCTCCGGCGCCAAGCACCTTGCCGAGAACTACATCGAAGGGCTCGACATGCTGGCCAGCATGCGTCTGTGTGCCAATGTCCCCAGCCAGCACGCCATCCAGGCCGCCCTGGGAGGCTACCAGAGCATTGGTGACCTGGTACTGCCCACCGGCCGCCTGGGCCGCCAGCGGGACCTGGCCTGGGAAATGCTCGATTCCATTCCCGGCGTCAGTTGCGTGAAACCCAAATCGGCGCTTTATCTGTTCCCGCGACTGGATCCCAAGGTCTTCCCGTTCCAGGACGATGAAGCCTTTGCGCTGGACCTGCTGCGCCAGGAAAAAGTGCTGATCGTACAGGGCACCGCGTTCAACTGGCCGGCCCCGGATCATTTCCGTGTGGTGTTCCTGCCGCGGGTCGACGACCTGGAAGATTCCATCGGCCGTATCGCCCGCTATCTGGATCGCATACGGCAAAAATAGGCTGTTCTCCGCGCCAGACCCCGACGCGGAATAAACAACAAGAAATGCCGCATGACGGCCGGGTGAGACGCAGATGCCACACCTTCACATTGATGACTTCAGCCACGATGTGGCACGCATTCTGATGCAGTGCTACATGAGCTTTCCGCGTCCGCGGGCGCTCTATGTGGAAGACATTATCGGCCCCACAGAAGTAGACGATGTGGGCCTGCACAGCACTCGCCACCAGAGCTGCCTGAGCGCCATGCTGTGGCTGGCCGAAGAGGGCTATCTGCGCTACGAAGCCACCATTGTGCAGGAGGGCATCGAACAGGCGGTGTTGACCAACCGCAGCTTTGTGTTGCTCACCGCCTGCAGTGACCTCCAGTTTGCCGCCGCCAACCCTGAGCTACCCACTACCGTGCAGCAACAGCAGGCATCCCTGGCTGAACAGCTTCACCAGGCCATCCGCGCCCAGGACTCCGCGCAGACTACGGCGCTGGTGCGCTACCTGCTGTCACGCTCCCCCCAGCCGGTCAATGCCCGGGAGTTTACCGAGCTCGGCGCCCTGGATAGCGGCACCTCCACGCCCTGATCAATGCCCTTCCATGATGCCGTTGACTTCCGAAGGCGACAGTTCCCGGCACTGCCCGGGTGCCAGCGCCGGGTCCAGCACCAGGTTGCCAATAGCCAGCCGATGCAGGGCCAGCACCCGATTGCCCTGACGGGCGAACATGCGGCGTATCTGGTGATAACGGCCTTCCTGCAGGGTCACTTGCGCCTCTCGCTCGGCCAGTAACTGCAACCCGGCCGGGCGCGTGGTTATTCCCTCATACGCGAAGAACATCCCTGCCGCGAAGGCGTCCACGTCCGCCTGGCCCAGCGGTTTTTCGAGCACCACGCGATAGCGTTTGGCGACCCCACAGTCCGGATGGCTCAGCGCCCGTGACCACTGGCCGTCATTGGTAATCAGCACCAGACCGGTGGAGTGATAGTCAAGCCGGCCTGCCAGATGCAGGTCCGCTGATCGAGTGTCTGCCAGCAAATCCAGTACCGTGGTGTGCCGGTCATCACGGGTGGCGCTGACCACGCCGGCGGGCTTGTTGAGCATCAGATAACGGCGCCGGCGCTGCTGAAGCACCTGATCATCAAGACTAACAAGGGAAAAGGCATCGACCAGCCGCTGACGATCACCCACCACCTCCCCGTCCACGGTCACACGCCCCGCCGCCAGCAAGGGCCGAACAGCGCGGCGACTGATCCCCAGCTGCTGACTGAGAAAGCGATCCAGACGGGAGCGGTAACCGGCCATGGTTATTGCGGCAACTCGTCCGGCCGCCGGTATTGGTAATGCACGGTTTTCAGCGCCGGTTCTCCGGCCTCGTCAAAGCCGGCGGCGCCGGGCAGACGTGCCACTTTTTCGCAACCAGGCAAATGCTCGGCCACACAGCCCTCCAGCCAGGCGTAATCCAGCCAGGGGGCATTCAGGCACACCAGCAGTTCGGCCTCCGGCTTGAGCAACTTGTGTAGCTTGCGCAGTACCTTGGGGTAATCCTTCTCGGCCATGAAGCTACCCTTCTGGGCACTGGGCGGATCAACCACGATAATGTCGTAGCGCCCCAGGCTGTGGAGCTTTTTCCAGCTGCGGAAAATATTGTGCGGCAGATAATGAACCCGGGCCTGCTGGAAGCCGTTTACGGCATGGTTCTGTTGGCCCAGGGTCAGGGCGGCATTGGACAGGTCGATATTGACCACCGACTCGGCGCCACCGGCCAGCGCCGCCACCGAAAAACTGCAGGTAAAGCTGAACAGGTTCAAAACCGTCTTGCCCGCAGCCCGCTCACGCAGCCAGCGACGCCCTTCGGCCATGTCCGCGAAGAACCCCAGGTTCTGCCCGCGTTCGAAATCCAGCCGGTAATCCAGCCCCTGCTCATGGGCCAGCGGCTGCTGCGGCAAATTGCCGCACACCAGGCGGTTGTCTGCGTTACCGCCATGGCGATACTGAAGTACCAGACAATCACACCCCAGTGTCGGCAACGCCGCTTCCAGCACTCGGCAAAGGGCCCCCTCCACCGCCGGTGATGGCTCACGAAACAGGGTAGCCACCAGCACCGGCGCAAAACGGTCAAGGGTTAGCCATTCCAGTTCCGGTACGGTCTTGCCGCGGCCATGGAAAAGCCGGTGCTGCTGCGCAGATGGCGGAACCAGATACGGGGCAAGCAGGTCTGAAAAGTCTGGGTTGGACATGATTTTTCGGGTGGCAAAGAGAAGTGCCGGCGAGTATCGGCAAGGCGGCTCTTGAACGCAACTGCCCTGCCCCCACCTAACAAGCTGAAAATGGCTGTTAGCAATACCGGCCACGGTGGCCACAACGGTTTCTTACTGACTGGAGAAAGACCACGATGATGCGCATCGCGCTTTATCTTCTTACCAACCTGGCGGTCATCATTGTCGCCAGCATCACGCTTAGCCTGCTGGGTGTCGACAGTTATCTGTCCCAGACCGGTACCGGCCTGAATCTGACCAACCTGCTGATCTTCAGCGCGGTATTCGGTTTTGCCGGCTCTTTTATCTCGCTGCTGATCTCCAAACCCATGGCCAAATGGTCGGCCCGGGTCCAGGTGATTAAGCAACCTTCCAACCAGGCCGAACAATGGCTGATGCAGACGGTGAAGGAGTTATCTGACAAGGCAGGTATCAAGATGCCGGAAGTCGGCATCTTCCCGACCCAGCAATCCAACGCCTTTGCCACCGGCTGGAACAAGAACGACGCCCTGGTGGCGGTCTCTCAAGGGCTGCTGACCCGCTTCCGACCGGAAGAGGTTCGGGCTGTACTGGCCCATGAAATCGGCCATGTGGCCAATGGCGACATGGTCACCCTGAGTCTGATCCAGGGTATCGTCAACACCTTCGTGATCTTTGCTGCCCGGGTGGTGGGTTCGGTGGTGGACAGCTTTTTCCGCCGTGATGGCGAAGGCGGCCTGGGCTTCGGCTATTACATTGTGGTGTTGGTCGCCGAGATCATCTTCGGTATCGCCGCCAGTGCCATCGTCATGTGGTTCTCGCGATTCCGGGAATACCGGGCCGACGCCGCCGGCGCCAACCTGGCCGACCGCAACAGCATGATTGCTGCCCTGCAACGCCTGAAGGCAGAAAGCGAAGTGCCCAACCAGATGCCCGATACGCTGGTGGCCTTCGGCATCAGCTCCGGCCTGCGCCATGGCCTGCAAGCCCTGTTTGCGTCTCACCCTCCCCTGGATGACCGCATCCGGGCGCTGCAGGAAAGACGCCACGCCTGACGCTAACCGTTACTGAGAAAAGGCCGCCCCGAATACCGGTGGCGGCCTTTTTTGTGACGCTTTGTCGGCGGCGAACCATTCATGGCCCGGCATCGACAGCGACCCGGTAGAGAATCTGATCCTCATAACCTGTGGTGACTGGCCACAACCCGCACAGCTGCAGGTCCAGTGCCGCATCACCGGTATCCACTACCAGCGGCCGACCCGCCAAGGTCTGCAACTTGGTACGGGTCGCCAGGATACGGATATTGTCCTTGCCCAGGCGACGAATCAGCGCCGGGCTAAATTGCTGGTTGCCGCGGCCAAACAGGTGCCCCTGCCCGCCGATTACGGTCAATATCGCGCGGGACGGCGCCTCTCCGATCAGCGCCAACAGCTCGCTGGCACCCAGGTCCTGGCCTGCCAGCTCGCCGTTGTAAACCACATCCACACCCAACAGGGTGTTCGCCAGGCCCAGCTGCTCCATGACCACCGCCACGGTGGAGCCGGAGCCCATCAGATAATAGGTATCGTCTTCCAGGGTATCGGCCACCCAGGCCGCCACCTCGGTGACCACCAGATCCTCCACCTCGCGGCCTCCGCATTTGACCTGTTGCAGGTAACGGGCCTCCGCGGGCACCTGCAAATCGCCGTAATGACGGGCACGCACCACGCCCTGGCGGAAGGCGTCTTCATCGATGTCGCGGACCTCGGCACTCTGCAGGCCGACCAGTTCACCCTGGGCCAGATCCGCCAGCAGCTTGCCGGCCGCTTCCGGGTTGATGGCATAAACCCCGGAATGCATCTTGCAGCCCGCCGGCACCCCCAGTACCGGTGTCGACATCCCCAGCGCATCCACCAGATCACGGGCGGTGCCATCTCCGCCAGCGAACAGAATCAACTCGGCGCCGGCCTCTCGCAGAGCTCGCGCCGCGTGGCAGGTATCCTGCGGCGAACTGGGTTGCGGCGACTGGCCGATAACCGTGGCTTGCAGCCCCGCCTGCTGGCAGCTGTTCGCCCCCATGTCACCGCCCCAGGTCAATACCGTCGGCGTCATACCGCTAGCCCGCAGGGCTTTCAGGGCACGCAGCATACGCTGCCCGGCCTGGGGAACGGCACCTCGGCGCAACGCTTCCTCACGCGTGGCGACACCGTCGCTGCCTTTCAGTGCGACACTGCCGCCCAGACCGGCAAAGGGGTTCACCAGTACGCCCAGGGTCAGTGTTTGCGAAGAGGTTTTCATAAAAGGGTCACATCTGGATACAAAAATGGCGTTGTCGAAAAAAACGGCGTCTCGATAGAGTGAAGAATCCAGCCCATGTTGTCATGGATATTGCGATGAACATGAATAACAACCACCGCCCGGCCGATTTCCACGGCGCCGCCGTGATCGATGAGCAGGGTCGTGAAATCCCCATTACCGAAGCCATGATCCAGCACGCCTGCGAGCGCCTGGAGCAGGCCTGGCACTACCCTACCTATTCACGGAAAAAAGCCGGCTGACCAACGGCTGCCACGGTGCAGCGACAGCCCCCTGGTGGCGCCAGTGATGCAGCTCGTGACGCAGCGGGTAATGCTTGCGCAAGGCATCAAAGGCCGCAGCCGGATTACTCTCGCGCAGACTTGCCGTGAGTCGCTGGTGATCATCCTGCAAACGATAGGCATATTGTACCAGCGCCAGGATATCGCTTTCCCCGTTGACCGGCTGCATCAGTGGCGGCGGCTCCCCCCCGCCCCGGGTCGACGCACATTCCAGCCCTTGCCACTGACAGAACGCCTGGTAGAGCATGGCGGTGCCAGCCAGCTTGCCTTCCAGGCTGTAACCGGCTATGTGGGGCGAGCCCCGCACCACCTTTTCAAGCAACGCCGACGATACCTGTGGCTCTCGCTCCCAGACATCCAGTACCGTGGCCGGCCCACGACCGGCTAGCAGGCGGTCCAGCAAGGCATCGTTATCCACCACCGGCCCCCGGCAGGTATTGATCAACATCTGTTGCGGGCCCAGCCGCGCAAGGCGCTCGGCGTTCAGCAGGTGACGGGTCGGATGGGGGCCGTCGCGGGTCAGTGGTACATGCAAGGTAATCACATCGGCATCCAGCAGCGCGTCCAGCGAATGCAGCGGCCAGGGCCCTTGATAGCCGGCGTCCTGTAACGGCGGATCACAGACCTGCACGGTCATTCCCAGGGCCGACAGCCAGTCGGCCACCCGGGCCCCCACGTTGCCCAGCCCCACTACCGCCACGCGGGCACCCCGGGCCGGACGGCCCTGATGCTGGCACAGGGTCAGTACTGCCTGGAGCACATATTCGCTCACCGCCCGGGCATTGCAGCCGGGCGCATGGGCAAAGTGAATGCCGGCCTCTTGCAGGTAGTCCAGATCCACATGGTCGGTACCAATGGTGGCGGAACCGACAAAACGCACCCGGCTCCCCTGCAGCAGGGCTTGGTCAACACGGCTAACCGAGCGCACCAGTAGCACCTCGGCATTCCCCAACTGCTGACGGCTCAACTTGCGTCCATCGACGGTGGTCAGCTGCCCATGATGCGCAAAGGCCTCCAGGCCCGGCATGTTGGCATCGGCAATCATCTGCATCGGGTTCATTCCGTTCAGGGCAATAAATGCGTCAGGGTTCCAGCCACCGCCTGCTGATAATGGCCGCCAAACAGGTTGAAGTGATTGAGCCAGTGATAAAGATCATAGACCGGCCAGGCCCGGCGTTGCCGGGAATCTGGCATGCCGCCCGGGTAGCCCTCGTAGAAAGCCTGCGGGGGATGTCCAAAAAGATTGAGCATGGCCAGGTCAACCTGCGCGTCGCCATAGTAACAGGCCGGATCATAAAAAAAACGGGGCGCCTTCGCTCCAGCCCAGATTGCCTCGCCAGAGATCCCCGTGCAGCAGGCTTGCCGGCGGTCGCGCCGGCAACCAGCGCTCAAGCTGCCCGGCCACCCACAGCACCTGCTCACACAAGGGGGCCGGCAACCCATTTTTCCGTGCAAAGTCACACTGGGGCAGAAGACGAAACCGGGCAAAGAAATCCGGCCAGCTGTCACACCAGGCATTGAGCTGTGGCATGGCTCCGATAAAGTTGTCACTGTCAGCCCCATAGCTTTCAGCATGCTGCCCATGCAGCAACCCCAGGGCCTGCCCAGCCCGGCGCCACTGCGCTGACGCCCGCAGTGACTGCACACGATGGTAGTCCATCACCAACAAGGCCCCCGGCGCCACTCTCTGCAGGGCCTCGACCCTGGGCACAGGTAAATAATTTTCAAGAATATGTAACCCTGCTTTTTCAGCGACAAGCAACGCAGGTTCATCATGGTATTTCACGAACCGCGCCGGTGCGCCTGGCATCTCAAGCCGGAACGAGCGTGCAGTATCGCCACCAGCCAGCGTTTTAAGGGTTATCTCGCTTTCCGGTCGCTTCAGTAAAGCCGCCAGAGCCGGCAGAATCGTCGCCACCGCTGATCTCCAGACCTGTCACTTGGCTGAAAAGGCTGCCGATCGCGCTCCCTGCGGTCAATCCTATCTGCTCTGTGCCCTTGATTTAAGCCATTCTTCTGATTACAAATAGGCGCTACGCATGCCGTCTTAGCGGCCAATAACAACAAAAGATAGCGATCGCCACGCCATGAAAGCACTTTTGCCCCTTTTTAGCGCCCTGCTGTTGAGTCTGGGTTCGTTAGCCCATGCCGCCGACGATAACGGACTGTCCGAGCGTATCCGCCAACTCAAGAGTGAGGCGCTGAACCTCAACCGCGATCTTACCCTGCTGGAAAAAGAGCTGCTTTACGCCAGCCCCCAGACCAATATCTTTGTTTCCGTGGATGTCGGCACGCCGATCCGCCTGGTAGACATCAACCTGACCATCGATGGTGAGCATGTCGGCTATCATTTCTACACCGACCAGGAATTCCAGGCACTCACCAAGGGCGGTATTCAGCGCCTTTACAGTGGCAATCTGACCAGTGGCCGCCATGTGCTGGAAGCAACCATCAACGGCTATGACCCGCAGGGCAAGGACTACCAGAAGACCACCAGCTATACCTTCACCAAGGGCCCCGGCCGCAAGATGATTGAAATGCAGGTGGTCGATGACCTCAACAGCCATCAGCACAAATTCAAATTCCGGGAGTGGAATCAGCAATGACACAGCCCCCGTTTCGACGGTGGCTGTCCGGTGCCCTTCTCGCTGCCTGCCTGACACCGGCCTATGCCGCCAAAGTGGAATTTTTTGACGATGTCCCCGTGGGGCCGCAACCACTCACGGATGAGGAACACCGCTATCTGGCATTCGGTGAAGTCATGTATGACTACTACCGCAATGCCGACTTCCAGGCCATCAACAAATTGCTGGTCAACAAGCAGAATGCCCTGTTCAACCAGGAGACCGATTACGCCCAGCTGTTGCTGGGTGATCTCTATGTCAGCTATGGACTGCCGGACAAGGCCGAGGTCATCTTCAACGAATTGTTGAAAAAGGACATTGTTACCCGCACCCGCGCCCAGACCTGGCTGCACAAGGCCGAACTGCACTATCACGAAGGCCGCCTGGACAAGGCTGCCATGATCCTCGACAGCGACAAGATGGAAGGCCTGAAACCCGAGGACGATGCCAAACGCCGTCTGATGCTGGCCAATATCATGATGAAGCAGGAGGATTTCACCGGCGCTCTGGATTACCTCTACTCGGTGCCCGTAGACACCGATGAAGGCCGATATGCCACCTACAACATGGGTGTAGCGCTGATCCGGGCGGGCCATACCAAGCAGGGTCTGAAGGTGCTTCATTCGCTGGTCGACGCCGGTGGAAACAGCGAACAGGCGCTGGCATTGCGCGACCGGGCCGCCCTCGCCGCCGGGCTCACCGAATTACGCGACAAGCAAAACGACGCGGCCCGCGCCTCACTCTCTCAAGTGCGTAGTCAGGGGCCGTTCTCGGAAGACGCCCTGCTGGCATTGGGCCTGGCCAATTACCGGGCCGGCCAGGTACGCAAGGCCCTGCCCCTGTGGCTGGAAGCGGTGCGCCGCAGCAAAAACCATCCCTCTGTACAGGAAGCCCTGATGCTGGCGCCACGGGCCTATGAAGAACTTGGTGCCATGCCCCAGGCGCTGGCGGGCTATCAATATGCCGCCCAGGCCTACCGCCAGGCCCTCAAGGATCTGCAAAGAACCATCGATCATATCAACAAGGGCGGCTGGGCCGAGGCCATGCTACCCAAGAACCCCAACGAAAATGGCCTGCTCCCGGCCAGCATTGATGGTCTCGCCCAGGGTGACAACAAGGAACTGGCCTACCTCTACAAGCTATTCTCGAGTAATGAGTTTGCACAACGTTTCAAGCACTATCGGCAGGTTCATCAGATCAAGGACATGCTCGATCACTGGCAGCAGTCGCTGCCGGCCCTGCAAGAGAGCTATCAGATTCAGCAGCAACAATTACGCCAGGCACTGCCCAAGGTCCGCGCAGCCATGAGCGGTATGATTGGCCGCCAGGAACAACTGACCCGAGACAGCAATGCACTGGTGGTTCCGGACCGGCTGGACATGAGTCATCCGGAAGATCTTGGCAACGCCGGCCAGGCAATCATGTGGGACCGTATCCAGTCCCTGAGCCAGCAATTCGATCACCTGCCTGGCAATTCACAACGCAACAAGGCTCGCCTGCAGCGGCTGCGGGGGCTGTTGCTGTGGGATATCGCCAATAAGGCACAGCAACAAAGGCAGCAACAGGAAAAGGATCACAGTGACCTGAATCAGGACAGCAACATTCTGGCCCGGCGTGTGGCGGCCGTACGCCTGCAGATCAGCGATGCCAGCCTGCGTACCCATGACGATCTTGGCCAACGCCTGCAGCAGCAGGAAACACGGATCCAAACCCTGCAAAAGCAAACCAGCAACACCCTGCAAGATCTGGAAAAAAGCATGCGGGACGATGCCCTGAACGTGCTCCAGCAAACCCAGCACCGGTTGGCCGATCAGCTCGCCGAAGCCCACCTTGCCATTGCCCGATTGCAGGACAGTTCCGTATCTGAACGCAACAAACAAGGGGATGGCTCGTGATGCGATTTCGTCTTCACAGTCTGGCCGCCGCCATTCTGGCATTGGGTGGCTGCGCCTCGACGCCCCACAACAGCGGCTCGCTCGAACAACAGGCGCGTTTCAGCGGCACCACCCTGGGTGATCTGGAAAACACCGACATCACCATCGAAAAGCAGCAATTGCAGCAGGCCACGGCATCCCAGGCACTGGAAAGCTACCGCCAGGCCGCAGAACTGTTTGATGATCCGGAACGCAAGGCCAGGACATTGCGACGCATGGCCGATCTGGCCATGCAGTCCGCAGAGGAAAGTGATACTGCTGACGCTGATAGCGATGAAGACGCCAAACTCGACAAACGCGTCGACCAGGTGGTTTACGACAACACCATGCAGCAGGTGAAAACCACCAAGAACCAGGAACGCAAGCTGGCGTTGCTGGATCTGGCGGACTCCATGGCCCCCTCCGCCGACAAGAAGCAGATCGATTATCACACTGCTATTAGTCTGTACAAGGAGCTGCTCAACAGTACCAAATCGCCAAAAGAGCGGGCCGAAGCCTATTACATGCTCTCCAAGGCCTACGCCATGGATGGCGATCTGGACAAGTCACGTGACAGCCTTGATGCTCTGGTCACCCAGTACCCGCATAGCGAGTGGGCGTTGGAAGCCCAGTTCCGGCGCGGCGAAATGCTCTATTCCGAAGGCGACTATGACATGGCGGAGAAGGCCTATGCCGATGTTATCCGCCGTGGCAGCGACAACGAGTTCTATACCCAGGCGCTCTACAAACACGGCTGGAGTGATTACAAGCTGGGCGAGTACCAACTGGCCGAAAAGAGCTTCTTCACGCTCATGGATACGCTCCATGGCAACGCCAAGCTGGATGACGATACCAGCATGGAAAGCAAGCTCTACGCGGACACCCAGCGCGTTATCAGCCTTGGCTTCAGTAACCTGGACGGCGCCAAATCGGTCCGTGACTGGTTTGCCCGTAATGGTCACAAGGATTACGAACCGGATATCTATCGTGCCCTTGGCCAGGTTTACCTCAGCCAGGAACGCTTCCGGGATGCGGCGCAGACCTATGACATGTTTGTGCAGGTCTACCCGGATTCCATCCTGGCACCGCAATTCTCCACCCTTCAGATCGATGCCTACCAGAAAGGTGGCTTCCCGACCCTGGTGCTGCCCGCCAAGGAGGCCTTCGTCGAACATTACGGCGTGCACAGCAAATTCTGGGCAAGCCATCCGAATGTACACGAACAATATGCCAGCCTGCTTAAACAACATATTCTGGACCTGGCGCAGTACTACCACGTGATTGCACAAAAATCCGGTAAACCGGCCGACTATCAGGCACCGGCTCGCTGGTACCGCGAATATCTGCAAACACCGCCCGTGGACAAGCGACAACCTGAAATCAATTACCGCTATGCGGATGTGCTGTTCGCCAGCGAGGATTATCAGGGCGCAATCAGCGAATACCAGAACACGGCCTACAACTATACCGGCTATGCTGACGCCGGGGATGCTGCCTACGATGGCCTGGTCAGTTACCAGAAACTGCTGGCCCAACTGGGCGACAAGCACCCCGAGCAAACCAGCAGCTGGCGCCAGAAGAAAGTGGCCAGCGCCCTGCACTACGCCAAGCAATTTCCCAACCACAAGCAAGTTAACCCGGTGCTGCACGACACGGCAGAAGACCAGCTGGCACTTGGCGATACCCAAGGCGCCGTCAAGACTGCCGGCCTGCTGGTAACCCGCCAGCCGGCGCCACCGGCCGAATTGCTTCTCTACGGCTGGGCGACCATTGCCAATGGCGAATTTGATCTGGGCCGCTTCCAGGATGCGGAAATGGCCTACAAGAAAGTGCTGGCCATGGACAATCTTTCTGCCAATAAACGGCCGGATTACCAGGAGAAGCTGGCCACCAGCATCTATCGTCAGGGCGAACAGCTGCGTGACCAGGGCAACCTGTCGCAAGCCGCTGCGACCTTCCTGCGTGTCGGCCAGACGGTCCCCTCCGCCTCAGTGCGCAAAAATGCCGACTTTGACGCCGCCACGCTCTATATCAAGCAGGGCGACAATGCCAGTGCCATCCCGGTACTGGAATCTTTCCGCAAACGCTATCCGCATGACCCGCTGGCCGAAACCATTCCTGACAAGCTGGCGGTCGCCTATGAGGCCACCGGCAACTTTACCGCCGCCGCCGGCGAGCTGACCCTGATCGCCCAGCGCTACCAGGGCAAGAATGATGAACTGTCACGTCAGGCCCTGTGGCGCGCCGCCAAAATGCAGGATCGTGCCGACCAGCCGCAAGCCTCCATTGCGCTCTACCAGCAATACCTGCAGGCGTGGCCAAAGCCCTATGACTTCCGCTCTGAGGCGCAGTACCGTCTGGTGGAGCTGGCTCGCAAAACCGGTGACAAACAGGCCGAAACACACTGGCTCAAAGCCCTGGTCAGCAGTTATCACGATGCCGGCAAACAAGCCAATGACCGGGTTGCCTGGCTGGCCGCCTACGCCAGCTTTACGCTGGCCGGGCCGCAGTTTGACCAGTTCAAGAGCATCCAGCTGACTCAGCCGTTAAAAACCTCGCTGGCTGCAAAGACCGGTGTCATGAAACAGGCGCTGGCCAACTATCAGGCGGTCGCCGATATCGGTGTGGCGGAATTTGCCACAGCAGCCAACTATAAAATCGGTGAAATGTATCGTCTGCTGGCCAAATCACTGGTCCACTCCGAACGCCCAAGTGGGATGGGCGACATGGAGAAGGAAGAGTACACCATGCTGCTTGAGGACAAGGCCCTGCCCTATGAAGACAAGGCCATTGATATCCTCATCGCCAACGCGGACCTGGTTACCGATGACATCTATGACCAGTGGGTGAAAAAGAGTTTTGCGGCCCTGGCAGAATTGATTCCCGGCCGCTATGCGAAGTTTGAACAGGTAGAGCCCTATGTCGACACTATCTACTAGCGCCTGGCGGTCTACCGGCGCCTGGTGGTTTGCCCTTGGTACGCTGTTCGTGGTGCTCACCGGGTGTGCCAGCCACCCGGCCAGCGACATGCAGGGCGAGCCTGGCTCGGTGACCAGCAAGTACGAGGCACAGAAAAATGGTGGCGCGGCTGCCAACAGTGATGCCGTGCATGTGCCACCCGTTGCCCATGACCCGAAGCTAGAAAAAATAGCTGGCAAGGCCATGGGCGAATACGCCCGTGCCCTGCAGACCCTGGCTCAGGGTAAACAGCAGCAGGCTCTGGTGATGTTCCAGTCTCTGGCTAGCCGCTATCCACAATTATCCGGCCCACAGGTCAATGTGGGGCTGATCTACCTCCATCAGAAAAAGTTCAAGCAGGCGCAAAACGCCCTGGAAAAGGCCATCAGTATCAACCAGGCCAATCCCTATGCCCATAATGCACTGGGGCTGACCCTGCGCGAACAGGGCAAATTCAAACAAGCCCGACAACAGTATGAAGCCGCGCTCGCGCTGGATCCTGAATATGCCCGGGCCCACTTCAATCTGGCGGTGCTTGGCGAACTCTATCTGCAAGACCTGAATCTGGCCCTGGCCCATTTCCAGGCTTATCAAAAGCTGCAGAAAAACGCGGATGAAAACGTGGCCAACTGGATCGTTGATCTCAAGCGCCGGGCCCCAAAGGCGCCCAGCCAGCCGGTTGCAGACTCGCCGGCCCCGACCAGTAACGCGGAGGTGAACTGATGAAATACGCCCTAGCCCTGACACTGTTGCTGACGGGTGCACTGGCACAGGCTGGCACAGCAACAAGCAAGGATGAACCTGCAACCAACGTAATCGGGAGCCAGGAGGCACCCACGGTGCTGAATGTGGTGCCCTGGAAAGACCGGGAAGTGAAACTGAAAAAAAAGGATCCCACCTCCGCACTGCTGAACCGGGTTCTCGAGCCTCTGGACCAGGACGTGCTGACACGGGAAATCGAATATCACGACCTTCTCAACAAGAAGCCGGATAATGACGGGCTGTTTCTGGGACACGATTAACCTAAATCTTCCGGCCCGGATGAAAATATGTGTTTTTTCTGATAAAAAACAGGCCTTTTGGGGATGACAGCCCGGCGAGATCCATCGTCAGGCTGTCCCGCTAACAATAATATTCCACACAAGAAACATCGGAGACTTCCATGTCCACAACTGCGACCACCGCTGCCGCGGCCCACGATGCCGGTATTGTTCATATCGCCATCAAATTCATTCAGGATGGCGGCTTTTTCATGTACCCAATCCTGGTTGTTCTGGCTCTGGGCCTGGCGCTGAGCATTGAGCGCATCATCTACCTGCAGGCCACCAAGGCCAAAAACCAGAAGGTCTGGAAAGGCGTCTACCCGCTGATTGCCAAGGGGCAGTTCCGCCAGGCTCTCGACTACGTTTCCGGCAGCAACACCGGCATGGCAAAAATTGTCGGCTATGGCCTGGAACGTGCCAAGACCGCCAAGCGTCATGACGACATCGAGCTGGCCATGGAAGAAGGCTTGATGGAAGTGATCCCGCGCCTGGAAACCCGCACGCCCTATATCGCTACCTTTGCCAACATCGCCACCCTGCTTGGCCTGCTCGGCACCATTCTCGGTCTGATCAGCGCCTTCACTGCCGTGGCCAGTGCTGACCCGGCCCAGAAAGCCGACCTGCTGTCCGCCTCCATTTCTGTTGCCATGAACACCACCGCCTTCGGCCTGATTGCGGCGATCCCCATGCTGCTGGCCTTTGCCTACATCAACTCCATGACCGGCAAGATGGTAGACAGCATGGAAATGGCCTCGGTGAAATTCGTTAACGTGTTCCGCCAGGTTTCTGCCCAGCAAGAACGCAAGAGCAACGGCCAGTAAGTCGCCCTCTTGTTTTCACCAACCTGGTGTAAGGAGCCGGTATGCGATTTCGCAGACGACGTTCGCATGACACCGAGGTGGAACTGAACATCACTGCCTTTCTCAATCTGATGGTAGTGCTGATTCCTTTTCTGCTGATCAACGCGGTATTCGCGCAGGTTTCCATCCTGCAGTTGAACTTGCCCGCCGTAAGTGACAGCAGTCCACCGTCGGATGACAACAATAAAGACAAACTGGAACTGGAAGTGCTGGTCTACAAGGACCGCTATGAATTGGTGGATCGTAATAGCAGTGCCGTACTGAAAATTGTCAAAAATAACGGCAAGCAGCATGACACCCTCGCCATGCATGACTTTCTGGTGCAGCTGAAAGAGAAATACCCCGACGAGACCGCCGTCACCCTGCTATGCGAGGACACCACCCCTTACAAGGTGATGATCCATACCATGGACGCCGTACGTTTCTACGATGTGGAACTCAACGGGCAAAGTATCAAGAAGGAGCTATTCCCCAGTATCAGTATTGGTACAGCACCACCAGACCAGACCCAGCAAGCGGCAGGAGGTGACGCATGAAGAAGTCCGTCCGTGCTCGCCGTATGGCCCGTCATCAGCGTCGGCATAAATCCGTTGCGGCGCTGAACCTGACAGCATTGATGGATATTTTCACCATCCTGCTGATCTTTTTGCTGGTCAACAACAATAACGCCGCCAAACTCCCGGACAACAAGGCCATCCAGTTGCCGGAATCGACGGCACAGAAACTGCCCACCGAGGTGCTCACCATTCAGGTCAGCCCATCCGACATTATTGTGGAAGGCCAGAAGGTTGCTGACACCGGGACTGTGCAAAACCAGAAAGAGCGCACCGTCAAGGCACTGGTTGATGAACTCGACTTTCGCGCCAAGCAGAGTCTGGCCATTGATCACAAAAAGGAACGGCAGGTGATGATTCTTGCCGACCGTGACGTGCCCTTTCTGGTCATCAAGAAACTGATGCGCAGTTGTATGGAAACCCCATACACCCAGGTCGCCTTTGCCGTGCTCAAGGTAGCCAAGGAGGACGATCAATGACGCAGACCAACAATAACAACAAACTGCGTATCATGCTCGATGGCACTCTGCCCTGGGATAAGCAAGAGGGGGAAAACCTTCGTCTCTACGGCATTCTGATTCTGCTGCTGTTACTGACGCTGTTTCTGATCTTCCTGGTTCAGTCGGTTACCATCGACAAGCCGGACCGTCGCGAACAGCAAAAGATCCCCGATCGCCTGGCCCAGCTGGTCATCGAGAAGAAAAAAACGCCGCCGCCTCCTCCGCCCAAGGAAGAACCGGAGCCGGAAAAGAAAAAACCGGAAGAAAAGAAACCGGAGGAAAAACCCAAGCCAGAGCCCAAACCGGAGCCGGAACCCGAGCCCAAGCCGGAACCGAAAAGCAAACCGGCTGAAGACAAGCAACGCTCTGAAGCCCACGAGAAAGCCAAGGCACGGCTGGACGCGGATATCGGTGACGCCCTTAGCGGTCTTGACGATGTCGGCCCGGTAGTCAGCAGCGGTGCCGGCTTGCGTACCGGTGGCAACACCGAAGCCAAGGCACAGCGAGATCTGATCGGAAAACGGGCCAGCAGTGGCTCCGGTGGCGTCGCCGTAGCCCGAGCCTCCAGCGGCGGTGGCGGCGGCGGCCATCTGTCCAGCGGCAATATCGGCAAGAGCAAGGTCGACAGCAAGATCGCCGCCGCTGGCAACGGCCATACTGCCAGCACCAGCCGCAAGGGCAGTAACGGCAAGAGTCATCGTACTCAGGAGCAATTACGCCGGGTGTTTGACCGTTATGCCGGCAAGTTCAACAGCCAGTACCAGCGTGCTCTGCGCAGTAATCCTGCCCTGCAGGGAACCGTGGTGCTGTATCTTGAGATCGCGCCCAGTGGTGAAGTGTTGAAGGTCAGCATCAAGTCCAGTCAGCTGGGTGATGCAAAGCTAGAACACCGCATCATGCTGGTTGCCCGACAAATGAACTTCGGCGCCATGAAGGTGGAAACCTGGAAAGGAAATTACAAAATGAATTTCTTCCCGGGTTAGCGACTCGTCGAAAAAAAGCCCGGCCAAAAGCCGGGCTTTTTTTTATCATCACGGAATTCAGGGAAAATTCAGCGCCAGCAGATGTCTGCAGTCAGACGCGATAAGCTGAAAACCCACAGCCGACACCATATCCAGCAGCGCGTGAGCAGTCCTAGTTGCGGTTGGGGTCAGACCGGCTGCGTCCGACCCTGTATCACGTTCCCTCCAGAGACTTACTTTAGTGCGCTCAGAGCCTCACGCAAAGGGCCGGGAATCGGTACTGGACGACCACTCTCGCGATCCACGAACACATGGACCACAAAACCCACTGCCCTGGCCGGGCCATGCTCACCAAACAGTGCCAGCCCGTAACGAACCGAGCTGTTACCCAGTTTCTCCACCTTCATGCCCACCTGCAGGGGTTCCGGGTAGGCGGCAGCCTCAAGATAGTCACACCCGGAGCTGACCACATAGGCAATAGTCTCGCCCTGATGGATATCCAACCCGCCCTGCTCGATCAGATATCGGTTGATGGTGGAATCAAAGTAGCTGTAATAGACCACATTGTTGATATGCCCATAGATATCATTGTCGCGCCAGCGGCTGTCCACCGGGCAAAGATAACCATACTGTTCGCGACCGGGTCGACCTTGCTGTTCACTCATCAAAAGACCGCCCTGTAAATTGCCAGTGCATCCGACTCGCTGACATCACGGGGATTATTGATCAGCAAGCGCTGTTGCAACATGGCATCCGCGGCCAGCGTTTCCAGACTAGCCTCGGTGACACCCGCATCACGCAATCGCACTGGCAGCCCCACATCCGCGATCAGGCTTTCCAGTGCATGGATCAGCACCTGCGCGCCCTGCTCTGCACCATCAAATGCCTGGTCACTGAGGAGTGGCGCCAGCTCCGCATATAGCGCGGCGGCCTGGGGAGCATTGAAGCGTAGCACCTCGGGCAATACCAGCGAGTTGCTCAGGCCATGGGGAATATGGAAGTGTCCACCCAACGGATAGGCCAGTGCATGGACTGCCGCCACCGGCGCATTGGCAAACGCCTGTCCGGCCATCATGGCACCCAGTAAACAGGCTTCCCGGGCGGCGGTGTTGCTACCATTATGGACTGCCTCGGAGAGGTTGCCGGCCAGAAGGCGTAGCGCTTCTCGGGCCAGCATGTCGGAGTACGGGTTCTTTTTATGGGCACTGGTGTAAGCCTCAATGGCATGCACCATGGCATCAATCCCGGTCGCCGCCGTTACCGCCGCCGGTAATCCCAGCGTCAGTTCCGCATCAAGCACCGCCAGGTCCGGCAACAACAGCGGCGATACCACACCGGCCTTGGTGGTCTCACCCGTGGTAATAATGGCAACCGGTGTCACCTCGGAGCCGGTCCCTGCTGTAGTCGGCACCTGAATCAGCGGCAGACGCGGGCCCTTGGCGAGCCCCACACCATACAACTGCTCCAACCGTTGCTCACCACGAGGGTCAGCCAGCAAGGCCACCAGCTTTGCCACGTCCATGGACGAGCCACCACCAAAGCCGATCACCATATC